>JBPCSZ010000019.1:0-29632 GCA_051006655.1 Chitinophagaceae bacterium
AATGGCATGCGGCGGCGGCTCTTCCAAGGTTTTCAAAAAGGCATTGAAGGCCGCATTCGACAACATGTGCACCTCATCGATGATATACACTTTGTATTTGCTGTCGCCTTGCGGTGCAAAACGAACACTGTCCGTTAAATCGCGCATTTCATCCACCCCATTATTCGAGGCAGCATCGAGTTCATGCACATTGAAAGAAGTGTTTTCGCGGTAGGAAACGCAACTTGGACAAGCATCACAAGCTTCACCGTCTTCCGTACGATTGGTACAATTGATGGTTTTAGCCAAAATACGGGCACAAGTGGTTTTACCCACCCCACGCGGACCGCAAAACAAGAAGGAATGCGCTAACTGTCCGGTTTTAATCGCATTCTTCAAGGTGGTTGTAATATGCGACTGACCCACAACCGTATTGAAATGTTGCGGGCGGTACTTAATTGCGGAAACAACGTAGTTATCGGCCATGGGAAAGCAAATATAAATAAAATGTGTGGGGCTTAAAGGAGGTAGCGCTTAAATTTTTGTTCCCATTGGCAGGAGGGAATGGCTTACGCCATTGAAGGAGGGGAGTTTTATGGAGTTTAACTTTTTAGTGCTCAATATTATCACAGAGGGTTGGAGGTGTTTTCACAGAGGTTATACCTAAATACAATGCCTACATATCCATTTCTACCGAACCAATCGTTTAATTCCAAATCGCATTGAGGTAACATTAAAATTCAAAATCAATCCTGTTTTGTATTCCCCTAATTTCATATACGTTAGGGTTTGAGCTATGAAAATAGGGTGTATGCTATCAACACTTTTAATTTCCAAAACCAATTGATCTTCTATCAACAAATCAATTTTATAACCTATCGGAATTTGAATCGATTCATAATTGACCATTAAATACTTTTGCTTTTCAACCAAATAGCCATGTTTGATTAATTCATAATACAAACATTCAACATATACCTTCTCTAACAATCCCGGACCTAATTGTGTATGAATTCGCATGGCTAAACCAATCACCTTTTCCGTCAACGAATTAGTACAATTTACGTTATCACCCATGCTTCAAAGTTCAAGAATATCAACATCCAATACCATGTTGAAACATTTATAGTCTGTTATAAGTAATTCAAAACCCTTTTCTCATACCCCCTTCGTGATAAATCAATAAACACTTTCAGCGAAACAGCAAACAGGTCAATACAGCAAACCGCCCGAACTCAAAACCTCTGTGAAAACACCTCCCTCCCTCTGTGATAAAAAATTAATTAAACACAGAAAGGGCTTGCCCTTCCTCTAATTCCTCCCTCTGTGAAAACACCTCCAACCCTCTGTGATAAAAATTATCCAAACACAGATAGGGCTTGCCCTCCCTCTAATACCTCCCTCCGTGAAAACACCTCCCTCCCTCTGTGATAAAAATTAACCAATCACAAAAAGGGCTTGCCCTTCCTCTACCAAGCTCCGAATTCTTTTACCTAAGGGCGAATGCAATTCGCCCCTACAACCCTCCTTTAAAATATACAACACCATACCCCTATCTTTGTCCCCTAAAGCATTCCTCGTGTTCAAAACCATTGGTCATTACCTCGAACTCGTCAAATTCTCGCACACCATCTTCGCGTTACCATTTGCCTTACTCGGACTCACACTCGGTTTTACCCAAACACAAACCCCCTTCGAACTCCACAAACTCCTCGCCGTTATCGCCTGCATGGTCTTCGCCCGAAGCGCCGCCATGGGCTTCAACCGCTACATCGATGCCCGCTTCGATGCCCTCAACCCACGCACCGCCCAACGCGAAATTCCCGCCGGCATCGTTAAACCACAACACGCCCTCGGCTTCATCATCCTCATGTGCGTTTTATTCGTAGCCACCACCGCCTTCATCAACCCACTCTGCCTCTTTCTCTCACCCATCGCCCTCTTGGTTATTCTAGGGTATAGCTATACCAAACGCTTCACCCCACTTTGCCATTGGGTACTTGGCCTTGGACTCGCACTCGCCCCCATTGGCGCCTACTTAGCCGTTACCGCCCAATTCGCCACACTCCCCATCCTACTCTCCGCCATGGTTTTTACTTGGGTCTCAGGCTTCGATATCCTCTATGCCTTGCAAGACGAAGAATTCGATCGCAGCCACGGACTCCATTCCATCCCCGAACTCCTAGGCCGTAAAAACGCACTACTTGTGTCGCGCTTCCTACACCTCATTACAGCTAGCATTGCCATTTATATTGGCTACCAATACCTACACAGCGCCGGACAAAATGTGGCCACCACCATTTTTGTATTGATGTTAATTTACCAACATAGCCTCATTAAAGTCAACGATATTTCACGCATCAACTTGGCCTTCGGTACCACCAACGGCATCGCCAGTGTATTGTATGCCACCGGCATGATTGTTGACCTCGTACTCTAATTATCCTTCTATTTTATTTAACACCCGAAGCGGCTCATTTATATTGACATTTACGGGAATTCTATACAATGCGTTTTATTTATTTAATCTTATTGACTCTATTATCTATGTCGTGCGCTAACTCAACACCGGCCCCAAGCCCCGAAAACGAATTATCGAAAACCCGCATCCAAGAAGCCCTCACGTTTTGCAAAAACAATAACATGAACCAAGAGCTCATCTTGTTCTTAGATATGAGCTTCCACTCCGGCCGAAACCGCTTTATGGTGTACGATGCCCGTCAACAAAAAGTCATTCATCGCTTCCCCGTAAGTCACGGTTGCGGTAACTTTCCTTGGAGCTTCACCTTCACCAAAAACAAACCCAATTTCAGCAACGAAGATGGCAGTCATTGCTCCTCGCTCGGAAAATATAAAATTGGCGCTCGAGGCTATAGCCAATGGGGCGTAAATACCAAATATGCATTGCATGGACTCGAAGCCGGTAACAGCAACGCCTTCAAACGCATCATCGTTTTGCATTCCTGGGAAGCCGTGCCCGATAACGATGTTTACCCCGACGGCACCCCCGAAGGCTGGGGCTGTCCCGCCATTTCCAACCAAAATTTCAAAATCCTCGATCCCCTCCTACAACAAGCCTCGTCCCCCGTTCTTCTCTGGATGTATTAGCCCTTCGCACTCGCTTCTCGCACGCGCACTCATTTCATGTTGGGCGAATTCAATTCGCCCCTACAACATCCACTCGCTCTGATTTTCCCGCACTCGCACAGATTTTGTGCGTGCCCCTCAGTGGTTTCCCCTGTTTCCTGTTTGCCGGCACTGTTCCCTCACTTCGGGTCGGGCTTTCCCCTCCAAGTCCGCCCGAGGCGGCGCTTTCCGGTACAATCCCTCACGCCATACCAACACGTCAATACATCGTATGGTATAAGTCCAAATAGTATTTATGAATTAAAATTCCAATTAAACTTTCTTTCGTTTAATCATACGCCCAAGCCAAACTAAAATACAACCAATGGCAAAAAATAAAAAACCATAACCCAATCTGAATGCACCTATATTGCCATAATTACTGGGTGTCACTAAACCCGATATAATACCGGCCAATCCCGGAATAATGAACAAGGCCCCTACGATGTAAAGAATAATTTTTCCTACCATAGCTTTCGTTTTTTCTAGTTCGTTTTATTTTAATAATCAATAAATCTAGACTTGTTTTTCTAAAAACCTAAATATAATTATCTCAACTTTTTTAATCATTTTTAAATTCATACACAGAATACCATGTTGCATGATTTAACAAATAAGGCAAGAACCATTTCCTTTACGCCAATTATAAGCTCAAACAGTAAAACTTGAAATAATAGAAATCAATCGATTTCTTATTTAGACCTTTATACCAAATCAAAAAAAATATCAAAATTAGGAACAACATTAGCCTATTTTTATAGCATCATTCCTATGTTATGAAACCCTATATCCTTCTTTTAGTAGCCTTACTAGGTTCTTTATCTTCTTTCGCGCAACCCTTTGCCGTAGGCCATATTAGCGTAAACGTGTACGATGCCTCGCGCACCGGTGGTAGTACCATTAGCGGGGCCACCAATTGGGGCAGTACCGGTCGCGCTATCGGTACCGAAATTTATTACCCCGCAACAACAGCCGGAAATAATACGCCCTTTGCTACCGGACAATTTCCGGTAGTGGTTTTCGGACATGGTTTTGTTATGACGTACGACAGTTATAATACCCTCTACGAAGAATTAGCCAAACAAGGTTTTATTGTGGCCTTGCCCACCACCGAAGGGGGCTTCTCGCCCACGCATATCGATTTCGCTTCCGATATAGCATACCTCGCCAATCAATTACCCTTACTCAATAACAACAATGCTATTCCATTATTTCAAAATCATGTGTCCTCCAAAGCCGCTATTGGCGGACATTCCATGGGGGCAGGTTGCAGTATGGTGGGAGCCCAAAATAATACAAGTATTTATGCCTTGTTCAATATGGCAACCGCAACGACCAATAATAATGCACTTACCTCATTAGTTGGGGCACCTACTATTTCAGCACCCACCTTAATTCTTTCAGCCGAACGCGATTGCGTGGCCGATACCAATGTGCAAATACAACATTATACCGCCTGTGGCGCCTCGCTCAAATACTTGGCCATTTTAAAAAATCTAACCCATTGCGATTTTGGCAATGGCAGTAGCGTTACGTGTACTTTAGGGCAAACCACCTCCGGTTGCGGCAATACCATTCCCAATGCCCAAGCCAACAGTGCCGTATTGTATTACTTACTTCCCTTCTTGCAACGCACTTTGAAAAACGATTGTGTGGCTGCCGATACCTTTATGAATCGTATTGCAAGCAACAATGCCAACACCTTGCGCACACGCCAACAAGGGAACTTGGCCTGTTTCCCCAACAGTGTTTCCAACTTGAAGGATAATGATTTTACGGTTTATCCAAATCCAAGTACCGGCAGTTGGAATCTTACATTGAAGCATTCGACTTCAAACATTCATTGGCACGTTTGCGATATGCGTGGCCAAACAATAGTAGCTTCTACTTCAACCGGTAATACCATTCAGATAGATGGAAAAACATGGCGCCAAGGGGTTTACATCATGCAAGCCAACGATGGAAAAAATGTTTACCATACAACCCTCATTAAATCGGAATAAAAAATATAATTCGGAGGTTGTAGGGGCGATTTGAATTTGCCCACGCAAAAACAATTCGGAGATTGGTAGAGAAAGGGCATGCCCTTTCTAAAATCAAAGCGAGTGCGAGGAAGCGAAAGCGAGGTTTATGGCGTGAGGGATTGCAGCGGAAAGCCTTGCGTGAGGCACGAGCGCAAGCTTGGAGCGTAAAGCCCGACCCGAAGTGAGGGAACAGTGCCGGCAAACAGGAAACAGGGGAGACCACTGAGGGGCACGCACAAATTCAGAGCGCGTGTGAAAAGCGAGTGCGAGTTTATAATGAACTAATCTTCTTTGTAAGAGAAACTGGCTTTTTTAATAAAATAGAAGGCCAGGGCTAAGCAAATAATTAATGCGGCGATGCTGAAATTGATGAGGGCGTCGCCGTGGGCAAAATCTAAAATCAATAATTTTCGGGCAATGGCTATGAGTCCGATGGTTACAATATGTTGCGATTGAATACTATGATCGCGCATGTAATGGCGCAGGGTATCAATCAATTCGACGGAAATAAGAATACTAAAAAAAGTAGGTAAAATTTTAGAAGCTTCGGCGTTATCGAAAAATAAAAATTCGGGAGACGGCGAAAGCGTTAAGAGTCCGGAAATAAAAAAATAACACAGGGTGATGATTTCAACAGCAATGTAAACACTAAGAATTCCTATTAAAAAATAGAAAATAAATTTCTCGTATTGATTATACCACGTATTCATCACCCTGTGCAGATTGTTTTTAAAATTATTTGCTTTCAGGGAAGCGGAAAATTAATCCTCCCGTAATGCCAAACTGATACAAGGTAGAAGCACTGGTTAAACCTACATGGGCACCACCGGTACCCATATATAAACCACCGCCTACCGCTTGCATGGCCGATTGCATTTGTCCTTGAATTTTAATACCCACATTCGACATTGGCCAAATATTCAAACCGGCTTTCAAACCCCAAGCCAATTTTTCCATCGAACCATTACTTAATTTAATGGGGTTACGCCAAGGCATTGATAATAAACCCACTTGAGCACCGGTATAAAATTCGGCCATACTGCCTTCACTGCGGAAATAACGATTCACGCCCAACATCAAATGATTCATGGTTAAATCGAACTCCGTGAACTGAGTGCCAACATTATAATAATACAAGGGTGCTGTTGTTTTCATGCGTTGAAACGATAATTCAACCCCTGTTTTCGGAGCCGCCATCAATTCAAAACCGGCGCCCCACTGATAAGCCCCTTTCACTTTTCCATTATAATAATTATAAGCATCGTAACGCGAATCCACCGCATCGTCGAATACATACCCGGAATACAAGTTCAAACGAACTTCTTGGGCTTGGGCCATCATAGTGCCGGCCATCATAGCCATGGCAAGTACAAATTTTTTCATATTGTTTAATTTATGGGTTTAAGTTCCTCGCAAAATAACTCAATTCAAGGTATAAATGCAAATAGAAGGCTGCTAAAAATCGGGTTTGGTACACGCAATTCCCAAAGCAAGCGTTCGAATACCTTAAAAAGTAGAATAAATTCTATTCATACCTAAAAAAAAGCGTTGCCTTTCGGCAACGCTTCGAAGAATAAAAATTGTTTTGCTTATAAACTAAACTGTGCCGACATATACTCGCGGTTTAAACGAGCGATGTTAGAAATTGAAATTTCTTTTGGACATTCCGCTTCGCAAGCCCCTGTATTAGTACAAGCACCGAAGCCTTCTTTGTCCATTTGCGCAATCATATTCAAAACACGGGTTTTGCGTTCAGGTTCACCCTGTGGCAATAAAGCATACTGCGATACTTTAGCCGAAGTAAACAACATGGCACTCGAATTTTTACAAGCCGCTACGCAAGCACCGCAACCAATACAAGCCGCCGCTGCAAAAGCCGCATCAGCACTGTCTTTTTCAATGGGTAAGGCATTTCCGTCTTGCGCATTCCCGGTGTTTACACTCACATAACCACCCGCTTGTTGAATACGATCGAACGCACGACGATCAACCGTCAAATCTTTAATAACAGGGAAGGCTTGTGCACGCCACGGTTCAACGGTAATGGTTTCACCATCTTGGAAAGCACGCATGTGCAACTGACAAGTAGTGGTTCCTTTCCAAGGACCATGAGCACGTCCATTGATATACATACTGCACATACCGCAAATACCTTCACGGCAATCGTGGTCGAACGCAATGGGCTCTCTTCCTTCCACAATTAAGCGTTCGTTCAATACATCAAACATCTCGAGGAAACTCATTTCCGTTGAGATATTATTAGCGTCGTACGTTTCAAAACCGCCGGCGGCATTGGCACTGGCCTGACGCCAAACTTTGAGTTTCAAATTGATTGTTTTGTGTTCCATGATGAACCTTTTTTATGTTTGATTCGGCCAAATGGCCATGAAATTATTTATAATTACGTTGACTTGGTTTAATCACATCGTAGTTCAAGGCTTCTTTGTGTAAAGTCCAATCGTTTTGGCCTTTATTTTCCCAACAAGCCACATACATGAAGTCATCATCGTTGCGTAAAGCTTCCCCGTCTTCTGTTTGATATTCTTCACGGAAGTGACCACCGCAACTTTCTTCGCGGTTCAAGGCATCTAAACACATCAACTCGCCCAATTCCAAGAAATCGGCTACGCGACCGGCTTTGTCTAATTCAGGATTGAAACCATTGGCCGTTCCGGGAACACGCACATCGCGCCAGAATTCGTCGCGCAAAGCACGAATGTCGGCAATGGCTTTCTTCAAACCTTCGGCATTACGCGCCATACCGCATTCATCCCACATAATTTTACCCAAAGCCTTGTGGAAATGATCCACCGTTTTAGTTCCTTGTAAATTCATGAAATGCTCAATGCGGTCTTTCACTTGCTTTTCGGTTTGTTCGAACGCAGGGTGATTGGTATCGATTTTTGGCGTACGAATTTCGTCGGCCAAGTAATTTCCAATGGTATAAGGAATAACGAAATAACCATCGGCCAACCCTTGCATCAAGGCACTGGCCCCTAAGCGGTTCGCACCATGGTCGCTGAAGTTGGCTTCACCCAAGGCATACAAGCCGGGTACGGAAGTCATCAATTCGTAATCCACCCACAATCCACCCATGGTGTAGTGCACGGCAGGGTAGATGCGCATGGGAACTTCATACGGATTTTCACCGGTAATTTTTTCGTACATGTCGAAGAGGTTACCGTATTTCTCTTTCACCACGTCTTTACCCATACGGATAATTTCGTCTTTCGATGCGTTGGCCATACCGCGCTTATTGGCTTCGGTTTTACCATAACGTTCAATAGCCGAAGCATAATCGAGGTAAACCGCCATTTTGCTGTTACCTACACCATAACCGGCATCGCAACGCTCTTTAGCGGCTCTACTGGCCACATCGCGCGGTACCAAGTTTCCGAAGGCCGGATAACGACGTTCCAAATAATAATCGCGTTCTTCTTCCGGAATTTCATTCGGCTTGCGTGTATCGCCTTGCTTCTTCGGTACCCAAATTCGACCATCATTCCGCAACGATTCCGACATCAAGGTTAATTTACTCTGATGGTCGCCACTTACAGGAATACACGTTGGATGAATTTGCGTAAAGCAAGGATTTCCAAAATAAGCACCTTGTTTATGCGCTTTCCAAGCAGCGGTTACATTACTACCCATGGCATTCGTACTCAAAAAGAATACATTACCATAACCACCGGTACATAATAAAACAGCGTGGGCACCATGACGTTCAATTTCGCCGGTAACCAAATTGCGAGCAATAATACCACGCGCTTTACCGTCAATCACTACTAAATCGAGCATTTCATGACGGGTATATTCTTTAATTTTTCCTAAGGATGCCTGACGCATCATGGCCGAATAAGCCCCCAACAACAATTGTTGTCCGGTTTGCCCCGCCGCATAAAACGTACGCTGTACCTGCGTTCCACCGAAAGAACGATTACTAAGCAAGCCACCATATTCGCGCGCAAAAGGAACCCCTTGTGCCACACATTGATCAATGATGCTACCACTCACTTCGGCCAAACGATGTACATTGGCTTCACGAGCGCGGTAATCGCCACCTTTAATGGTATCGTAAAATAAACGATAAACGCTGTCGCCATCGTTCTGATAGTTCTTGGCGGCATTAATACCCCCTTGGGCAGCAATGGAGTGCGCACGACGGCCACTATCCTGAAAACAAAAGGTTTTTACATTATACCCCAACTCTGCCAACGAAGCGGCTGCCGAGGCACCGGCCAAACCGGTTCCAACTACAATGATATCCAGGTGACGCTTATTGGCCGGATTCACCAGCTTACACGTGCTTTTGTACATGCTCCATTTCTGGGCTAAATCTCCTGAAGGAATTCGATTGTCTTTCATATCCTGTTTTATTTTGATTCGGTTTGATGAGAAACCGATAACATGATGTTCAAAAATTAAATTATTGCAACCAACCCATGAAAATGGAAATTGGCATCAAGGCAAAAGCCAAGCAAATAATAACGGAATAAACATAACCGGCATTACGAATCATGCCGTTGTATTTTGGACTGTTCACCCCAACGGTTTGGAACGCACTGGCAAAACCATGAATTAAGTGCCAAAACAAAGCAATTACACCCACCAAATAGGCTACCAATACCATCGGATTGGCAAATACTTCTTTCATTTCGGCAAATGTATCGTGCTCTTCGTGCGTGATGTAAACACTGGCTTTGGTATCTACCCAAAAATGCGACAGGTGCATCACCAAGAAAATCAACAATAAACTACCCAAAATACCCATGCTACGGCTGTACCACTTGCTGGTGGCATTACCGGGGTTCACGGCATATTTTACGGGGCGCTTGGCATTGTTGGCTAAGGTTAAGGTAATACCTTGAACAATATGCAAAATGAAAAACACAAATAAGCCGATTTCAAGGAATCGAACAATATAATTGTGACTCATGAAGTGCGCAGCGGCATTAAAGGTGACTCCTCCATCGTTCAAAAAAATACATGCATTAACGCCAGCATGTACAATTAAGAAGAGAATTAAAAATAAACCTGTAAAGGCCATTACGATTTTCCGACCCACCGATGAGGTGAAATACGCTTTCCAAGTCATAGTTAAGACAAATTAGTTGGGGCACAAAGATAAGCGATAAGGCCTTAACATGTTAAAAAAAGCCCAAGGAATCCTGCATTTCACATACAGAAATTCAATATACTGTTGAAGATATGAATAGAAAAGCGAAATATAATGGCCTATGCCCCATGCCGTGCGGCCAATTGCTTCAGTTCGTTTAATTTCATTAACGCTTCTACAGGCGTCAAGGCATTGATATCTACCCCTTCCAAAATCTGCTTAATTTGCTTCAAATCATCGGCCATACCATCGAAAATATTCAATTGGAAATTTTGAGTCGGAATCTTTTTCAAGGAACCACTCAAACGCTCATGAATATTTTTTTCTTCCAATAAAGCCAATATCTCGTTCGCCCGATCTAATAATGGGGCCGGCATACCCGCCATACGGGCCACATGCACCCCAAAGCTATGGGTACTGCCACCGGGCGCCAATTTGCGCAAGAAGATAATTTTATTCCCAATTTCTTTATGGGTTACATGCACATTTTTTATACGCGACCACTTATTCTCCAACTCATTTAATTCATGGTAATGCGTGGCAAACAAGGTAAGCGGCTTATGGGTATGATGGTGTAAAAACTCGGCAATACTCCAAGCAATACTAATACCATCGTAAGTGCTAGTACCACGCCCAATTTCATCGAGCACAATAAAACTGCGTGCACTAATATTATTAATGATACTGGCCGTTTCATTCATTTCTACCATGAACGTACTTTCGCCCCCACTCAAATTATCGCTGGCCCCTACACGGGTAAAAATCTTGTCGGTTAACGGAATCAAAGCCTGTTTCGCCGGTACAAACGAACCCGCATGCGCCATTAAATTTATCAATACCGTTTGGCGTAAAAGGGCACTTTTACCGCTCATATTCGGACCGGTAATAATAATAATTTGCTGTTCCTCTTTATTCAACATCACCGTATTGCTCACATAAGTTTCACCCATGGGCAAATTGCGCTCTATCACGGGGTGCCGCCCCTCTTCAATCAATAAATCGAAACCTTCATGAACATTAGGGCGGGTATAACCAAACTGACGAGCATTATCGGCAAAACAAATAATACAATCCAATTGCGCCACCACTTGGGCATTGAGTTGTATGGGCGCCATATAATCGCTCAGGGCCATCAACAAATCGTCGTAAATACGCATTTCCAAGGCCAACATCTTCTCTTCGGCACCCAGAATTTTTTGTTCGTATTCCTTCAATTCGGGCGTAATATAACGTTCCGCATTCGCCAAGGTTTGCTTACGAATCCACGTATCCGGCACCTTGTTCTTATGCGTATTGGTTACTTCCAAATAATAACCAAACACATTATTAAAGGCTATTTTTAAGGAAGGAATACCCGTTTCGGCACTCTCCCGTTGCTGAATTTGTGTCAAATATTCCTTGCCCGTCGACGATATCAAACGCAAATCATCCAATTCGGCATCAATGCCCGTTTGAATCAAACCGCCTTTATTCGCCAAAGCCGGCGGATTCTCTAATATCGTAGAGAAGATACGCTCGCGAATGCCCGCACAAGCATTCATTTGCTCGGCCAAACGCTTTACCCAAGCCTCTTCGGCACCCGTACACAAGGCCTGAATTTCTGCCACCGCTTGCAAGGCTTTGGCCAATTGCAATACTTCGCGTGGACTAATCTTCTTCAACGGGACTTTCGCCACCAAACGCTCCATATCGCCGGTTTGTTTAATGGCTTGTACCAATTGTGTTTTTAAGGTATCATGCTGTAAAAAGAAATCGATGGTATTATACCGTTCCTCCATGCGTCGAATATCTTGCAAGGGAAACATCAACCAACGACGCATCATACGCGAACCCATAGGCGATACCGTATTATCGAGCACACCCAATAAGGTTAATCCATTTTCACGCTGACTCTCAATCAATTCCAAATTCTGCATCGTGAACCGATCCATCCATAAAAAATCGTTGCGCGTAATGCGGTGTATGCCCGCAATATGCCCCAATTGTTGATGTTCGGTTTCTTTCAAATAATGCACAATGGCCCCGGCCGCTTGTATGCCCAACGGCATATCTTCAATGCCAAAACCCTTGAGCGACAGGGTTTGAAACTGCTGTAATAATAAATCGACCGCATAACGATCGTTGAAAATCCACTCATCGAGCGGGTAAGTATAATATTTCTTGCCAAAAGCCTCTTCAAACGCTTGTCGGCGCGGTTTCGGAAATAAAACTTCAGCAGGCCTAAAACTCTGCAATAATTTATCGAGGTATTCTATATCGCCCTCGGCACATAAAAATTCACCGGTCGAAATATCAACAAAAGCCACACCATGCAAGCGTTCACCCCAACTAATGGCCGCCAAAAAATTATTACTGCGTGTATCCAATAACTTGTCGTTCGTAGCCGTTCCGGGCGTTACCAATTCAGTTACCCCGCGTTTCACAATGCCCTTCACCGTCTTCGGATCTTCCAATTGGTCGCAAACCGCCACCCGATAACCCGCTTTCACCAATTTATGCAAATAGGTTTCCAACGCATGATGCGGAAAACCGGCCAATTCCGACGACGCCGCCGCCCCATTGTTCCGCTTGGTTAAGGTAATACCCAAAACCTTCGAGGCAATAATGGCATCCTGACCAAAGGTTTCATAAAAATCACCCACCCGAAAAAGCAATACCGCATCGGGGTACTTACTCTTAATCGCATTGTGTTGCTGCATTAAAGGGGTTTCAGATTGTGCCTTGGCCATAGTGGCGAAAGTACGCATTTACCCCTATGCAGAGCCGTTTCAAACCCTTTTCTAATCAACACAACATCAACAATTTTAGTTTTTTTTGAAGCGCATCCGCATCGCTATATTCAGCACCCGTCCCGTTTTTCGCTCATAGTAGCGCATCAAATTATCTTTCCTGAATACTATTATTTTTCCATGCGCTAGCTATCCGCTACAACCGGGGCTATTCCGTCATCGTCCGAATAAGCATCATCTTTTTTCAACCCAAAAAGAAACCCCCACCGAAGTGGGGGCTAAAAATTGCCAAATTTGTTTCCTCAAAACACCTCTCTTCTTAGAAACAACAGGCAAATCGTTGAACTACAACCGAAGTATGTAGTATGAATCATTTAAGTGTACAAATCGCTTTCACAAAATCTCAACTATCACTAATGCTTCAACTGAACGACTGTGATTACAAAGTTAGTTACTATCAATTCGCTTGTGGTTTTTTTATCGGTACATTTCAATGTGATTATCCAAAGGGTTTATTGTGAAAACGCTAACATTTGTCTGTTTAACCTGACTTATGTTTGATGGTCTATTCCACCGATTGCTCAAAATGACATTTTTAAAAACAACCAATCTTGGGCACATCCAATTAACTTTGTAAAACTTATTTAACATGATTATGAAAACACCATTCAACCCGAGTCGCTTACTCAGCCTCCTCTTGTTCATGGGCATTTCCTTGAACCTGTTTGCCCAAAAAGAACCGGAAAAATTAGGTTTACCCGGCGACAACTTAAACTTGTATGCGGTGATGGATTTATTCCAAAAATCACCCACCTTGGAAGAATTCGAAAATGCGCTGAATTCGGAAGACCAAAAAGTAAATAACCTCGACTTAAACAACGACGGGGATATTGATTATATCAAAGTCATCGATAACGTAAAAGGAACCACCCACAACATCGTTTTACGCGTCGATGTTCGTAAAAAAGAATCGCAAGACGTGGCAGTTTTTGTGGTTGACCAAAACAAAGACGGTAATGTAAACATTCAACTCATTGGCGATAAAGACCTTTACGGAAAAGATTATATTGTGGAACCGGCTACCGAAACCCAAGGAACTCCAAACCCCGGCTATAAAGGTGGTAATACCACTGTTGTGAATAATTACAATACCACCAACAATACATACAACAATAATACCACGAACAATACCAATAATGGCTATAACGGAAACTACAACAACGGCAATAATTTCGTTCCCGCTATCAGTTCTTGGGTTATTGTGAACTACTTATTCAGCAATTCCTATAACCCTTGGCGTTCACCTTGGTATTGGGGTTATTATCCGGCTTACTGGCGTCCTTGGCGTCCATACTATTGGTACGATTACAACTACCATTGGTGGCATAGTCATCAGTGGCACAACAATTGGTATTATCGCCCACATCATGCCCATTATCATCCCGGATATTATAACAACTACTACCACCACCGTATGCGTTCCAATACGTATCAAACCTACCGTAAAAACGGGGTTTATCGGAATGCGTACAATTACAATAACGGTGGACAACGCCCCACCAATGGCCGTCCGCTCATTGCCGAAAATGCCCGCCCACGCCCAACCGGCAATACTACTCGCCCAGGCAACAGCAACTTCAACCCCGATGCGCGTCCTACTCGCCCAAGCATCAACAACGACCGTCCCACTACCCGTCCGAATATAGACAATGATCGTCCGGGTGGAACTCGTCCAAACGATTTCGATCGTAATCCAAACACGCGTCCGAATATCAATAACGACCGTGAACCCGTGAATACGCGTCCAACACCCAACACACGCCCGAACCAATTCGAGAACAATCGTCCGGCACCGGCACCACGCCCTACGCCACAAGCGAACCCTCGTCCGGCTCCGCAGCCAACATCACGCCCAACCCCACCGCCTATGTCGCGTCCGGCTCCTGCTCCGGCGCCATCCAACCGCCCGGCCGGGGGAGGTGATCGTATGCAACGCTAATTCATCACTCGCTTTATTTCTAGACTCCGACTTGTTCGGAGTCTTTTTTTGCCCTTATCCGTCAACCCGCACAGCCTCTTTTTAATGTACTTTTGCGCCAAGGTATGAAACATGCATTTTACTTTTTATCCATTGCCATTTTATTGGTAGCCTGCTCACCCAAAACCGGCGTGGAAGGCACCATTGAAGCCATGCCCGAACAATCGTTCCGCCTGGAATTATTAGGGGTTGAAGAAAATATTCCCATCGACAGCGGAAAAACCGATGCACAAGGGCGCTTTGCCGTTTATACCGAACCCAAAGAAGAAGGCTTATACCGCATTCGCTTTGCACAAGGAAAATATATTTTATTGGTATTGGCCCCCGGCGATAAGGCCCAAATTACAGGCCAATGGAATAATTTGGAAAACTACCGCGTGAGCGATTCCAAAGGCAGTGAATCATTGAAAGGTTTATTGGTGAACTTGCGCGAAAACGTACGCGATTTATCAACGTTCAAAGTCATCATGGATTCCATCAAAACCCACGAAAAGGCCGATTCGCTGATGCAAGAAGCCGAAAACGATATTCGCGCCATCAATAAACAATTCGTGGAATACGTTAAACATTACGCCGATACCACAGTGAGTCCATCATGCGCCTTGTTTGCCGTAAACTTAATCAACCCACAATTCGAACAAGATTTTATTCGCCAATTCTACGAAAAAGCACCTAGTCGTTTTCCGCAATCGGCAGCCGTTCGCTTTTTTTCGGAACGCTTCGCAAAACAAGCCAAACAAAATGCCCCGGGAGTAAAACCCCAAATTGGGAGTATAGCACCCTCCTTTAGTGCCAAAACACCCGAAGGAAAAACATGGGTATTGGATAGTTTTCGTGGCCGATTTGTATTCATCGATTTCTGGGCTTCCTGGTGTGCCCCTTGCCGGAATGAAAACCCACGCGTGGTAGATGCCTATAAACGCTTTGGCAACCAAAACATTCAATTTGTTGGTGTTTCGCTCGATAAAGACAAAGCCCTTTGGCAATCGGCCATCAAGAACGATTCACTCGCATGGGCTCAAGTGAGCGAACTCAAAGGCTGGGGATGCACCATTGCCCGTCGTTATGGCGTGAGCAGTATTCCCGCCAATTACTTACTCGATCCGCAAGGAAAAATTGTAGCCATGAACCTTTATGGCGATTCATTGATTCAAACCTTGAACAAGGTGTTTCCAAGCCAAACCCCTTTGGCCGCTCAATAATTCCATCATGTATAATCTGGTTAAAAAAGTTCTGTTTAATTACGATCCGGAAGAGGTTCATTATAAAGTAATGAACTGGCTTCAAAAAGCCTACAACCTAGGCTTGGGTAAAAAATACCTTGAAAGCAATTATTGTTTAAGTCACCCGTCTTTGGAACGCAAGGTATTCGGATTAACCTTTAAAAATCCCGTAGGCTTAGCCGCAGGGTTCGATAAAGATGCCAAATACATCGATGAATTGGCTTGTTTAGGTTTTGGTTTTATTGAAATTGGCACCTTAACGCCACGCCCGCAAGATGGCAATGAAAAACCCCGTTTGTTTCGCCTCCCGGCCGATGAAGCCATTATCAACCGCATGGGCTTCAACAACGAAGGAGCCGATGCCGCCGTGGAACGATTAAAACAACGAAAATCGAATGTGATTGTAGGTGGCAATATTGGTAAAAATAAAATTACACCCAACGAAGAAGCTTACAACGATTACGCCTATTGTTTCAAAACCCTTTATCCTTATGTCGATTACTTCGTGGTGAATGTGAGTAGTCCCAATACTCCCAATCTCCGCGAATTACAAGAAAAGGAACCCCTCAAACAATTGCTGATGCAATTGCAAAACTTGAATTTACAATACCCTACACCCAAACCCTTATTATTAAAAATTGCGCCCGATTTAAGCGATAGTCAACTCGATGATGTCATTGATATTGTGCAAAGTGCCCAATTGAGTGGTATTGTAGCTACAAACACCACCATCAGTCGCGATAAACTGCACGTATCCAATCAGGTCATCACCGAAACCGGACCCGGTGGCTTGAGTGGCAAACCACTCCGCGAACGCAGTACAGAAATCGTTCGCTATATCAGTCAAAAAACCAATGGCCAATTACCCATTATTGCCGTAGGCGGTGTTTTCACTGCCGACGATGCCCTTGAAAAACTGAATGCCGGCGCCTCTTTGGTGCAAGTCTATACCGGCTTTATTTACCAAGGACCCGCCATTGCAAAAAATATTTGTAAAGCCCTCATTCAATAAAACATCATGGAATATTTACTTACTGCCGACGCCCTCATTAGTTTACTCACCTTAGCCATTTTAGAAGTGGTTTTAGGAGTTGATAATGTCATTTTTGTTTCCATCATTATGGGCCGTCTCGATGAGGCAGGACGTAAACGAGCTCGCCGTGTATGGATGTTTACCGGCATGTTGGTGCGGGTGTGTTTATTATTGGCTTTATCGTGGTTAGTAGAAAACGGCAATAAAGAATTGTTCGCCATCATGGGTAAATCCTTCAATCTCCGTGGATTAATTATGCTCGCCGGTGGTTTATTCTTATTGGTTAAAACGGTGAGTGAAATTCATCAAAAACTGGAAGGGGAAAGCCACAGTGTGGGAACCCAATCGGGGGCCGCTTCCTTTGGTAAAGTGGTTGTTCAAATGATGTTAGTCGATATGGTTTTTTCCTTCGATAGCATTATCACAGCGGTAGGGATGGCCAAACATGTAGAGGTCATGATTATTGCCGTAGTTATTGCCATGATTGTGATGTTCATGTTCTCTACCCATATTGCCAACTTCATTGAAAAACATCCTACCGTGAAAATGTTAGCTCTTTCGTTCTTGGTGATGATTGGGGTGGTATTATTAATTGAAGGGTGGGACGCTGAAAAAGCGCACGACTTACACTTGAAGAATTATGTATACTTCGCCATGGCCTTTTCCTTCGCCGTTGAACTCTTGAACATGCAATTGCGCAAACGCAGTGCTAAACCCGTTGAGCTCCACGAACCGAAAATGCCCGACAATGAATAAAATGCAATACCTGCTCCTCGGTATTTTATGCTTTAGTTTGTCCACAATGGCACAATCGTTCAATCGCGATGAAGCACAAACTAAACAAAGCAATCGATTAGCCAAACATGGTTGTCATCCTTATTATTTAGGCGTTTCCACCGGCTTAAATAATCCGAGCGGTTTATTGGGCTTACGTTTCGATTATACCTTAAGCAATCATGCAACCGTTTCCGCGCATAGTGGTTTGGGCACTTGGGGTTTAAAATCGGCCGTGATGTATAATTACTTTCGGCAAGCCTGTCACCGCGGTTGGCATTATGGGGCGGGGTTAAGCTTAGCCACCGGTAACCGCAATAGCATGTTAAACTTGGAAACCATTGCCGGTGATCGCGATGTATTACTCAATCTATTACCTCAAGTTGGCTTACAATTCAATATCATGCGGACTTTCCTTGTAGGGAAAAAAGGACAACGTATTATAGTTGGGGGTGGATGGAATCAACGAATAAGCCGAAAAGTTTACACGGTTAAGGATGGACATCAGCTGAGCTTAAATTCCGACCGCTTGTTGAATACCATTTGTCCGGGTGGTTTAACCCTTTCAGCCACTTACTCCATCGGGTTTGGCGGAAATAAGAAATAGGGGAAAGGCATAACCGGGAGCGCCAAAATTGACGTCCCGGTTTCCCAACACAAACAGACCACACTAAATACAGTTACAGGTTATTTACGTGCCAATCACGAGCCTTTACAAAGTCATAATGGAAATGATACATCATCTCCTTTCGAATAACGTTCAAAAGGCATGCTGAGTGGTTTATCTTGCTATGATTTGGCTTTACCTTATTTCTCTAATAAAATGAAACGATACCGTTTGTTATTATACTCAATCTTAGCATTGCCCGGTGGTATTGAATAACCCTTTACATAATTCAAACTTCGGCAAACCTCATCGGGTAAAACAAACGGCTCCTTGAATGAAACATGACTTTGCTGATGCACCAATTGAAATAAGATTTTTTGTTTCATCAATTCCTCTTCTTGAATATCAATGAACAAACGCAATCCCTCTTCATAAATACCATACTGATAATGAATGGACGGAGTTGTTCCTGTACACCTCGTTCCAAAAGCCGTACAAGTACTATTCAGCAAAATACCTTGTTTCTCAATTTTGTCGGGAATTAAAAAACCCAAACAAAATAATAGTGTACCTAGGTTCATAATCATTCTTTTTTGAGTTTCGACAATAAGTCAATAATAATAGCCGGTGTTCTTTTGTACCCCTTATCTATAACCCGCTTTTTATTATCGTAAATGATGGTATAAGGCACACCAATAATATCGCGTCTACAGGGTTTACATACATCTTTACGAAATAGGAAACCCTTGTAACGATCATCGGTCTTATCCTCTTTATACTTGTTCGAATTAATTAAATAAACCGTATCCACATAAACACCATATTTTTTCATGGTTTGAATGGTTTCCAAACTATCCTTCAAATCGGCACTACTGCAACAAACCCAATGAATATTTTTATATCCCATGGAATCGAGTGTTTTTAGGCGTTGAAAGAATTGGGGAGTACCCGGACAATAATTGGTGAATACCGTAACAATATGAATGTCGTAATTGGGTTGACTCAATACATCGTTGTACAAAATTTCTTTGTTAATCAATTTTGTAGCAATGGGTTTTACCGGCATGCTATAACGGGTTTGAGCCGACACGGTTTTAAATAATAGCATGAAAACGAACAAAAAATAAATGACATTTTTCATAAAATAGGGGTTTAAAACAAGGCAGTGCGAACACTGCCTTGCGGGGTGACAAATTATTCAAAATACAATACCACATAGTCGCCCACTTGCTTATAAGCATAACGACCAACTTTAATTTTGCTTGGACAATTTTTAATTTTCGACGCGATATCGGGCGTAATCAACAACTCTTGCTCCAGGTCTACATAACCACGAACAAATGTGTCCGACCATGTACGATCGCTTAAAATAGAGGCCGGTAAACTCAAGGCCAATCGTCCGTCATCAGTCCGACCCAAGGTGCCCAACGATTGTGGCGCAGAACTACCGATGGTCCCCTTGATGATGATTTCACAGATGCCTCGTCCAACACATTCCAACGATGTCTTGTCGGCATTCCACTCTTTTCGCCCTCGAACAATTCGTACTTCAAGACCAAAGACCGGACCTGCATAAGCAGCATAATCTGTAAAAAGGCCAAGCATGGCAACAAACAAAAAAAACAACTTTTTCATAGGTTATTCGGTTTAACCAGAGCCGACATGGTTTGAGGTTAGTCCCTACTCGTAGATATGCCTTTTCGGGTTACGGCAAGCATGTTCAATTGTTTGATTCAATTCAGTAAGAAATCAAAATGAATCATCGACGGCCATCGTTATGTTCAATGCTGAAACAAAAATGGAAATACCATATGGTGTTTCCAAATTAATCAGGTTATAATTTATAACCTAGAAACGTTTAAATTCGTTTATGAAGATACGATGCGGTAATTCTTATACTCGAAAAAACGATAACCGGTTAATCGAAATAAAACCCGTTTTATTTTTTCCTTCAGGCGCATACGTGTTCTACGTTTATCGTAGGTAAACTCCCACGATTGCGCATCAACCATGGCTTGCATTGTAGCAGGATGTGTTCCGTGAAACTCAGCCAAGGCATCTATTTGCGAATAATCGAATTCCGATTGATTGGGTATATACTTATTTTCATTACTCCAATATTGTTGCACACCGGCATACTTTTCTTGCATCTTTGCCGGAGGTCGAACCCAACCATAATGATACACATGGGCATCAATCAAGGCCACCTGCAATTTATGGTTCGGTGTTTTTCGAAATCCTTGTGCATCGCGGTACGAAAATATATCCTTCCTATTTTTTATTATTCGAATCTCCCGCCGATACCATTTCGACGTAGTACCCACATACGAAAAACTACCCCAAAAATGATGATAAGAAAAAAGCAAACCCTCTACACGAGTTTGATTTTGGTACCGATGCATGGCTTCCTGTATAACCGGATAATCTTTTTCATGCAAGGCCTCATCGGCCTGTAAATACAATAACCAAGTGTATTCTTCCGGAATTAAAGCCATGGCCTTATTTGTTTCCAAAGCCAATACTTCGCCATTCGTATTCACCGATTGATCCCAAACAGAATGATGTATTTTAATTTTTTCAGATTCAATACTGCGTATCAAGGCTTCCGTACCATCATCGCAATCGCCTATCAACACATAAAATGCATCACACAAGGGCAAAGCCGATAGAATACTTTCCTTTACAGGATATCCATAACGTACAGCATTTTTAACAATCGTGAACCCGGCACATAACATGCATCAAAGGTCGTATTTTCTTATTCAATTAAAACAATAATCAAGAACATGTTACTCGAAATAATCATTTAAATTCGCTCTCATTTATATGTTTAAAAAATTAAATTATTATGTGGCCTTAGGTTATGTCGATTGGTTTCACCTTCGAATTAAACGCTACATTGGACATCGGCAAAAACGGCTCGACTTTATAGGAATTGGAGTTGCCAAAGCGGGAACTACCGCCTTGCACGATTATTTGTCGCAACACCCGGAAATTGGATTAGGCGATGAAAAAGAAATTCATTTTTTCGATCGATTTCAACACTATTTAATGCCGAACTGGTTTTATTTCCGCTACCACAAACATTTTAATTTTAAAAGCGGAAAAAAAATATACGGCGAAATCACACCGGCTTATTTTTACTGGCATAATGTAGCCACTCGCATTTGGGAATACAATCCAAAAATAAAATTAATCGCTATCTTACGTAACCCGGTAGAACGTGCCTATTCTCATTGGAATATGGCAACTAATTTAGGTGGCGATACCAAACGATTCGAAGATACCATCAACAGTGAACGAGAACGTTCTCGACGCGCATTGCCTTATCAACATCGCTATTATTCTGTAATCGATAGAGGCTTTTACAGCACCCAAATTCGAGAATACCGGCGCTGCTTTCCCGAAAATCAATTGCTGTTTATTCAATACGATGCCTTCAAACAAAAGCCAAAAGAAACCTTAGAAACCGTTTTTAAATTTTTAGACGTTGATCCATCCCGCTTCGATTTTACACCGCTCGTTTCGAATGTGTTTGAATATAAAGACAAAATGAATCCCGATACGAAAAAGCAACTGATTGATATCTATCGAAACGATATTCATGAAGTGGAACGCTTATTAGGCTGGGATTGCTCGGAATGGCTTAAATAAAAACTATTAAGCATCATTTGAAGCGCATCAATGTGCAAGCTTCAGCACCCGTCCCGTGTTCCGTTGCTAGCTGCGCTTCCACTTATTTTCTAATTCACCTTATTGCCTTCGTAAGCGCAGGCTATTCACTACACCCGGGGCTATTTCAGCATAGTTCGGAACTTTATTCAGCTTCTTTACAAGCAAAACTTATTTGGACATCCAACCACCGCCCAAGGCTTTGTACAAACGCACTTTAGCCTGTTGCTGTTGCTGAACAATATCAATATAATCTAAACGCGCTTGCAAGGCATTTTGTTGCGCCAACAACACTTCCAAATAATTGGCCTTGGCATACTGGTATAGTTCTGTCGACATGCTCACGGTTTCATTCAATACCAAACTTTGCTCTTTACGCAGGTCATGCATTTCCTCTAAACGGGTTAAACGCGTTAAGGCATTCGATACATCCACATACCCATTCAATACCGATTGCTGATACTGGTACAAGGCATTCAATTGCTGTGCCTTGGCTGTATTGAATCGAGCCTTCAAGGCATTCTTATTAATTAAAGGCGCAACAATACCACCCAAGGCCGAATAGGCTAAGGAGGCCGGTGTTGAAAATAAAAATTTCGAATTGAACGCTTGGAAACCTAAACCCGCTGTAATATTCAAAGTTGGATAAAATGAGGCTTTCGCCGCTTCCAAATTAAACTTACTCGCTTCCACCAAATGGGCCGCCGAACGAATATCGGGTCGGTACATCAACAATTGCGCCGGAACACCCACCGCATAATTTTCATTCAAGGTTTGAAACAAACGTTCTTTGTTGCGCGCAATAGGTTGCGGATATTGTCCCATCAAAAAATTCAACTGGTTTTCTGTTTCTTGAATCTTCTGTTCTATTTCACGTTGTATCACTTTCGAAGCCAATAATTGCGCTTGAAATTGTTTTAAGGCTAAGGCATTCGCTCTACCCCCATCCAGTTGAGCTTCCACAATTCGTATCGCTTCTTCTTGCTTTTGAATGGTTTGTTTCACCAAATCCAATTCATTGTCTAAAGCCAATAAGGCATAATACAAATTCGCCACTTCCGCCACTAAATTCGAAATCACAAAATGCTGTCCCTCCACCCCGGCTAAATATTGAGCCAAGGCCGATTGACGCAGTCTTTTCAACTTGCCCCAAATATCCACTTCCCAAGTGGCCGTGAGTCCAACATAATAATCGGGCAAATGGGTAGGAATTGTATCGCCTGGACTAAACTCCGTTACCCGATTACCGGCATCATCCATCGTATAATAACCAAACTTGCGTTGCCAATACGCCGTGGTGGCATTCACCGTAGGCAATTGGGCACCACGGGCCATTTTCACTTGTGCCTTATAGGTTTCCAAATTTTGGTACGTCATTTGAACATCCAAATTATTGGCTACCGCTTTTTCAATCAAGCGCACTAAATCGGCATCGTTGAAATAAGTGGACCAAGGCAAGCGGGCAACCGTTTGCGTATCAGTATTACGATTAGCAAATTGATTCGGTAATTTTTTTTCGGGCACCGATAAACGCGTATTCAAACTTTTACAAGCCGTTATTGTAAGCAAGCCAAACACCCAAAAAGCCCAACGGAATATTTTAATTTCTTTCATAAAAACCAATTCAAACTGCCCTTAGGCTGAAACATTTTTTTTCTTTCCCATACCGGCAAATACTACATACAAGCCCGGAATAATTAATACGCCAAACACAGTACCCAACAACATACCACCGGCCGTGGCCGAACCAATGGTTTTATTTCCAATTTCGCCCGCACCCGATGCCAACATCAAAGGAATGAGTCCGGCAATAAACGCAAACGATGTCATTAAAATAGGGCGCAAACGTTCAGTAGCCGCTGCCACCGCCGCGTCTAAAACCCCCAAACCTTCTTTTTGTTTTAATACAGCAAATTCAATAATCAGGATGGCATTTTTACCCAACATCCCAATCAATAAGATCATGGAAATTTGCGCATAAATATTATTCTCCAAGCCCATCATAGCCAAGAATGCAAAGGCACCAAACAATCCAATGGGCAAGGAAATAATTACAGGTAAAGGCAATAAATAACTTTCATATTGGGCAGCCAACAACAAATACACAAACAATAAAGAAATGGCAAAAATGAAGATGGCCGTATTCCCCGAATTCGCCTGATCGCGCGAAGAACCCGCCCAATCGTAACCATAACCTTTCGGTAATTTTTCGGCGGCCAAACGCTTCACCGCATCAATGGCTTCACCACTACTAAATCCTTTCGCCGGCTGTCCATTCAACATGGCCGAAGTATACATGTTATATCGGGTAATTTGTTCGGGACCATATACTTTCTCAATGCGCAAGAACGACGAGAATGGCACCAACTCCCCACGATTGTTTTTAATATACAATTGCATAATATCGTCGGGTTGAGTACGGTACTGCGGTAAAGATTGTACCATCACCCGATACATTTGTCCAAAGCGAATAAAGTTCGTAGCATACTCACTCCCAATTAAAGTTTGCATGGTGCTCATGGCATTGTTGGCCGTAATGCCCATTTGCGCGGCTTTATCGGCATCAATATGCAATAAGTATTGTGGGAAGCGCGTATTATACGTGGTAAATGCATTGCTGATTTCAGGCAGTTTGTTCAAATCGGCCACAAACTGATTGGCCACTTCTTGAAAGGCCTGCATATCGCCCGAACCGGTTTTATCGAGCAAACGCAATTCAAAGCCACTCGAATTACCATAACCAGGTACAGGCGGTGGCGTAAAGAATTCAATTTCGGCATCGTGAATATTGGCCGTTTTTTCCGACAGTTCACGAATAATTTCTTTATCGCTGAGTTCACGTTCATGCCATGGTTTCAAACTAATTAAATTCATACCATAACTAGCGCCGGTACCTTCCGATAATACACTATAGCCCGATAAACTGGAAACTGAATTCACACCCGGAATAGACGAGGCCATGCGTTGTACTTCATCCACCACCTTATCGGTACGTTCTAAGGTTGCCCCAACCGGTGTAGTGATATTCGCATAAATAGCACCTTGGTCTTCTTCAGGTAAAAAACCCGATGGCACTACTGCCCCTAATAATCCGGTTAAGGCTACAAAGATGCCAATGACACCCCAGGTAATAATTCGGCGTGGCGCAATACCCATCAATAATCCACCGTAGCGATTCGCCAAGCGATCGTATTGATGATTAAACGACGCAAAGAATTTACCCAATCGACCTTCGGCATGATGCGCATTCGGGTTATGCGGTTTTAAAAACAAAGCACATAAAGCCGGCGTTAAGGTAAGGGCCGTTACACCCGATAAAATAATCGACACCGCCATGGTTAACGAGAATTCACGATAGAAAATACCACGAGGTCCTTCCATAAACGATACCGGAATAAACACGGCCGACATCACCAAAGTAATGGCAATAATGGCCCCGCCAATTTCGCCCATCGCTTCTTTGGTGGCCTCTTTCGGACCCATACCCTTGGTTGCCATTTTCGCATGTACCGCTTCTATCACCACAATGGCATTATCTACTACAATACCAATAGCCAATACCAAGGCGAATAGCGTAATGAGGTTGATAGAAAAACCAATTAATTGCATAAAAAAGAAAGTACCAATCAATGAAACCGGAACGGCAATGATGGGAATAATGGTTGAACGGAAATCTTGCAAGAATAAAAACACCACCAAGGCCACCAATAAAAAGGCTTCCAACAAGGTTTTAATCACTTCATCAATCGAGGCATCCAAGAAAGTCGATACATCGTAACTAAAGGTATAATCCATGCCGGGCGGAAAACTACTTTGCTTAATTTCCGCCATACGGGTTTTAATATTTTCAATTACCTCCCTCGCATTCGTACCGGGGCGTTGCTTCAACATAATGGCCGCCGATGCCTTCCCGTTTTCTTTCGACAATACATCATACTCTTGCGAATCAAATTCTACTTCAGCAATATCTTTCAAACGAAGAAATTCACCATGATCGTTTTTCTTTAAAATGATTTCTTCATAGGCTTCCTTCGTATTGAGTTTACCGGTATACTTCAAAACAAATTGTAAGGACTGTGGCATACGCCCCGACGACTCACCCAGTTTACCCGGCGCAGCTTCTACATTTTGTTCGCGCAATAAGTCAATCACTTCATTGGCCGACATATTATACATGGCCATTTTATCGGGCTTCAACCATATACGCATCGCATATTCGCGCGAGCCCATAATATCGGCAAAACCTACACCTTCAATGCGCTTGAGTTCAGCCAACACATTGATGTCTACAAAATTGTACAAGAACTTTTCATCGAGCACGGAATCAGTACTTAAAATGTTGAGGTACATCAACATACTGTTTTGTACTTTCTCAACAATCACCCCTTGCTTCTTCGCTTCTTCGGGCAATTCATCCAATACCGACGAAACCCGATTCTGTACATTCACTGAAGCAATTTCAGGGTCGGTACCCGATTTAAAAATAATTTGAATCACACTGGTACCATCGTTCCCCGATACCGAGCTCATATAAGCCATACCGGGCACCCCGTTGATGGCACGTTCCAAGGGTGTAACTACAGCCTTCACACAGGCTTCGGCATTAGCCCCTAAATACTTGGTGGTTACATTCACTTCGGGTGGCGCAATATCGGGAAATTGCGTAACCGGCAACTGACTCAAAGCAATGAGTCCTAAGGCCACGATGATAATAGAAATTACACTCGATAAAACCGGCTTCTTGATAAATTGTTGTAGCATAATGGCAGTAGAAATAGCATGAAAAAATTAGCGCGTAGCAACCGGAATTTTGTCGCCGGCTTTTACCGATTGTACCCCTTCAAATAAAATTTGGTCTTCGGGGTTTAAGCCGGAAGCAATGGCATACTGATGCGGAAAGCGCATGGCTACTTGCACATTGCGTTGCTCCACTACATTGTTTTTATTCACTACAAACACAAACACTTTATCTTGAATTTCGAAGGTTGATTTTTGCGGAATCATCAAGGCTTGGCGTAAAATTTTAGTTTTCACTACTTTACCGCTAGCCCCATGTTTTAGCAAGGCTTCGGGATTGGGGAATCGTGCCCGAAAACGAATGGTTCCTGTTTCACGATCAATTTCACTTTCTACGGCATCTATCACCCCGGGATAATTATAGGTCATACCATTGGCTAAAACCAATTTTATTTTTCGGTGTTCGTTACTGTCTTTCTCCATCTGATAATCGAGGTAATCGTTTTCCGATACATTGAAATAGGCAAAAATTTCGCGGTTGTTCGATAGGGTAGTGAGTAAAGAACCAGCTTCTACCAGACTGCCTTTTTTATTTGGAATACGATTGATGGTTCCCGAAAAAGGGGCTTGAACGCTTAAATACGTTAAGTTCAATTGGGCTAATTTTTCTTCGGCTTCGGCTTCTTCCAATTTGGCTTTTAGAATATCTACTTTGGCAATGGCCACATCGTATTCGGGTTTGCCAATAATTTTCTTCTCGAATAATTTTTTAGCATTTTCGCGTTCCATTACGGCCATCTTCATTTCAGCCAAGGTGCTGCGGGTGGCGGCTTTGGTTTTTTGTAGGGCTTGACTGTATTCGCTGTTCACCAAGGTAAACAAGGTTTGTCCGGCTTGCACCATTTTCCCTTCATCCACCTGAATCGATTCAACCATGCCTTTTACTTTGGCACGGAGTTCCACATGTTGCAGGGAATGAATTTCGGCTACATAAGTATCCTCATACACGGTATCTACTATACGAGGTGCAATGAGGGTATAGGTTTTCGGTTTTTCTTTGTCGGTTTCAGTTTTACAGGCATTCCAGGTGATGGCCAAACACAGGCTTAAAATTACCAAGGGTTTCATGGTTCAAAATGAGGTTGAATAAAATGGGAAAAACTACGGAGCGTAGTGGTTAATTATCAATAAAAAGGAAGGCGTGCTTTATGCCCTAGGAGGACGAGGCTGATAATCGGGTACTGCTTGTGAAAGCATATACAGGTTATTGCATTGAAAGACAGTCAATGTATTTTTTACCCAATACGGTGGTAATTCAATGGCTTTATGTTCGTAGGTATAATCGAAATTTTCGCTCTCATCCAACAACTCTTCGGGTTGTTCCTCGTCTTGCTCATTTTCCACATCCAATAAGTCGATGAGGTTTTTCCAAACGCTTTCCTCAACTTGGTTTTTCGACGTTTTAATGATGGGGTTCTGAAGGGCGTTCGAAGAAGCCTTCGCCATAGGCAATACAAAGCAGCTTACTACCAAGAGCAATAAACAACGGAGTAAATAAACCGCTTTGATTTTCATAAAGTGGCGAAATTAAACGTTTATAAACGCTTACAAATCTTAAAAAAGGTATAAATAATAGAAAAGAACAATGCAAAAAGGGTTCAGAACTAATATAGTAGAAGAAAGTTCAGAGGGAAGTTAAATGAAATGGTTACCTGGCTCGGCTTCAAAAAAAGGCCATAAAAAAAAGGCTAAACCTTGCGATTTAGCCTTTCGTGATTCCGCTGGGACTCGAACCCAGGACCCATACATTAAAAGTGTATTGCTCTACCAACTGAGCTACGAAATCCCTGCCATCAACGAACTCTCGTTCAAAAATGGAACGCAAAAGTAGGGAAATTTATTTATTCAACAAACCGTTTTATCAAACTATTTTTGCATGCATGGCGAATTTCTTCGAAAACAAGGTAGTAATGGTCACCGGCGCTACCTCAGGCATAGGTAAAGCGCTTGCCCAAATTTTGTTGCAAAACGGCGCCAAAGTGAGTATTTGCGGGCGTAAAGCCGATGCGCTACAAGCACTCAAAAGCACTTGGAATAACCCAAACCTCCTCACCGTTGTGGCCGATGTAAGTATCGAAACCGATTGCCAACACTTCGTGGAAAGCACCATCCAACACTTCGGACAACTCGATGTGCTTATCAATAACGCCGGTATCAGCATGCGCGCCCTCTTCAACGACCTCGATTTGAACGTATTACGCCAATCGATGGACATCAACTTCTGGGGTACCGTGTACTGCTGTAAATACGCCTTGCCGCATTTACTAAAATCGAAAGGACATATTGCCGGTATCTCTTCCATTGCCGGTTATAAAGGGTTGCCTTGCCGTACAGGCTACAGCGCCTCGAAATTCGCCATGCAAGGTTTCCTTGAATCGCTTCGCATCGAAAACCTATACACCGGCGTGAATGTATTATGGATTTCACCGGGCTTCGTAGCCTCCGATATCCGCAACCGCGCCCTCAACGCCAACGGCACCCAACAAGCCGAAACTCCCCTCGACGAAAAGAAAT
>JBPCSZ010000020.1:0-35278 GCA_051006655.1 Chitinophagaceae bacterium
TTACATTAAATTCTGTTAATTCTGTAAATCTTGTACATGTAAATTATCCTGTTAATTCTGTAAATCTTGTACATGTCAATCATCCTGTTAATTCTGTAAATCCTGTATATGTCAATCCTCCTGTTAATTCTGTAAATCCTGTATGTGTTAATTATCCTGTTTTAATCCGTGCTTGGAATAGAAAAGCCCGATATTGGCTGAAGGGCGCAGCGGCGATGATGCTTCGAAAGAAATTTATGTTCATTCATGCGATGATTGAGTAGGAGCGTGTATCTTCAATTCAAATTTTTGGTATGCGTTTGATTTCGTTGATTGTATTGCTGTGTTTAGTAGGACAAGTTCAGGCACAAGGAACTTGGAATGTGAATAAGCCGAATTTGCCCTTGAAGCCTTATGCGTTTAACGTGAATGAGGGAACGTGGATGAATGTGGATGTGCACCCTGATGGGACTGAAATTGTGTTTGATTTATTGGGGGATATTTATGTGATGCCAATTTCGGGTGGTGAAGCAAAATGCATTCGGAAGGGGATGGCTATGGAGTTACAACCGCGTTATAGCCCCAACGGACAACAAATTTTATTTACATCCGACGCCGGTGGTGGCGATAATATTTGGGTGATGGATCGGGATGGGAAGAATGCGCGACAAATTACAAAAGAGAATTTTCGTTTGTTGAATAACGGCGTTTGGTGTCCGGATGGCGAGTATATCATTGCACGAAAACATTTTACCTCGACGCGTTCTTTAGGGGCCGGTGAAATGTGGATGTATCATATTTCGGGTGGTGATGGTATACAATTAACGGCGCGAAAAAACGATCAGCAAGATGTGAACGAACCGAGTTGCAGTGCCGATGGGAAGTATGTTTATTTTAGTGAGGATATGTACCCCGGAGGGTATTTTCAATACAATAAAGATCCGAACAATCAGATTTTTGTGATCAAGCGATTTAATCGGGAGAAGGGGAATGTGGAGCCGGTAACGGGTGGTCCGGGTAGTGCGTTTCGTCCGCAAATTTCGCACGATGGTAAAACCTTGGCCTTTGTAAAACGCGTTCGTACGAAAACCGTATTGTATTTACGGAATATGACAACGGGCGAAGAATGGCCGGTGTATGATGGTTTATCGAAAGATCAAGTGGAAGCATGGACGACATTTGGTGTATACACCGGTTTTGCTTGGATGCCCAAGGACGAGGCGATTGTAATTTGGAGTGGTGGGAAAATTTTGAAGGTGGATGTGCAAGGGTTTAATCGGGTAAGTGACATTCCGTTTACGGCGGCCGTTTCCGGACAAATGGCAGAGACGGTGCGTTTTAAGCAAAAGGTTTTTCAGGATGTGTTTAATCCGAAAGTAATTCGTGGGGCGCGTACCTCGCCCGATGGAAAATGGTTGGTGTTTAATGCGGTGGGTTATTTATGGAAGAAGGCCTTACCGAATGGAACGCCGGTGCGTTTAAGCACAACGCCTGATTTTGAATTTGAACCGAATTTTTCGAGCGATGGTAAGCACTTGGTTTATGTTACTTGGAACGACAGTAGTTTGGGGCGTGTTCAAATTATGAATTTTCCCGAAGGAACGGGTGTACGGAATTTAACCGTACAAAAAGGAATGTATCGTTCTCCGGCTTTTTCGCCCAATAATCAACAAGTGGTTTATGTGAAAGAAGAAGGGAATACGGCCATGGGAGTTTCGCATGGCGTAGAATCAGGTTTGTACATTGTTTCGGTGAATGGCGGTGAACCTGAATTTGTGATAGAATCGGGCGAGATGCCGGTATTCAGTAAAGATGGAAAGTCGATTTATTATCAAGAAGGTAATAAGTTGAAGCGTTGTTTGAGCAATGGGTTCAACGAGCAAGTGGTGTTTAAAAGTACCTATGGCAGTCAGTTTACCTTGTCGCCCGATGAACATTATGTGGCGTTTGTTGATTTGCATAAAGTATATGTTGCGCCCATTCCGGCTATTGGCAAGGCGATGGATATCAGTGCCAATGCGCAATCGGTACCGGTAAAAAAAGTAGCCGAAGATGCAGGCTTGAATTTGCATTGGAGTGCCGATAATAAAACCTTGTATTATACTTTGGGTGATTTGTATTATTCTGCATCGATGGCGTCGCGCTATGCGATGAACGATTCCTTGTTTTTTGCTAAAATGCCTTCGCCTATCAACATCGATTTACAATTGACCGCCGATAAACCCGAAGGTCGAATTGCCTTTACGCATGCTCGGGTTATCACGATGGAAGCGGATAGCGTATTGGAAGATGCTACGGTGTTGGTGAATGGCAATAAAATTGAAGCGGTGGGTCCGAGTGCCTCCATTAAAATTGGCGATGCCCAAATTATAGATTGTACCGGTAAAACGCTGATGCCCGGCTTTATCGATGCGCATGCCCATGCAAATCATTTCCGTTATGGCTTAACGCCTCAAAAGCATTGGCCTTATTATGTTTCCTTGGCGTATGGGGTAACTACCTTACACGATCCGTCGGCGAATAGCGAAATGGTTTTTGCACAAAGTGAATTGGTGAAATCGGGTTTGATGGTAGGGCCTCGTGTGTTTTCAACCGGTACTATTTTATATGGGGCCGAAGGCGATTTTAAAGCGGTGATTAATAATTTGAATGATGCTTACAGTGCTATTCGCAGAACCAAGGCCTATGGCGCTTTTAGTGTGAAGAGTTATAATCAACCCCGTCGTGAACAAAACCAAATGATTTTAAAAGCTGCCCGCGATTTGAATATTGAAGTGGTGCCTGAAGGAGGTTCCTTCTTTTATCATAACATGGCTATGATGATTGATGGACATACCACCATTGAACATAACTTACCCATTGCGCCCTTGTATAAAGATGTTGTTTCGTTGTGGAAGTTATCGGGAACGGCTATAACACCTACCTTGGTAGTTTCGTATGGTAGTTTAAGTGGGGAATATTATTGGTATCAACATTCCGATGTATGGAAGAAAGAACGATTGTTGCGTTTCACACCGCGTGCTATCATCGATACGCGCTCACGCCACAGAACGATGGCACCGGAAGAAGAGTATGAAAATGGACACATCTTGGTTTCGCAAAGTTTAAAGAAACTCAACGATCATGGGGTACTCATTAATATGGGTGCGCATGGACAAATTCAAGGCATAGGCGCTCATTGGGAAATTTGGATGATGAAACAAGGTGGCATGAGCAATATGCAAGCCTTGAAAACAGCCACCATCAATCCCGCATTAAGTTTAGGCTTAAACGAATCGTTGGGTTCTGTGCGTGCCGGTAAATTGGCCGATTTAATTGTACTCGATAAAAATCCACTCGACGATATTTACCATACTGAAAGCATTCGTTGGGTGATGGCGAATGGCCGTTTGTACGATGCTGAAACCATGGATGAAATTGGCTTAACGCCGAAGAAACGCGGTCCGTTTTATTGGGAATTGAATAAAGCGTCGGAGGCATTCCCTTACCATGAACATGGCATTGGGGAACATCATATTGATGATTAGTGTGATGTAGTTTTTCGGCGTAAGCCTAAAAAGACCATAAGTTGTTGTGGCCAATCTTTATTCATGCAAGGCTTTTCGATAAGCAAGTATAATGCACCACAAATGCCCAATACAATGGGGAAGACAATGATGCCTTGTACGAGTAAATCCATCCAATACCCTTGGTGTAAACTCCATTGACTGGTATAGCGTACTATGAAGGTAAACAAGGCATAATGCCAGAGATAAATGGTATAACACATGCCCCCAATAAGGTAAACGAGAGGACGCGTGAAAAACCAATTGAAAGCTTTTCCACGAAACACACTTAAGAATAAACCAAAGACGCCTACATTAAATAAAATAGTATTGCTGAGAAGATGTTGTGGTTTATAAAAGAAGAAAAGCATGAAAATGCTGAGTATGCCAATCACATCGAAGCCAATTGATTTTTTACCGCTTGAAAAAAAAGTGGGATTCGATAAATGGGCGGCCGCATAAACGGTGCCAATAGCAAAAAATGTGAAATAATAAAAAATCGAATTTAATACGCTATGCCATTGATTTTCATAAATAAGGTCTTTAGCCCAAAGCATACCCACAAGTAAAACAACAAAGGCAATACCTTGTTGAATTTTATGTTTGAATTTGAAAATGAGGGCTAAAAGAATGGGAAGGGTAATATAAAATTGGGCCTCTGTTTCAAGGCTCCAAGTTACCGGATTGATAGGGCTCGATTGACCATAAATTGGATAATGGGCGTAAACGATACCGGCTAAAAAATGTTGCAATGAATTCAATATTTCTTTGTGCATCAATACTACTTGCATGAGCATGAGCACGAATAAACTAATTACAAAGGGAGGTTCAAGCCGTGTGAGTCGGCGAATAAAATATTGCTTTAAATCGATGGGCTTACCGCCGAACCAATAATATCGAATAAAGGGCATCCCTAAAATATATCCGCTGATGGCGAAGAAAACTTTCACACCTAAATCGAAACGAGCCACCCACCAACTTAAATCGCCCATGGTTTTGATGACCATTTGTGTTTCCCAATATTCGCGGTATTCCGGTACGCTTTTGTTCATGGCTGTATTCAAATGAAACACCATTACCAAGAAGATACAAAAGAAACGAAGTCCATCTATTTCAGGAACGAAAGATGCATTACTGGTTGAACGACGAAAAAGTTGAATTAAATTCATGTGCCACAGCCTCAAATTCGAAATTTGCTTGAGGCCGTAAAAATACCGTATCTGCTTTGTATTTCCCAACTTGAGTTCCGATAATTATTATCCGCTCTACGAAATCATGGTATATTTACCCAATGCTTTTGGAATGTCCGGAAATTGATTATCCTGTTTTTTGGATAGATACTGATGTGGCTTTGGAATCACTCTGCACGGGTTTATTGACCAAAACTATCTTGTCTATCGATACTGAATTCGACCGTTTTAGACGGAAATACGGCATTAATTTAGAACTAATTCAATTGTTTGATGGGGAACAAGTGTATTTAATTCGGGTCCTATCGATGTCGAATTTATTGCCCTTGAAGCCCATCATGGAAAATGCCCAAATTATAAAGGTGCTGTATTCCGGGTCGGAAGATATTCAGGTATTTAAAGTAAATGGTATTGCACCGAAAGGTGTTTACGATTTACAACCGGCCTCGCAACTCAGTGGGTTTACGGCCGTTTCTTTGTCGGGTTTATTGGAAGAATTGTTGCATCGGCAATTCGATAAGTCGAAACAAACTTCCGATTGGAGTAAAACCCAACTCGATAAGGAACAAGTAATTTATGCGGCCAACGATGTCATTCATTTATTGGATTTACATCAACGGGTTTCAGCGGCCTCGCAAGAATTTAAAACCGATTCTTTTATTGAAGAAGAAAACCGTTTGTTGGAAGCGGTGCAAGTATCTGAAACCATACCGCGTTTAAAACAACAACAACGCGAAATGTTCAACCGGCATGAACAAGCTATTTTATTAGAGTTGATGCATGTGCGCGATGGCTTAGGTAAAATGGTGAATAAACCACCTCATTTTGTTTTGTCCGACAAGCACTTGGAAGCCATCGTTCAAGATCGTGCCAACTTCGGTGGAAAATCGCAACTCCTATCGTATTCTGTTTTTTTTAAACGAAACGATGCCTTGTTATTGAAAGCGCATCGCGATATTGTTTCGGCTTTAGCCATGGCATGGCCACCGCCTAAATCGGTTGTTTCGCGCGATGCTTCGCCACGCCTAATGAAAGTGATTATCGATAACGAAAAACTGGAACCCTTTATTCAGAACTATCAAACTTGGCTCAAAACAGAATATCCTGAATCGATTGCTTTGTATTTATGCTCAGGACTCAAACGTTTTTTACGCGAGTATGTGACCGATGCGTCGGGGTATAATTTCGCTACCTACAAACGAAATTTATTGTTCCGGTTTGTAAACGAAAATGGACTCGATTTAAAGAAGGACTTGGTTTAGTGCTTCGTTACTAAGGCTTCTGCCATGGCTTTCTGTTTTCCTTTGCTTTTGCGAATGCGAACGGCGCAAACTTTGTATTCCGGACAAAGCGCGTCGGTATCGGTCACCGAACTGGTGAGTACATTCATGCTGATTTCAGGAAAGTGAAACGTGGAGGAAAGAATACCGGGTTTCACTTCATCGGTCACGCGGGCAATCACATCAATTTTTCCGCGGGCACTTTCTACACATACCCAATCGCCGGTTTGAATTTGATGTTGTTCGGCATCGTTCGGATGAATCATCAAACTATCGGTGGTAAGGATGCTGGCATTACCGGTACGGCGGGTTTGCGCGCCACAATTATAATGCTCTAATTCGCGGTTAGTGGTGAGAATGTATGGGAAGTCTTTGCCGTTTTCTACAATCTCTTTCGACTCTGTCCACGTAGCTTTTTTGAATTGCCCTTTCCCAATTTTGAACGATTCGGTATGTAAAATTTCAGTGCCTTGGCCATCGGGCGAAACCGGCCACTGTTTTCCATTCACGCCCAATTCATCCCATTTTACACCGGCGAAGAAAGGCACGATTTGTGAAATTTCTTCCAACATCGTTTTCGGATGATAGGGGGCTTGAGGATAACCCATGCGGTTCATGATATCTACAATAATTTCACCATCGGGTTTCGTGCCTTCTATGGGTTTAACTACTTGTTGCACCCGTTGTATACGACGTTCTCCATTCGTAAAGGTGCCGCTCTTTTCTAAGAAGGAAGCAGCAGGTAAAACCACGTGGGCCATTTGCGCCGTTTCCGTCATAAAGAGTTCTTGCACAATTAATAATTCTAATTCTTGCAAGGCCGCTTTTACTTTATTGGTATTCGGGTCGGTTTGTACATTGTCTTCGCCCATTAACCAAAGCGCTTTGAATTGTCCACTCAAAGCCGCATCGTACATCTGCGGAATTTTTAATCCAATTTCATTTGGAATGGGGCGTCCGTAAAATAATTCGTAACGGGCATGAATATCCGGATTGGTTACATCTAAATAACCGGCCCCTTGATGGGGTTGACAACCCATATCGGCCGCTCCTTGCACATTGTTTTGTCCGCGCAACGGATTCACACCAACGCCACGTCGACCAATATTGCCGGTAATCATAGCCAAGTCGGCAATGAGCATGACGGTATATGTTCCTTGGGTATGTTCGGTAACGCCTAAGCCATGAAAACTCATGGCATTGGGCGCTTTGGCATAAGCAAGGGCGGCTTCGCGAACCAAGTTTTTATCTACGCCTGTTATACTTTCCAATTCATCGATATTCATCGACAACACATGCGCTTTCAATTCGGCATAGCCTTCTGTTCTTTCAGCAATAAAATGTTGGTCTTCCAAACCTTCTTGCATAATGAAATACAACATCATGTTCAAGATGGCCACATTGGTACCCGGGCGAGTGGGTAAATGATAGGTGGCATATTTGGCCATTTCGGTGCGACGCGGATCTATTACGATAGTCGTTTTCCCTTTCACCGCAAACTGTTTCATCTTAGCCCCCGTAACCGGATGTCCATCGGTAGGGTTGGCCCCAATAATCATAATACAATCGGTGTATTTCAAATCGACGATGGAATTGGTGGCCGCGCCGGTGCCGAACGTACGTTGCATACCCAAGGCGGTTGGGGAATGACAAACACGGGCACAGCTATCTACATTGTTCGTACCAATAACGGCACGAACAAATTTTTGCATTAAATAATTTTCTTCGTTCGTGCAACGAGCCGACGAAATAGCGCCGATGGCATTGGGGCCATAACTCGATTTAATGCGGGTGAATTCCGACACAATATAATCGTAGGCTTCATCCCAAGTAGCAGGTTCTAACTTTCCATTTTTACGAATTAATGGGGTGCGAAGACGTTCAGGATGTTTATAGAATTGGAAGGCGAAACGACCTTTCAAACAGGTATGTCCTTTGTTCACTTCCGCATCGAACGGCGCTTGAATACTTTTTATTTCGCCATTTTGTGTCGCCACTTCTAAATTACAACCCACCCCGCAGTAGGTACAAACCGTGCGGGTTTTTTCCATGCCAATGCTCACGCGTTTACTTTCAAATACATCGCTGATGGCACTGGTTGGACAAGCTTGGGCGCATGCCCCACAACTCACACAATCGCTTTCAAAAAATGTTTGGTTCGAACCTTTAATGATATGGCTTTCAAACCCACGACCGGCCATGCTCAATACAAATTGTCCCTGTACTTCATCGCAAGCACGCACACAACGGAAGCAATTGATGCACTTGCTAAAATCGGAGGTCATATACGGATGACTCAAATCTTTCGTACGGTCTAAATGATTTTTCCCTTCCGGATAACGCACATCCCGTATGCCCACTTGAGCGGCCACAGTTTGTAATTCGCAATTATTATTCACTTCGCAGGTTAAACAATCTAACGGATGGTCGGTTAATACCAATTCAATGATGTTCTTGCGTAATTTTTGAATGCGTTGGCTGTTCGGGTAAATATAAGAACCTTCTGCCACAGGAGTATGGCACGAGGCCATAGCCCGCGAATTGCCATTCTGTACCAAGGCCACATCCACACTACAAACCCGGCAAGAACCGAAGGGATCTAAATGGGGCGCATCGCATAAGGTAGGCACTAAATGTTGGCCTAAACTACGACGAACAAATTGCAAAATGGTTTCGCCGGGTATAAACGAAAAAGGTACATCGTTGATGTAGGCGGTTTTTGTTTGAACCGAAGAGCCGTTGAGAATAGGGTTTAGCGGTTTCGATGTTTCGAACATGGCCTTGATTTTAGCCTTAAAAATACATTTTTTTATATTCTTAGCCTATCTCCGTGGATATTTTACCGCCATTTTTTCTGTAAATTGTGCCTTCAAATTCAACGCATGACGTATTTATTGAAAGCCCGTTTGGCGGGATGTTTATTGGCCTTGATTCCCAGCATGGCATTTGCCCAAAAAACAATGAGTCCGGAAGACTTATGGCAAGTGGGCCGTGTATCGGTGCATTCATTGACCGATCAGGACCAATCGGTGATTTATAAAGTGAGTAAAACCGATATTCCCTCCGGTAAAAACAACCCAACTTATTTCAGTATTCCAATTGCCGGGGGCACGCCCCAAGCCTTGGCGGGTATTTCCTCGCCGGTAATGCCTGATATACCCAATGCGGAAGGAATTAAAGTGTCAGCCGATGGACGTTATGCTATTTTTTCGCGCGAAGTTTTGGTGGAAGCGGTGGCTGCTACCGATTTATATCCGCAGTATGCCAAGGCAAATGCCTACGTGTACAATTCCTTAAACCAACGTCATTGGGATACTTGGGAAGACGGAAAATACAGTCACGTGTTTTTGGCCGAATTGAATAATGGTCAAGTGGGCACTGTGCGCGATTTAATGGCGGGCGAACGTTTCGATTGTCCGGGTAAACCCCACGGTGGTGCCGACGATTATCTATTTACCCCCGATGGGAAGGGCATAGTATATGTATGTAAGAAAAAGTATGGTACCGCTTATGCCAAAAGTACCAATACCGATTTGTATCACTTCGATATACAAAATGGTAAAACCACGAATTTAACCGAAGGGCGAATGGGCTACGATAACGCGCCGCAATTCAGTAACGACGGGCGTTATATGGCTTGGCTCAGCATGCAACGCGACGGGTATGAAAGCGATCAAAATGAATTGATGGTGATGGATTGGACTACGAAGCGTGTGATTTCAATGACCGAATCGTGGGATGAAACTTTGGAGAGTTTTGTGTGGAGTAAAGACAATCAACAAATTTATTTCATTGCGCCTCACCGTGGAACTCAACAATTGTTCTCGGCTAATTTCAAACAAAGTATAGACCGTAAAGAAGAAATTATTGAACAACTCACCAGCGGTGCATGGGAAATTAACAGTATTCAAGCCGTGAGCGATGAGTATGTATTAACGGGCTTAACCGATTTTAATCATGCCACCGAAATTTACGCCTACCATATTCTATCAAAATCGTTCAAGGCCTTGACGCATGTGAATGATGCGTATTACCAAGGGTTTGGGACTTGCATGGTGAAAGAACGTTTTTCGACCGGAAGAAGCGGCAAGCCGGTTTTTAGTTGGGTGGTTTATCCGCCGAATTTCGATTCAACAAAAAAATATCCATTGTTGTTGTATTGCCAAGGTGGTCCACAAGGCGCCTTAACACCCTTTTATTCCTTCCGTTGGAATTTACAATTGATGGCGCAACAAGGCTATATTGTAATTGCACCCAATAGAACCGGGATGCCGGGTTGGGGGCGTGCTTGGAATGAAGACATCAGTAAAGATTGGGGTGGACAAGCCATTCGCGATTATTTGACCGTGGTGGATGATATTTCGGAAGAATCGTATGTCGATAAAAGTCGACGTGGTGCCGTTGGAGCCAGTTATGGCGGTTATTCGGTATTTATGTTGGCGGGAGTGCATGAAGGGCGTTTCAAAACCTTCATTTCACATTGTGGTTTGTACGATATTCGGAGTTGGTATGGTACTACCGAAGAATTATTCTTTGCCAACTGGGATATTGGCGGACCGTATTGGGAAAAGAAAAATTACTTAGCCCAACGCAGCTACCGTGAGTTTAGTCCCAGCCAATATGTAGACCAATGGAATACCCCCATTTTGGTTATTCAAGGCGGTATGGATTTTCGTGTGCCTATTGAGCAGGGTTTACAAGCCTTCCAAGCCGCTCAGCTGAAAGGTATTAAAAGCAGATTCTTGTATTTTCCCGATGAAAACCATTGGGTATTGAAACCTCAAAATGCTTTGGTATGGCAAAATGAGTTTTTTAAGTGGTTGAAAGAAACGTTGTAGGAATTGAAATATTCTTAACGTATTTACTCCCCGAAAAACCTATTTTTGTCGCGTGCCGATATTTCGTTTTCTCCTCTTGTTCTTTTTGCTGTCGGCGACAGTAGAACCCGCTATGGCGCAAGCCAAAAAGAAGAAACCTGTGCCGGCTAAAACCGCGGCGGGTAAAAAAGCACCGGCCAAAGGGAAGCCGGCTCCGGTAAAAAAGAAACCCGCTGCTCCGGTAAAATCAACGTCTTCGGCCAAGAAAGCGAAACCCAAGGTAGAAGCGAACAATGAACGTGAAACGCTTAAAACCTTGTCGCGCGAGCAATTGGAGCAACAACGTGCTTCCATTTTAGATGAAATTAAGCGTACTCAAGAAGAGTTGAGTGTATTGCAAAAAGACAAGAAAACCACCTTATCGCAATTGCAGGCCTTGCAATCGAAATTGGCGGCCCGTCAATCGTTGATTAGCAATATCAACCATGAAATTCAATACATTGAGCAGAATATAAATGCTACAGCGCAAGATATTTCCTCCTTGAAATCGCAATTAACGGTTTTGAAGAAGCAATATGCCGAAATGGTGCGTTATACGTACAAAAACAAAACCTCGTCCGATTTGGTGGTGTTTTTGTTTTCCTCGTCCTCGTTCAACGATGCCTTGCGCCGTTTCCGTTTTGTGAAACAATACCGTAATTATAGGGCCGACCAAGCGGCTAAAATTGTAGCCTCGAGCAAACAATTGAGTAATAAAATTTCCATCTTGAGTTTAGAAAAACAAAAGAAGGATATGGTATTGCAAGACCAAGAAAAGCAGAGTAAAATTTTACAAACGGAAACTTTAGAGAAGGACCGTGTGGTGGCTGAATTGAAAGGGCGTGAAAAGCAATTGATGGATGGTTTGGCGAAGCAACGTAAATCGGCGGAATCGCTGAATCGCGCTATCGACGCCGCTATTCGTCGTGAAATTGAATTGGCGCGCAAACGGGCCATTGAAGAAAAACGTGAACAAGAACGTAAATTGGCCGAACAAAAGAAAGCGGAAACCAATGCCGCATTAGAGAAAAAACGTCGCGAAGAATTTGAAAGGCAGTTAGCGCTTGAAAAGAAAAAGCAAGAAGATCGGGAACGTGCTTTAGCCTTAGCGAAAAAAGAACAAGAAGAGAAAGAACGCTTGGCCTTGTTGGAAAAACAAAAACAAGAAGAGCTTGAAAAGAAATTAGCATTAGAAAAGAAAGAACGGGAAGCCCGAGAAAAAGCCTTGGCCTTGGAAAAAGAAAACTTAGAAGCGGCGGAAAAGAAGGCCGGGCAAATGGCTGATGAACAACGGGGTAGAAAAGCCAAAGCTTTGGCGAAAGAACGGGAAGAGCAATTGGAAAAAGAACGTCGATTGCAAAAGGAACGGGAAGAACAAGATGCTCGCCAACGGAAATTGACGGAACAACGGAAATTGACCGAAGCGCAACAACGCGATTTGGTGGCGCAAAAACAACGTCAAGAAGAAGAGCAACGAAAATTAGCAGAAGACAAAAAAGACCGTGAGCGTGAATTAGCTCGCGCCGCTCAATCGAATACCTATTATAACCCACGTTATATTCCGGAATTGGCATCGAAAGAAAAGCCGATGGCCATTAATACCACGGGGGCTTCGAGCGGTTCATCGAATGCGGCTGCCAATAATAAATCGTTTGAAAAAGACGATTACAAGTTTTCGTTGACGCCGCAAGAACGAGAAATCACCAATAATTTCGAACAGAGTCGTGGGAATTTACCATGGCCGGTAGAGAAAGGCTTTATTGTAGAGCATTTCGGGAAGAACAAGCATCCGGTGTTTAATATTGTTACCGACAATTACGGGATAGATATTAGAACCAGTCGTGGGGCTAAAGCCCGTGCCATTTTTACGGGCGAAGTGGCCTCCATTATCAGTATTCCCGGAACGGCTTGGCAAACGGTGGTTATCAATCATGGTTCGTACTTTACGGTATATGCCAAGCTTGAAAAAGTGTTTGTGAGTAAGGGTATGAAAGTGAATACCAAGCAGCCCATTGGGGTTGTGATTACCGATGAAGAAGGCAATACCCAATTGAATTTCCAAGTGTGGAAAGTGGGTGTAGGTGGTGCTTCCACCAAGGTGAATCCGGAATTATGGATTGCCCATTAGGATTTAATTTGCTTCATAGCATTCCGAACGATGACCGAATAGCCCCGGGTGTAGCAGAAAGCCCACAAGGGGCAAAGCGTGTGCGAAAGCGAAAGTGAAAGCGACATTTTGCCCCTTGTGGCTTGGCGCGAAACACGGGACGGGGGCTGAAGCTTGTTCTTCCGATGCGCTTCAAAAAGCCTAAACCATTTCGGGATTGACGGCCCATTTTTTTAGGTTCAACAACGCATAGCGCATACGGCCGAGGGCGGTATTGATGCTAACCCCTGTGAGGTCGGCAATTTCCTTGAAACTTAAATCGGCATAGAGGCGCAACACTACCACTTCGCGTTGTTCGTAGGGGAGTTGATGCAAGAGCCCGCGAACCCGATCCTCGCGCGATTCGATATCGGCGGGGAGGGGTGTATTATGGTCGGAAAAATGCAGGGTGGCGAATATATCTTGCCCTTCCGAATTGGTCATTTTCGGTCCGCGTTTGGCTGAGCGTAAATAATCGTAACACAGGTTGCGGGTAATGCGCAAGGCCCAGGCCAAGAATTTATCGTCGTGTTTGTATTTGCCTTCGCGCACGGAACGAATAATTTTTATACAGGCTTCTTGAAATAAATCTTCGGCCAAGTAGCGGTCTTTCACCAATAAATAAGCGGTGGTATAAAAACGACTTTTATAACGATGGAGTAAAACGGCCATCGCTTCTTCGTGGTGTTGCTCAATGAGTTCGAGCAATGCAGTATCGGAATGAGACATTAAAGCTTGCATAAATTTCTACCGGTTTGTTGAGTGAACAATTGGAATTAAGGTAGAAATGGGTCGATACGCAAATGCTTTTTAAATGAATAAATGATGCTTGTTGGATAGAAGACGAACCTTTATTTTCATTGGTTGGAAATAAAGAATGTCTGCTTCTTGATTTCAAATATAAACTTTTTTTAAAAAAAGCCTATTTTTTTTAGAAGGTATAGCGGGTGTCGATAAAAAGACTGCGTGCCGGGGCAATATTGAGTCCACCCGGCGCTAAATGTCCGGAAGTGCTGTTGTTTACGCTATTCAGCGGACTATTCTGTTGGTTGAGCAGGTTTTTCAAGCCTACTTGTACCAGTAATTTGTTTTTCAAAAACTGACGTTGTAATGACAATGTACTTAAGTGAATAGCTTTTGTGAAATAGAATTGATTATCGATGGTGAGAATGGCTTGGCGGTTATTGATTTTATAGTTGGCATTGATGCGCCAAGCGGTTTTAGGCAGGGTATAGGAAGCATTTACACTGGCATCGAGTAGGCTATACGCGGGAAATTGCACCGACGCCAATACATAGGTGAAACCGCCACCGGCTTGAAGTTGCCATTGTGGATGTTTGAGTTCAAAGCGGGCTTGGGCATTGAGGTTCTGATACCGATCGATATTGGCATATTGGCGAAGCAGGGCATTACCGGGATAAGCCGCCAAATAAATCATATTATCAATTTGGTTATAAGCAATTAAGCCTTCGGCGGAAAAACTTTTTTGTTGTTTTACTTCGGTATGTACCCAACTGTTTTCCCAACGGAAGCCATTTTCCGGTTTTAAATTTTCGTTGCCCAATAAGGTATGGTTCTGGTCTATAAAATTTAAATAAAGTTCTTTAAGCGAAGGCGTGCGGTAGCCCCAAGCCAAGGAAGAACGAATGATGTTTTTGGGCGAGAGGGTATAATGGGCGTGTAAGGAAGGGGTAATGGCCGGCGAAAAGCGGTTGTTATAAATGAAGCGTAAAGCGGGTTGAATACGCCATGCCCCGTGTTGATAGTTCCAGGAGGTGAACACGGCGGCTTCGAGCATACGTTGCACCGAATCGCGCAATTTAAAGCTGGTACCGGTTTCGTGGGTAATTTCATAACCACTTTGCCATTCGCTGTGTTTGCCATTGCGCACATACATGCCGCGGAAATTGAAGGTATTGAAACGACTGGTATCTTGGTCGCCCGTGCCGGCAGTTTCGAATTGATTTAAGTTGACTAAATCTTTTTTTAACCGGTTCTTAATGCGTTCGTAATGGCTATAGGCATTGGTGCTCATGAATCGGCCTTTTTTGCCCAAGGCATGTTCCGTATTGATCGAATGCATTTGGCGTTGGGTTTTGTAATATTCATCCAAGCCATACGCCTCGAAGGGATTCACAATGGGGGCGCCTAAATTGCTAATGGTTTCATTGAGGTAAGAACCAAAATAGCCGAGTTTTGTTTTTTCGTTGGGGGTGTATTGATACTGCCAATCGGCAATGTATTGTTCTTTGGGTTTCCATAATTGGAAGCGACCGCCGGTATCGTTGCTCGTCCACCCATTAAAGAAATTTCGTGCCAACGAAGCATTTATATGATGGTTCTTTTTATGCGCGAAACCACTGGCACTCACATTGAATTTGCCCACCGATTCCCAATAGGTTTGTACCTGTCCACCGCCGGCCGTTTTTCCGGCATCGGTAATTAAATTAATTACACCACCCATCGCATTCGAGCCATATAAAACACTCATAGGGCCTTGTATAATTTCAATGCGTTTAACGTGCTGTAAATTGATTTGGCCTAAATCGATATTCCCGTTTTCACGCCCCGTCATGGGAATACCATTCATCAGAATTTTAATGTTTTGTCCACCAATACCGCCTAAGTTCAACGAGGTTCCCAACACATTATCTTGCGATACCCATTGGTTTACATTGAATTGCAAGGCATCGTTGAGGGTAACAGCTCCGCGTTGTTGAATATCTTTCGCACTCAGTGTTTGCACCGAATACATCGATTCGCGTTGTTGAATGGCCTTGCTTTGTCCGGTAACAACAACGGTTTGTAATTCACTTTGGGTTGGTACTAAAAAAACTGTTTTAGTTTCTTGGTTGAAGAGTCCGCGGTAAGGTTCATACCCAATACATTGCACGGTAATTTTTGCTAATAATAAGGAATCGGGAATTTGGCAAAGCCCATCTTGATTGCTTAAGAAGCGATAAGTTTGTTTATTTTTTTGAAGGCTGATACCGGCTTTTTGAATAGGCTTATTGGTATTGGCATCCAATACGTAGAAAGAAACAGGTTCGGTACCTGCGTGAGATACCGAACCTGTTAAGATAAGAAGGAGGAGTGTTAGAAAATGTTTCACGGAAGATTAGTGACGTACCTGAATTTTTTCTTTAATCGTTACGCCTTTTCCTTGCACGAGGATGGTGTATAACCCGCTGGCAAGGTGTTGGGTTGGAATGCTAAATGCATTTAATCCGTTTTCAATTTGAAGTGAAGATGTGGCAACGCAACGGCCTTGCATATCCATTACACGAAGGCTAGCTTGGGTATTTTCTTTGGCAGTCAAAACCAAACGGGTAGCTTCGTTGGCGGGGTTCGGGCAAAATGCATAACTATCAACACGGCTATTGATATCGATGATGGCTGTAGGCACTACAATACGTTTACGGAAATTTACTTTACCGGTGGCGCTTCCGCTGAATGCGGTGAATTGCAATTGCCACAAGTTGCCTGAGCGATCTTGAATGAAATAGGAATTCGAATCGGGGGTTAACCAGGCATTGTTATTGAGGTCGAAGGTTTTCCAAGAATAACCGATACCGGCTAAACCGGGAGCCCAAGTAGCAATGAAGTTGGCGTATTGTGCATAAGCTGTATCTACATGAACCGGAATGGCTTGCGCTACTTTAACGGTCTTATTGGTTAATACTCCAATTACATTGTTGTTGGGCATTTGTCCGCTACCAATGGCATTGGTGGTATAACGGGTAAACAAGAAATCCCAAGTGGTGATAGCCGGTTCGCGGTTGGTATCTTTTCCGTTGCTTAAGTCAACATAAGCGAATAAGCGATCGGTATAGTTCGGTTGTTTGGAAACCGTATAAATGGTATCGGTATTATTGGTTAAATGTCCAACGCGGAAGGTATAAACCATTTGGGTAGATACTAAATCTTTAACCCACAATTTGAAATAGCCTTGTGGTGTGCGAACAATAAAAATGGAATCGCCTTCAATATTGTGTGAAACCGGATTGTATTTGCCCCAACCGAAATCGAAGGGGTTGGTGCCGGGTTTATTGTTCAAAGCACCGGAGAACCAGCCATTATCGTTATTGAAACATAATTCAGCCCCAATGGTATCGGCCAATGAAATATTGGCCCATTGCGTAGTGTCTTTATGAATATTAAACACCTTAACCCAATTGTTGCTGGTGTTATGATTTGCCCAAATGGCTGAGCTATCGGCGGCGCTCATTGAAAAGGCTAAATGCCAATTGCGGTTGTTTTCATTTTTAATGGTGTTGTTCGATAAACTATAGAAGACATCGGTGGTGCAACCACTGCCCATGTTTACAGAATCAACAACCCAATTTTGGGCTTGAATGGTCGAACTAAATCCTAAACCAAGGGCTAACGCAAGTAACATTTTTCTCATAAAACAAGTGATTTTTTGTGAGGGCAAAACTACTGTTAGCACCATCGAATAAAATACACCTTGTTTAAATTTGACAGGCGTATGACAATTCAATAAATCGCTGAAACCCTTGTTAATATTGGGTTTTGAACGAAAATATAAAAAACTGATTTATATCATTTTTTTGTCGATAAGGTATTGGGCTATTTGAACCGCATTGGTGGCCGCGCCTTTGCGCAAATTGTCGGACACAATCCAAAGGTTTAATGAATTTGCTTGCGATTCATCGCGACGAATACGACCAACAAAAACGGCATCTTTTCCGTGACTGGTTAAGGGCATGGGGTAAAGTAATTCCGCCGGATTATCTTGAACCACAATGCCCGGAAAATCGGACAATAATTCTCGAACGCGGGTTAAATCAAAGTCATGTTCAAATTCAATGTTCACACTCTCGCTATGTCCTCCCATAACCGGAATACGCACCGTGGTGGCGGTTACGGCAATGTTCTCATCTCCCATAATTTTTTTCGTTTCACGAATCATCTTCATTTCTTCTTTGGTATACCCATTTTCAGTGAAGACGTCAATTTGTGGAATCACATTCAAGTCGATGGGGTAGGGGTAAACTTTTTCTCCGTCTTTACCGGCTCGTTCATTGTTTAACTGTTGAACGGCTTTAGCCCCTGTACCTGTCACCGATTGGTAGGTCGATACAACCACTCGTTTTACTTTATATTCATCGTGCAAAGGTTTCAAACACATCACCATTTGAATGGTTGAGCAATTGGGATTGGCAATAATCCAATCTTTGGCGCTGAGCAGGTGACCATTCACTTCGGGCACTATCAATTTTTTATTGGGATTCATTCGCCAGGCCGATGAATTATCGATGACCTTCGTACCGGCTTCGGCAAATAAAGGGGCTAAGGCTAATGAAACACTTCCTCCGGCCGAGAACAACGCGATGCTTGGTTTCATGGCAATAGCGTCTTGTGCTGAAACAATGTTGTATTCTTTTTCTTGGAAGAAGATGGATTGTCCAATCGATTTTTCTGAGGCAACGGGAATTAATTCAGAAATTGGTAATCGACGTTCAGCCAATACGCGTAACATTTCTGTGCCTACTAATCCGGTGGCTCCTACAACGGCTATTTTCATGGGTTAGAAGATATGTCCTCGAATAGAGGGGTAAATGAATTTATTTTTTTTCGTTTAACGGAAGAAGTAATTTTCGAACATCAGGTTCATTTCTTAAATGTCCCATTTGTTTTTGAATCCAATTTTTACGGCGTGTAACATAACGCGATCCACCCGTTGGTTTAAACCGTTTCGGATTGGGTAAACAGGCGGCAATCGAGGCGGCTTCGGCAGGGCTTAATTGTGCGGCCGATTTATGATAGTAATGGCGAGCAGCCGCTTCAATACCAAAAATCCCTTCACCCATTTCAGCCACATTCAAATAGGTTTCTAAAATACGTTGCTTCCCCCAAATCCATTCAATTAAATACGTATGGTATAATTCTAATCCTTTACGAAGCCAACTGCGTTGTTGCCACAAAAAAACATTCTTGGCAGTTTGTTGCGAAATCGTACTTCCGCCACGCACTTTTTTATGTTTGGGATTGTTGTTGTAATTCATGGCCTTTTGAATGGCATCCCAATCTACACCACCATGCGAAGGAAATAATTGGTCTTCGGCTGAAATCACCGCTAAAGGGGCCTGTTTGCCCATAGCTTCAAATGATACATAATCGCGGGTTAATCCATGTCCGGTTAACAGCGATTCAATCATGGTAATGGTAATGGGAGGATTAACCCATTTTGTAATCACCAAATAAGCCAAGTCGAACACCAAGAGCCACAATATTAGGCGAAGAATGCGTTTCAGAATGAACATGGTGTTACACGTTTCTTGTTTTATTTTCGGGTTGAAGCACGACGTTGCAATTCGTTGTTGATGAGCGACAATTCGCGCCCGGTTTGTCCGGCTACCGATGTATTTTCTTGGGCGCGGCGCATGAGGTAAGGCACTACATCGGCCACTGGACCATAAGGCAAATATTTTGATACATGAAAGCCGGCTTTTCCTAAATTAAAGGAAAGGTTATCGCTCATGCCGAAGAGTTGGGAAAAATAAACAGGCACTTGACTTGGTGTGAGATTTTGTTGAAGGATATATTCCGCCGCCAAACGATTGCTATTTTCATTATGGGTTCCTACAAATAAACTGATGCTATTCAAATGCGATAAGCCATATTGAACTGCCGCATCGTAGTCGCGGTCTGTGGCTTCTTTATTGGGTTGAATAGGCGAAGCATAGCCCATTGCGGCAGCACGAGCTCGTTCTTTTTCCATATAGGCACCACGAACCAATTTGGCACCCAATATATAACCTTGAGCCAAGGCTTTTTCGTGCGATTGTTTCATGAAGGCCAAGCGGTCGTGTCGGTACAATTGAAAGGTATTAAACACCGTGGTTTTACCTTGATTGTAACGGGCCATCATGGCATCGGTTATTGCATCTACCGGATCTTGAATCCAACTTTCTTCGGCATCAATTAAAATCATTTTGTTCAAGCGAGAGGCCAAGGCACAAATGCGATCGACCCGATCTTTTACTCGTTCGAATTCGGCTGCTTCGTTGGCGTTTAAGGTTTGTTTGGACTGAATTTTTTCCAATAAATCGAAACGGGCAAACCCGGTCACCTTCAAACTAACGAAGGGGATATAGGGTTTATTGGCCGAAAACTCGAGGGTTTTTATAAAGGTTTGGGTGGTTTTTTCAAATTCAGCCTCATCGCTTTTGCCTTCAACGCCATAATCCATAATGGCTTGCACTTGATATTGATTCAAATGTTGCGCGGCTAAATCGGCTTCTTCTAAGGTTTCGCCTCCACAAAATTGCTTGAAAATGGTTTGTTTAATGATGCCTTTTACGGGTAAATGCCAATTCAGGGCCCATTGCGTCAAGGAAATACCTACCTTGGTAAGGGCGGGTTGTCCAATTGCACGAAATAACCATTGGGCTTTTCTCAGTTCGGCATCCGATTTGGGAGCAAACGCAATGGCGGTATCGTCGAAATTGAGTGGCATAGAGTTCATTTGCCCGCAAAAGTACTAAATGCCGAACAGAAACATTTTTTTTGCTGAAAATCAAAATAGGCCTAATTTTACTCCATTAACTACAAAAAATATTAACAGCATGAAAAAGTTTTTACTTTCATCTCTTGTTGGTTTGAGCGTGTTAGCTTCAGGTGAGGCTATGGCACAAACTAAAGTGGCTACAGAACGTAATACGGTGCGCGATCACGTATTACCGGCCAAAATCATTAACACGAAAGCTTCTATGAAGTCGCGTGCCGGTTCGCGTTGGTACGATCCATTAGATGCCACCTTAAATTATCGTAATGGTGACACTACAGGGTTAGATGCCAATACAGGTTCTACCTTTTTGTGGGTTGATTCCACAATGCGTGTACGTTACACGTATGCCAACAATACAACGGCTTTAGGTGGTATCTATTTGAAATCGCACGCTCAAATTTTAGATCCTTGGGCCCCTCGTTTCAATAATCACGTAAAAGTTCCAGCGTACATCGGTGAAATCGCACTTCGTCCACAAGATGCCTACACGATTGATTCTGTGGGTGTTGCCGGTTTCTATCGTCGTTTAGCTTCAAAAGCGAATGTGGTAGATACCTTGATTGTTTCCGTTACTTACGGAAATCTCAGTGGTGCTTCGAATTTGCCCGGTCAATATGTTTTAACTGCAGCTAATGCGGCCGATGTAGTAGCTTCTAATTGTTATAACGTAGATACCATGCGTGTTGGTGCATTGGTTCACAATCCAAATACCAACGGTATCCAACAAACACCAGGTACCGGTGCTACTGTAATTACCAAGAAAATTCCTTTGTTCCCGGCTGATTCTGGTGGACGTTATTTCTTTACCAACATCAATTTGAGCGTGCCTGCCGGTAACATCCCTGCTATGTCTTATGTGTTCAAATCGGGTGATACTTGGATTCCTAACGTGGATTCAGTATCTGATTTCAACTTCTTCCGTGCTTATTATACAGAAGAACAATTGGGTGAATTGGCTATGTATGAAAAACGCGATTATAATTCAACCTTATCGATGGAAACTGATACAACCGGTTGGGGTTACGATTTCGTTCCTAATTTCTTCTACATCGGAGCTTCAGGATGTTCTAAAACATTCACACGCGAACAATATTGGACATTGTGGAAGTTAACGGCTGCTACTAATGCTACTGTAGGAACTATTGACCAATTTGTTGCCGGAAACGAATCGAAAGTTTATCCTAACCCTGCTTCCGATAAAGTAACCGTTGAATTGAGCTTGTCTGAAACAGCAAACAATGTCAATATCAGCTTCGCTAACGCCTTAGGTCAAGTGGTTAAAACACAGACTATTGGTCGTGTTGTAGCTAATGTAGAAAACAAAACTTCAGTGAATGTAAGCGACCTCGCTTCCGGTATTTACTTCTATACTATCCATGCTGATGGTAAGAAAACAACCGGTAAATTGATGGTGAAGTAATTCATTTTCATTAAATTTTTAAAAAGCCCCTTTTTAAGGGGCTTTTTTTATGAGAATAGGTTTAATTTCCAACCCGATATACCCCATGGGCGTCTTATTGACAGATTAGGCGAAAATTGTATTAAGCTTTGAGTACCACCGAATACCAACAAGAAGAGGAAATCGTAACCCTGATTCACGGATGCCGTGCCGGCGATCGTGTGAGTCAGGAAAAGGTTTATCGCTTGTATTATCCGAAAATGATGAGTATGGTGAAGCGGTACACGAACCCGTATCAGTATCATTTGGCGGAAGAAATCTTGAATAATGGTTTTTTAAAGGTCTTCCAAAAAGTAAACAGCTACGAGTTCAAAGGCTCTTTTGAAGGTTGGGTACGTCGAGTTATTTATCACTCGATTTTCGATTATGTTCGTCAGCATGGGAAATACAACGAAAAGGTTGTTTTCGTTGAAAAAGATCAAATGATTGAACAAGAACAAGTATCGAACCTGCAGTATAAAGAGCTAATAAAATTGGTACAAGAATTGCCCGATAACACGCGAAACGTATTCAATATGTATGTTATGGAAGGACTGCCCCACAAAGAAATAAGCCAGCAATTAGGCATGAGTGAAGGCACCAGCAAGTGGCACTTGTTTGAAGCGCGTCGCATTTTGAAAAATAAAATTAACCAACAAAACAAATAAACCCATGGCTAATAAAATACCCATCGATGATTTGTTTCGCAATGCACTTTCGCATGGGGAAGAACCCATGAATGAAGGGGCGTGGACTAATATGGCCAGGATGCTCGATGGTGAGAATCCATATATTGACGAGGGGAAGCGCAAGCGTCGAATCGCACCGGGATGGTGGGGCCTTGGCCTTGTTGCTTTGTTTGGTACCATAGCCTTGGTATGGTCGCAATCCGATAAATTGGCTAAAAATTCATCTTCGAATTCCAATCAACCTATTGAGGCAAGCTCACCAATTGCCCAACACCATGGCGATACGCCTGTAGCCACTGCGGCAAATTCAATGCAAGAAGAAGCAACGCCTGTGGACGGGAATAGCTCAAGTATAACTGAATCAAGCAAGGCCCTCGAAGCGTCTTCCAATTCGAATACTTCGGTTTCTTCAAACAAAGAAGCTATCCCAAGGAAGGAGCGTAAACAGGCTATTTTATCGTCAAACAATACGGCCACCTCGCCAACCACTAATAATGCCGTGTTGGAAACAAGCGGTAATTTTAATAGCACAAGTTCAGCTCCTAAGACCAACGAAGCATCAACGAATCGTATTGCTTCAACAGGTAATTCAAACGCTAAACCCAATAAAATCAAGCGTAATGAAGGCAAACCATTGAATAATGGTCCGCGCAACGAAGGCGAAAATCCTGTTTTTGGAAATAAGGCCGATGCCACTTTAGCCGTATCAAATTCGAATATCGGAAATACCCAAGCCGAGCACATTCCCAATGAAGATCGCGTTTTGAAAAAAATAACCCAAGTGGAATTGGCCGAGAAAGTACAACGCGATCGTGCCGGTAATCCTATTAACCCTAAGTTCGATACCTTGGCTATTTCGGCCCGTGAAGAGACTACGACCACTCGGGTGAATCGCGAACCTCAAGCCGATGCTTTCGGAAAATATCATCCTCGTTATGTGCCCATGAATGCTTCCGATGATGCCAAAGCCGGTTTCAAACAAGAACTAACAGCACACGTGGCCACCCCTTTAACTAATTCGGCCCCGAAAATGGCACAAAAGGATCCAATTCATTCAAAATCGAATGAAACAAGCGTTAATTCGAATAAAAGCAATACGGCCAATGAGGCCAAACATAAAACATCGAAGGAAACCACCGTTGAACGTTTGCGCTTAAAAGCCAATATTTTAGGGTCCGATTTCGCCGCCAAAAGCGGTAAGTCTTGTCCGGGAATGAGCATGGGCGTGCACGCCGCCATCAAGAATCCGGAGAATAATTTTGGTGGATTCCAATTTGGGTTAAACAATTTGAAACCCTTTGGTGATTATTTCAGCTTGCTGACAGAAATTAAATTCTTCATTCGGAACAACAGTGGTTATACTATTCGCGATATTATGACCACCAACAAGAATCTTAGTATGGATACCATGAGTGCTCCTGCTTATACGATTTACAATTATCAAATTGATTCTAGTTCTTCCTTGTACAATTTTAAACATTTTTATGGCATGGAATTGCCTATTCTGATGCAGTTTCATTATCGCCGACTCAGTGCGTATGCCGGTTTGAATTTGGCGTATCAATTCCGCTTACAAACCAGTACGGTACAACGTAATTATGTATTGAATAGAGCCGATACGGTTTCTAGTCCAGCGCCATTTTATTTGCCTGCGGAACAAGGGCGCGATGTGACTAAAGACGATTTCAAAGCCCGTTGGGGACTTGGGTTCGTAGGTGGCGTATCGTATAGTTTTACGCCGCAATTGTATGTGGATATGCGCTTGGTACAAAACTTGAGCGACAATGCACAAACACTTTCCGCTCGTTCTGTTTCTGCCAATACCTTCAAGGTGCCCACTATTCAATTGTCCTTGGGGTACCGTTTCCGAAAATTTGTACCGGCACAGTAAATTAATATTAAACTATTTTTTGAATTGAAATTGAAAAGGGTCGGTATTTACCGGCCCTTTTTACTTGGAAAAGCGATGTTTAAAAAATGAAACGGAATGGCCTAAAAACATAAAAGCCCGTCTTGCGACGGGCTCGTGTTTAAGCACATAAATAACCTACTGAACCCAAAGGTGTGTAGATTTAGTGCTACAAAAAAATAGCAATGAGTAATTTGTATTCAATAATTAGAATTGAGGTATTCGTGTTAAGCCTATTTTAAAAAGGCTTTGCTGTAAAGTTCAATCCAGGCATCCGGACTCATTTTTTGCATCAGTTCACTGATTAATTGGTAAGGGATTTGGTCGATTTTCTTAAAACGAATGCAACTTTTGCCCATGTCTAATTTTTGGGATGTATGCTTGGGCCATTCAGTTTCAAACCAAGTTAATATGGACTTATCGGCATAAACCCCCATATGATAAAGGGTGAGTGCATTTTTTTGCGAGGCGAGATTTAAAAAGGGCAGGGGGGTATTGGGTGAGCAATGATAGCCCGCCGGATAGCGTTTCAATGGAACAACCCAGGCTAGCATATTACTTTGAATACTGAGTTCATACCCTTTGGGTAAGGATTTTTGAATGGTATGGATAAGCGTTTCGGCGGCCAAGCGACGTTCTTCGGGGATGGTTTCGAGCCAATTTTGGGCTAAAGCCGGGATTTTAGACATAAGGGCTAAATTAGGGGTTTTGCTAAGTATTTCGACCCAAAAGACGTTCAATTTATTTTAACGGGTTTGATTACTTTTTAGCGCATGTGCGGTATTGTTTTTCATGCTATTTTTGCCTTATGAGTGAGGCACAAACACCGGTCAAAGATACCTTGACCGTTACCATCGACAATATTACTTTGGAAGTTGCACCCGGAACAACGGTATTGCAAGCAGCTCGCATGATTGGCGGCGATGTTACTCCACCGGCCATGTGTTATTACAGTAAGTTAGAAGGCAGTGGCGGAAAGTGCCGAACCTGTTTGGTTGAAATTGCTGCCGGTTCTACCAAAGATCCCCGTCCAATGCCCAAACTCCAAGCCAGTTGTCGTACCGGCGTTATGGATGGAATGGTAGTCAAAAATATTACCAGCGATAAAGTAAAAGATGCCCGTGCCGGTGTGGTTGAATTTTTACTCCTCAATCATCCCCTCGATTGTCCGGTGTGCGATCAGGCCGGTGAATGCCATTTACAAGATTTAGGGTACGAACATGGAAAAGCAGGTACTCGTTACGAGTTCGACCGTCGTACCTTCAAGAAAGAAGATTTGGGTCCGTACATTCAATTGCACATGACCCGTTGTATTTTATGTTACCGTTGTACTTATGTGGCCGACCAAATTACCGGTAATCGTTGTCATGGGGTTGTCGATCGTGGCGATCATGCTGCCATTTCAACGTATATCAGTCAAGCCATCACCAACGATTTCAGCGGCAACATGATTGATGTTTGTCCGGTAGGTGCCTTGACCGACAAAACCTTCCGCTTTAAAAATCGCGTTTGGTTTACCAAGCCTGTATTGGCTCATCGCGATTGCGACAAGTGTTGCGGAGAAGTAACGCTTTGGTACCGTGGCGATGATGTTTATCGTGTAACGGCTCGTAAAGATCAATGGGGCGAAGTAGCCAACAATACCAAAGACGGAAAAACCGGATGGATTTGTAATACGTGCCGCTTCGATAAGAAAGACACCAAAGATTGGGTGATTGAAGGACCAATGACGGTGAATCGCCATAGCGTAATTTCTCAAGGTCATTATACGCATTTGGTTAAACCCGAAGAAACTTTTTCAAAAATCATGGATGGACGTAAGCCTCGTTTGTTGATGGATATTCACAGCGTGAGCGACGTAAATAAAGATTAAGTCCACCCCCCATGTTTGAAAAACTAAAACAACGCTGGAAGGTGAACAATATGGATTTGTTTTTAATTCTATGCGTGTTTGCCATAACGGGAACTACAACCGCTTATATTTCAAAAGTAGTGACCGGTTGGGTAGGATTAACCCCCGAATCGCCATTATGGCAACGGGCTTCCTTGCGCGGTGCAGTCTTGATTTTTGGCTATCAATTCATACTCCTCTTGGTTTCCATTCCTTTTGGCCAATTTTCTTTTTTTTGGAATTACGAAAAGAAAATATTGCGCCGTATGGGTTTGATGAAAAAAGAAGAAACGCAAGAAGGCCAATCCCTCGAGCATTAATACATTACCTATGAAAAAAAAGATTGCTTTATTGGCCGGTGGTTATTCCGGTGAGCGTGAAATTTCCATTAAAACAGCCCGCACCATTGAACAACATATCGATGCCAATCGCTACGAGGTGCATAAAATTATTATCGATCGCGATCGATGGTATGCTGAACGCGATGGACAAACCGTGAATTTGAATCGTTTTTCGATTACCCAAGCCGATGGACAAGAAATTCGTTTCGATGCCGCTTTTATTGCCGTTCATGGTACACCGGGCGAAGACGGAAAATTGCAAGGGTATTTAGATATGCAGGGCATTCCGTATACTTCCTGCTCCGCTATTGTTTCCGGACTCACCTTCAATAAATTGTTTTGCAATCAAGTGGTGGCACAAGGTGGTTTGGTTCATGTGGCCAAGTCGTTAGGAGCCTATCGTCATCGACCATATTCAACGCAAGAAATCATCAATCAATTGGGTTTGCCTGTTTTCGTAAAACCGGCCGAAGGCGGTTCGAGTTTAGCCACCACCAAGGTGAAAACAGAAGCTGAATTAGAACCGGCCCTCCAAGCGGTATTCGCTATTGAAGAACAAGCTATGGTGGAATCGTTTATTCCCGGTCGAGAATTTTCCATAGGGGTTTACCGAATTGGACAGGAATTGCATACCCTGCCACCCACAGAAATCATCAGCACCAAAGAGTTTTTCGATTACGAAGCCAAGTATACCCCAGGCGTTACCCGCGAAGTTACTCCGGCCGATATTACGCCTGAACAAGCTAAGGACTTAGCCCAAAAAGCGGCTGCGATTTATAATCATTTGAATTGCAAGGGAATTTGTCGGGTCGATTTTATATTATCGAACACCAATGGCGCTTGGTATTTTTTAGAAATTAATACGGTACCCGGACAAAGCGAAAATAGCATTGTTCCTCAACAAGTTCGCGCCGCCGGAAAAACCTTACAAGATTTTTACGGGGCCTTGTTGGAAGAATGTTTGGCTTGCTAAATGCGGGTTAAATTTATTGACGGCGGTTTGCCGCCCTTGATGAAAACCCTTATTTTTACTTTTCTTATTTATCGCTTTGTACAGACAATCCTTTTTATTCCACCTGATGCTCGTATTTCTTTTAGGATGCGGGGTCTTGTTTATTTTCTTCCAATCGTTGAATTGGTTAACTAATCATGGACAAGAAACGAAGGTGCCTATGTTAACCGGTAAGCATTTGGAAAAGGCCATGGCATTGCTCGAAAAGCAAGGGTTTACCGTGGAAGTGGATTCAACCTATCAGCCCGGTAAAGAACCCTTGGAAATCTTATTTCAAGAACCTGAATCGGGGGCTTTGGTGAAAGTGGGACGTACGATTTTCCTTACCGTAAATCGTCAGTCGGTGCCTACCGTTCCCATGCCAAATTTGAAGAACTTATCGTTTCGGAATGCCTTATTAACCATGAACAGTTATCGCTTGGAAATGGGCGATACGCTTTATCGTCCCGATGTAGCCGCCGGCGCCATATTGGAGCAATGGTATCAGGGCCGCCAAGTGATGCCGGGTGAATACGTTCCATTGGGCGCCAAAATCACCCTCGTTATTGGAGAAGGTTTATCGGATATGTTGGATGTGCCCAATTTAATTGGCATTTCTTGGGGCGATGCCAAAGCACAATTGGAATCGATGGCCTTGAATTATAATGTGATATGGGAAGGTTTAATTACTGATACCGCTAAGGCAATTGTTTACAAACAGGAGCCTGAAGCCATGAATGAACTGGATTTTGTGAATCAAATATTAGCCGGCGATTTGATGGATGTGTATGTAATGCAAAACCCTTCGCCCGATTTAATTAAAAGCAATCAGCCCGGTTCCGCCAAGTTTTTAGAACCGGAAGATAGTAGCCGTAATGTAGGTTTACCCCAAGCCGGTGTAAAGCCTACTCGAACCGGCGTTCAGGTAGGAATACCTTCAGCTCCAGTTACTAATAAACCCGATTTGAAGAAAGCACAGACTATTTCGGATGCTTCTGGCGTTAAAATCAATGTCAATAAACCGGTAAAGCCTTTGCCTTCTCCCAAGAAGAATGAAAGCTCGAATGCCCCGGTGAAAAAAAATGACGACCCCATAGGCAATGATTTTGAATAAACGCATTTGGTTGATTGGCCTTTTTTGCTTGGCTTTCTCGCTCATGAAGGCTCAAGAAAACCTCGTGCCATTAACCCAACAAGCGAAAGAAGGGAAGACCTTCGGTTCGAAAAAACAACGGTTGACACTCCCGTTTATCGACGATTTTTCGTACGATAGTCCTTACCCCGATACCACCCTTTGGCTCGATAAACAAGTCTATATCAACAATACCATGTCGGCCGAACCACCTACACGGGGTGTGGCTACATTCGATGGATTGAATGCGTATGGTCGTCCGTATTTTCCCGGACAGTTTTCCATGGGCTTTGCCGATAGTTTGACTTCGAAGCCCATCGATTTATCGTCGTATACTACCAATTCCGGGGTGTTTTTAAGTTTTTATGTTCAGCCCCAGGGATTGGGTTTCGCGCCTGAAGCCACCGACAGTTTGTTTTTGTTTTTAAAAAATGATGCGAACCAGTGGGTGCAAGTTTGGAGTAAATGGGGAACCCCTTGGCAACCTTTTCGAATTGAAATGATTCCGGTGAATCAAGCCCAATTTTTACATGCCGGTTTTCAATTCCGTTTTGTGAATATCGCCTCCTTGAATTTGAACGATGATATTTGGAATCTCGATTATGTAAAATTAGACGCCAACCGCAATGTGGCCGATACCAATATGAACGATATCGCCATGACCATTCCGCCGGGTTCTATTTTATTTCCGTACACCACGATGCCGTTTCGTCATTTTAATGCGAATGCAAATGCGGAATTATCGAGCCAACAATTATTCCAAATTCATAATTTATACAATCAATCCTATACGGTTACCGCCGCTCATCGTGCTACCGATTCGGCTAGTACAACGGTGCTTACTACTACAACCTTGCCTTCGGCCGGTATTGCCCCAAAATCGTTGTTGAATCAGGCTATACCCTCATTTCCTATTTCAATAACACCGCCAAACATCAACGATCGGGTTCTGATTCAAAATAAATACTATTGTCAATCGCCCGGTCCTAACGACCGTATTCAAAACGATACCATTATTCGGAATACCATTTTCGACCAATGCTTTGCTTACGACGATGGTACGGCCGAAAAAGCCTATTTCCTTTATGCGGCCAATAATTTCCCGGCTAAAACAGCCATGAAATTTCATTTGAATCAATCCGATACCATTCGTGGATTGCAAGTGTTTTTTGCCGCGCAAGTGCCCACGGCTCTCGGTAAATATTTTTCGGTGGTATTATACCAACGCTTGGCCGGTTCCGGGTTGACCGATTCTATTTTATACCAACAAGATTTATACCGCGTTCAATACGATTCGCAACGCAATGGTTTCATGACTTGTGCCTTCAATCAAGGGGTGATATTACCCGCCGGGAATTATTATATCGGCATTACCCAACCGGCGAATTTTGGAAGTGATAGTTTGTATTATGGACTCGATGTGAATACCGACCAAAATACCCAACAATTGTATTACAATGTTGATGGCGCTTGGTATGGTTCTTCCGCCCCGGGCACGCTGATGATGCGTTTGCTTACCGGTCCGGCGGTAACCAGTACCGGACTAGCCCCTTATTACGAGTCAAATACAAGCAAGCCTTGGCAACCTTATCCAAATCCTGCAGAGACGTTGTTGTATTTGCCATCGGGCATCCACTACCGTCAATACCGCTTGTTGAGCATCGATGGACGTTGCCTTATGCAAGGGGCTATTTCTAACGAACCCATTTCGGTACAAACCTTATCAAAAGGCTTATATTGGCTCGAAGCCATCGATGCTTCAGGCCAATTATATCGGGCTGCCATTCAAAAATAATTACTTTTAATTTTTACTCCTTATGCAAACCATTTCTGTTCAAGAATTGAAAAAACGTTTAGATGCCGGCGAGGCCATTCATATTCTCGATGTGCGTGAACCCGCTGAATATGCCGAATATAATATTGGGGCTCATTTGCTTCCTTTAGGACAAATTATGGGCGGTATGATTGATGATATTGAAGATTGGAAAGACAAAGAAGTGGTAGTGCATTGCCGTAGTGGTATGCGCAGTATGCAAGCTTGTTTGATGTTAGAACAAATGGGCTTTACAAATACCAAGAATTTGGAAGGCGGTATGATAGCGTGGCAAGCGCAAGGCTAATTATTCCCAACGTTTCCCAAAACGGAAGTCGGCATATAAATTCACGAAATAACTCCGATTCGGTGCAATGGCCATAATTTCGGCTTTCTTCATATAAAGTTCAGCCGAGGCCCCTAATTCTACCCCCGAAAATAATTTTCGTGTAGGGGCATAATCGAAATAAAAGCCACTGCGTAAAGCAATGCCCGGATTGATTTTCAATTCATTGATACCCCGAATAAAATCGGTGCCGCCAATGATGGTATTCTTATTGTATAAATCCAAGAAATAAGGCTTGGTTTCTTCGGTATACTTCACCGTTTTACGCACATACACATTGCCTTCGGGCATTAATACATCGAGGTAATAGGGTTTCATAAATCCAATGGAAAGGGCCGCGGCATACACCCACGATACTTGCACATTGGCTTTGTCTATTTTCCCCGATAAGGGTTTCTGATTCCCATAGCCCAATTTCAAGGCATAGATATTATTGATTTTACCGTATTTATAACTCAATGGACGAAGTTCGCCCGGATTGACAACCAAGTAACTGTTATTCTGTTGTTTAACTTCTTTCGGGTGTTTCTTTTCCGAAAATTCGAACCACATGAAGGGGGTAAACGGATTCTCGGGGTCTTCACTCCGAATAAAACCACGTTGTACATTCAGCGACCAACCATCGGTATGCAGTTTAATACCGCCACTCATTTCTTGGGTTAATGGAGGAATGGTTTTTTTTCGTCCGGCAGCCCGTTGAGCCGCCATTTCCTCTTGCTTGAGTTTGCGCTTTTCGGCTTCCAATTCACGGGCTTTGGCCGTTGAATCGCGCTTGATGGATTGCACCAAACGCATGGAATCTAAACGCAATTGCGCCGCCGTTTTAACCGGAGCCGGGTTTGGCTTTTTTTTGTTTTGAGCCATCGCCGATGTACTCAACAATAAGAGTCCCAACAGGCCGTATCCATAACAACGTTTCATGCAATAAACCATCTTAATCTTGTAAATTTACGGCAAAATATACCATGATTAGCACCATTCTTTATAAAGGCGATTTGCGCACCGAAATGACCCATTTAAACAGCCGTTCCTTGGTTGAAACCGATGCCCCCCTCGATAATCAGGGCAAAGGCGAACGGTTTAGTCCCACCGATTTAGTCGCCACCGCCCTCGGTTCCTGCATGCTCACCATCATGGGCATTGCCGCCCGAACCCACGAATTTAATATCGACGGCACCCGCATTGATATTGAAAAAGACATGGTGGCCGATCCCTTACGCCGTATTGGGCGCGTCGGCGTTCATTTCCACATGCCCGCCGGTATCGAATACACCGAAAAACAAAAAACTATCCTCGAAAAAGCGGCCCTTACTTGTCCAGTTTACCTCAGTTTAGCCGAAAACGTGGTTAAAGACGTAACGTTTCATTGGGTATAATTCCCCTATATTATATAGTCAAAAATATGTTTATGGACTTTTATCTATAGTCCCTACGATGTAACTTTGCGTCCTAAATAATTTTAAATTATGTCTACAGCATCTGTAAAATCGAATATCGATTTTAAATTGGCTTATAAAGTGGCCGACATGAGTTTGGCAGCGTGGGGCCGGAAAGAAATTAAATTGGCCGAAGCTGAAATGCCCGGATTAATGTCGTTGCGTGAAGAATATGGTGCTCAACAACCATTGAAAGGCGCTCGCATTGCCGGCTGTTTGCACATGACCATTCAAACTGCCGTGTTAATTGAAACTTTAGTGGCCTTGGGTGCTGAAGTAAAATGGAGTTCTTGCAATATCTTCTCTACCCAAGATCATGCCGCTGCGGCTATTGCTGCTGCCGGTATCGGGGTGTTTGCTTGGAAAGGGCAAACGCAAGAAGAAGCCGATTGGTGTATTGAACAAACCTTATTCTTCGGTAGCGAAGACCGTCCTTTGAATATGATTTTGGACGATGGTGGCGATTTAACCAATACCGTTTTCGATAAATACCCTGAATTAATTCAACACATCAAAGGTTTAAGCGAAGAAACTACCACGGGTGTTCACCGTTTGTACGAGCGCATGCAACATGGTACTTTACCAATTCCTGCCTTCAACGTAAACGACAGTGTTACTAAATCGAAATTCGATAACAAATATGGTTGTCAAGAATCATTGGTGGATTCAATCCGCCGTGCTACCGATATCATGTTGGCCGGTAAGGTGGCCGTTGTAGGTGGTTATGGTGATGTAGGTAAAGGTTCTGCCGCGTCGTTACGTGGGGCCGGTTGCCGTGTAATTGTTACCGAAATCGATCCTATTTGTGCCTTACAAGCCGCTATGGACGGTTATGAAGTAAAGAAAATGATGGATGCCGTAACTGAAGCCGATATCGTAGTTACTGCTTCCGGTTGTCGCGATTTGATTACGGAACAACATTTCCGCAAAATGAAAGACAAAGCCATCGTTTGTAATATCGGTCACTTCGATATTGAAATCGATATGGCTTGGTTGAACAACAACTATGGTCATACCAAAGACACCATCAAGCCTCAAGTGGATATGTATACCATCGAAGGTAAAGATGTGATTGTATTGGCTGAAGGTCGTTTGGTAAACTTAGGTTGCGCCACCGGTCACCCAAGCTTTGTAATGAGTAACTCCTTCACCAACCAAACCTTGGCTCAAATTGAATTGTGGTTGAACCACAGTCAATACGAAAACAAAGTGTACGTTTTGCCGAAGCACCTCGACGAAAAAGTAGCTCGTTTGCATTTGGCTAAAATTGGTGTGGTTCTCGATGAGTTAACGCCCGAGCAAAGTTCGTACCTCAACATCCCTGTTGCCGGTCCGTACAAGCCTGAAGCGTATCGTTACTAGTCGATTAAAATAAAAAAGCAAAAGCGGTCATTTCGGTGACCGCTTTTTTTATTCCTTAGCTTCCTCGTATTGCCGCAGTTGTAGCTAGTTTATCTTTTTGGAGTCATCGCCGCTGCCATCATTCGGCGCAATTGCGTCGCACACGTCAACACCATCGCTTGCATCATCGCTTCCACAACGGAATAAGCAGTTAAAATACTTTCGGCACAATAATCTTCGCATTAAACTTCGAACCATAATGCGCCGCCATTTCATCGATGGTGTAGGCTTCTTCTAAACGGTATTCGCCAATGGCAGTACGACACAAGGCTTGCAAAAATCCACCTCGTTCTGCGAAGCGTATTCGCTTCGCAGGGTTACGCTGTTGCGTTTCGCAACGAGTAACGTGACGAAAACGTACTTATCGAAAGAACGAAACTCGCCGATATTATATTACTCCGCCCCATCATTCAACAACCACTTTCCTTACAGCATGCTCACACCGTAAATAATAAACGCCTTTTGTGTACCTGCTTACATCGATTTCATCTTTAGAAGTGGTAAACAACAATTCCCCCAGCATGGTAAACAATTCCTTCTTCTTGCCTTGCTTATTTTTAATGTAAAACACCGAGCTACTTGGGTTAGGGTAAACCTCCAATGCCTCATTTAAATTTGACAATTGATTGGTAGCTAATGGCCAGCAGGTTTTATTACTAGGGCCTAAGGTATAATCGGGCATATTGGGGGGCGTGTTTAAACCTCCTAAGGCATTATCTACCCGAAAACATTTTCGACAAAAACCACAAGCGGCACCTTTACTGTTAGGATTGTTTATAACACTGAATTGTTTAAAACCACCTGCTCCTTTTCCAATATAAATACGAGAATCAGGACCTCTAGAAAGTAAACCATAATATTCAAATGCGTTCCATGTTGTATCAGCACCGCGTTTTACATTATACCATGCTAAAGAACTATCCGAATTATTAAATTCGAATTGGTAAATATTTGTCTGTTTGGATACATATATGAATTGATTATTTGGGGAAAAACAAACTCCTGTTCCCACAGAATCGCGATAATTTTGATTATCTAGGATCGGATAACCAGTTGAATCAATAGGTATATTAAATATTTTAGGGTTATTTAATTCTCCTGTGCAACGATTAAAGTCCGCAAGAAAAAGTTTGTTGGTTTTACATTGTATTGCTACGAACTTTGTACCATCTTCATTAAATGCGAACTGCCCCCTTTGGTCATTTGTACCATAAGCCGGTTCACTAAACTGCTGTACATAAGGCCCATAAATACTATCTTTTGTTACCAAAAACCGTATAATTTCATTGGTGCCATATGCCCCTTGTTTAAGTAACCACCAGTCTTTTCCATTGCTATGCTTACACGCTTGCATCATGGTT
>JBPCSZ010000021.1:0-5731 GCA_051006655.1 Chitinophagaceae bacterium
GACCACAGGAATCCAATAGGAAGCATGAATTCCAATGATATCGGATAATTTACCTTGAATTGGCGGAATAATACCCCCACCTAAAATCATCATAATTAAAAAGGCGGAACCTTGGGTAGTGTATTTTCCTAAACCGGCTATCGATAAGGTAAAAATAGAAGGCCACATGATAGAACAAGCCAAACCGCCACTTAAAAACGCATATACGGCCACGGTGCCTGTACTGAATAATCCAACCAACATCGCCGCCACGCCAAAGAGTGAAAAATACAAGAGGGTTTTTGTTGGACTATCACCACTGAGTGTAGCCACCACAATTTGTACCGTTACACAAATAAAATACCATTTTAATACCGCAACCGAATGCCCGGCAAAATACGTAAGCAAGGTAACCACACCCAAGGCCACATAAGGCACCACAAACTTGAGTAACATTTTAGTTTTATCGCTGAATGGAAAAGCCGCTACGGCCCCCGTCCAACGACCTATCATTAAACTACCCCAATACATGGCAATGAACGGTGCTACGGAACTCGATTGATAACCCCCAAAAGCCGGTTGCTTTAATAATTCACTCAAGTTACTGCCAATGGCAACTTCAACCCCCACATAAATAAAGATGGCCAACATGCCCAACACCAATTGCGGGTATTGCATAGCACCCCAACCTTCCTTCTGCCGTTGAGCAATGGCATTCGAAACCGGTAAACCAATTACTACCAACGATAAAGCCAATAATAACCACATCAAGCGTTTTTGCTCTAAGGGTTTTTTAAGTTCGTTCACCAATTGTTCTTCTGCGCTTAACTCATTGCTCATACGCGCCAAATCGGCTTGCAATAATCCCAATTCACTGGGCTGGGCCGTTTTAATGGTTTCATTGATTGTATTCACCGATGCTTTCTTATCGCTAATGGCTTGTTCTTTCACTATAATCAACTTCGCTTCCTCGGAACGATAACTCGAAAACACCGGCGCAAAAACCAATACCAATAAACCCGTTAATATTAGTAAAGTGGTTAAGGCTTTCCCGGCTTTTTCTTGTTTTTCTTCCGAAATACCGGCCGGGACTTTTTTACTAAAACCAAACAAAGACGCTGCCGCCACAAATAAAAATCCAACAAACACATACAATACAATTACTTTATTGAGGGGTAGTCCGGCAATTTGTTCATCCGAAACCGCGGCCGAAGTACCAAACAATGCCAAGGCCACCACCAACGGACCAATGGTAGTTCCCAACGAATTGATACCACCACCTAAATTCACTCGACTATTCCCGGTTTTCGGATCGCCCAATAATATGGCAAACGGATTGGCCGAGGTTTGCTGTAAAGAAAAACCCAAGGCCACAATGAATAAACCCAATAACATACCGGCAAACGTGTTACCCATCACAGCAATAATCATGGCCACAGCACCTAGCGCCGAAAACAACAAACCATAAATAATACTGCGTTTATATCCCCATTGCCCCACTAAATCCTTCCCTTTATTGAGTCCTAACGCAAATAAAGCCAAGGCCCCAATATAATAAGCCCCATAAAAAGCAAAATCAATCAATTGCGACTGAAACTGATCTAAATGAAAATAATGTTTACAAAATGGAATGAATACACTATTTCCGGCGGCAATAAAACCCCAGAAAAAAAATACGGTCACCAAGGTACTCAAGGCACCATAATTCGTGGTTTGCTGTTGGCTAGTTTGCATAAAAATTTAATAATGTGCTAAATATAGTACGAAACCTTAAAACTTTCCCAAGTCATAGTTCCGCAATAAACGTTTAAAAACGGTTTTATTTGGTTTGCTTACCCTAATTTTGTTCTACCAAACAACAAACTAAGACTATATATACCAAACATTAAAATACTGATTAATACACAAAACAAGAAAGATATTGAACCACAAACCAACTTCTCTCATTCTGACGTCTAAAAAAAGTTCGATTAAATACATTTGCTTTCCGAAATTTTTGCATTTCGAAAATATAAAGGGGAACGGAATGCAAATAGATGAAACGACATTTTTAGATATGTCTATTTTATAAATTAAAAAAGGTTTAAATATTAAACCGCATTAAAAAACTATGAACGATGCATTAACCCGTATTGGGGTATTTTACGATGGAAATTACTTTTTACAAGTAAGCAATTACTACGCCTATGGCCATCCACGCCAAAAACGCTTAAGTGTTTCCGGCTTACACGAATTCATTCGACACCAAGTGGCCTTAGAAGGCGAATTTGATGTACGCTTGTGTAAAATTGTGGATAGTCACTATTTCCGTGGCCGTTTAAGCGCCTCGGAAGCCAGTCAACGCGGCGACACCTTGTATTGGGATCGCGTATTCGACGATATCTTAATGTCGGAAGGCGTTATTACACACTACTTGCCTTTGAAAACCAATTTTGATGGTACACGTACCGAAAAAGGCATTGATGTTTGGTTTGCCTTAGAAGTATTTGAACAAACCTTTTTGAAACGCTTCGATGTGGTGGTATTACTTTCTTCCGATAGTAACTACGTACCCTTGGTTCGCAAACTCAATGCCATTGGTACACGCGTGATGGTATTAGGTTGGGATTTCGAATATCATTCCGAAACCGGTCAACGCTATATCACACGCACCTCGCACGATTTATTGGAAGAAGCCAGTTATCCCATTCACATGAACTTATTGATTGATGACCGCGGAAACCAAGACGATCCCATTATCAATAAGTTGTTTGTTCAATCGGAACCACGTCGCGCTTGGGTTCGTAATACCGAAGGCGATGAAGAAACAGAACAAACCAATTTCGACGATCAAGAAGTATTCTCAGGTGAAATTTTAAAATTGAAAAATGGTTTCGGTTTTATTAAGTTTCCTCCTAATAATTTATTCTTCCATTATACCAATGTAATTGATACCGATTTCAACGAATTACAAGAAGGTGATATGGTGAGTTTCAACATTACGAAAAATGAACGCGGCGAAGATGTTGCCCGTAACATTCGTTTTGTTTCTCAAGCCCATGCCGATTATTAATTCTATTTAACTTTTTAAAAAAAGGCGAACATCCCCGTTCGCCTTTTTTAATTTTTTGAAGCCTACTTTTGCACTATGAATTTACTCGACGAACTCGCCTTACAAGAAAAATGGCTTGAAATTGAAATCATGATGACGGAACGTTTTGGTAAGAAGCCCAATATGGAAGCCATCTTGTATTTAATTGGCATCAATGAATTGGGAAGAGTACCCGATAAAGAATTTACCAAAGAACAAAAACAAGATTTAATGCACTTAGCCGTTTGTGCCCTCTTAGCACAAAGTGGTTACTACGAATACGACGGGCACGATAAAGACGGTTGGCCACATTATAAACTACTTGAAACACCACCCGCCGAAAATTTACAAACCCAAGAAACATTACTGAAACAACATATTGTAGCCTATTTCGATGAAGAGTAAAAAAACCTCACGTAGATAGATTGACAAGCTTCGCACAATAAAAACAAATACCTTGTTTAAGGAAATAAAACAGGAATAAAAAAACCGCCCAACATACTATTGGGCGGTTTTCATTTGATTGAATTTTATTAAAGGGCAGCTTCGTAACGCTTGGCTACTTCTTCCCAATTCACTACACTCCAAAACGCATTCAAATAATCGGCACGACGATTTTGGTAATGCAAATAATACGCATGTTCCCAAACATCCACCGCTAAAATAGGCGTACCGGGGCATTCAGCTAAATCCATCAACGGATTGTCTTGGTTCGGTGTACTGCATACACAAAGGGTTTTGTCGGACTTCACACATAACCAAGCCCAACCACTTCCGAAACGGGTCATACCCGCTTGGGCAAAGGCGGCTTTAAATGCATCAAATCCACCCAATTGCGCTTCAATAGCTTCAGCCAACTTGCCACTTGGATTTCCACCGCCATTGGGCGATAATAATTGCCAAAACAAACTGTGGTTGTAATGTCCACCACCATTGTTGCGAACAGCCATAGGCAATTTAGACATCATGCCCATTAACTCCTCCAACGATTTGTCGGCATTTTCAGTTCCTTCCAAGGCCTTATTTAAATTGTCAACATACGCTTGGTGGTGCTTGCCATGATGAATTTGCATGGTCATAGTATCGAAATGCGGTTCTAACGCATCGTGGGCATAAGGTAATGCCGGTAAAGTAAATGCCATAATATAAAATTTAGTGTAGCAAAGTTAGTACGCACAACGGGAAGACTACGCGCCTTTTTTCAATAGACTATAAATTCCTAAAGTTCTAAATCGAGACCCAGTTGTTCCTTCAAGGCTTTCAAGGCCGGATTTTTTAGGGCCATTTCCTCAAATACCTCACGCGTACTCATCACTTTTTCCTTGGGCTCCTCATCAGGCTTCTGATCAATAATCACATTCAAATCTTCATCGGAATAATGGGCTTTAAAGAAATTCAACAACTCCAAACGTCTCTGCCGAATAAAATCGAAACACGATAATAATGCCGATACCTTGATATTGGGGTGTTCATACACCAAATCGCTCAACATCAACGAGGCTTTATACATGCCTTTGTCGGCCGCTAAAGTTTCAACGGCTTCTTTCCAAGCTAACTTCAAATTGTCCATATCAACAGTCCTACGATTGGCCTGGGCGGCCAAACGCGCTTCTTGTTGCTGTCGCGCTTGATCCTTAAGTCCGGTCCGAATGGACGTCAACGAAATTTTAGATAATGCCGGGGGTGGGGTATTAACCGGAGCCGCACCCGATGATGCCGTTGAATTAAGCGGTTGAGGTGCCGGGCTAGCTGTGGCTGTAGGCGAAGCGGTAACAGTAGATGCCGTCGTTGTTGGCTGTGGCGTATTTGTAGACTTCGGAACCGAAGTCACTTTCACCACCTTACCCGTTTTATACGAATAAATGGCTTCCTTAATTCCGGCTATAATTTTTTTTTTAATAGTGCCTCGTCTTCACTTAAAATGCTCACCGCTTGTTGCAGGTAAGTCAATTTTACCAAAGCCAATTCCACATGCAAACGACGGTTGCGCGCCATTTTATAATTGATTTCGGCTTGGTTTACTACCGACAAAGAATTAATTAAATACGCAGCGCCCACTTGTTTGGCTTGCTCATAATAACGGGCCTTGATATTATCGGGCAAATCGAGCAACTTAGCCACACGGGCATCTTGGCACATCAATAAATTACGGGCATGCTCAGCCAATCCATTCAAGAACATATCACCTTCGAAGCCTTTCGCTAAAATGGCATTGAACAACAACATCACCCCCGATAAATCTTCCAACATCAATAAATCGAACAACTTGAAGTAATAATCGTAATCGAGAATATTCAGATGTTCAACCGTCGAGGTATAGGTAATTTGGTCGTTGGTAAAACTCGCAATCTTGTCCATAATAGACAATGCATCGCGCATACAACCTTCACTCTTTTGAGCAATGATATGAAGTGCTTCGCGTTCGAAGGTAATTTCTTCCTTACCACAAATATCCGCTAAATGATCAACGGTATCGCGTGTGGTAATCCGATTAAAATCGAAAATTTGACAACGCGATAGAATGGTGGGCAAAATTTTATGCTTCTCCGTCGTAGCCAAAATGAAAATGGCATGCGGCGGCGGCTCTTCCAAGGTTTTCAAAAAGGCATTGAAGGCCGCATTCGACAACATGTGCACCTCATCGATGATATACACTTTGTATTTGCTGTCGCCTTGCGGTGC
>JBPCSZ010000022.1:0-6563 GCA_051006655.1 Chitinophagaceae bacterium
GCAGTTTTTAGGGGTGCGTGGGAAAGGAATTACATCGCGGATATTGCCCATGCCGGTAACGAATTGCACGAGGCGTTCAAACCCGAGACCGAAGCCCGCATGTTTACACGTTCCGAAGCGGCGGGTATCGAGATACCAATCCATTTCTTCGGTAGGAATATGCATTTCGTGCATGCGTTGTTCCAGTTTATCGAGGCGTTCTTCGCGTTGCGAGCCTCCTACGATTTCGCCAATACCGGGCGCAAGAATATCCATGGCCGCCACCGTTTTTCCATCGTCGTTCTGACGCATGTAAAAGGCTTTGATGTCTTTCGGATAATCGGTTACTATCACCGGTTTTTTGAAATGTTTTTCTACTATATAACGTTCGTGTTCGCTTTGTAAATCAATACCCCACGATACATCGTATTGGAATTTCTTTTTCTTGTAGGCGGGCGAATTCAATAAAATATCAACGGCTTCGGTATAAGTAATGCGTTCGAAATCGTTCGCTAACATAAACTCCAACTTTTGTTTGAGTCCCATTTCAGCGCGTTCATTCATGGGCTTTTGGGCTTCTTCGTCGGCGAGGCGTTTATCGAGGAAGTCGATATCGTCGGGATGCTTTTCCATGGCGTAGCGAATCACATACTTGAGCATGTTTTCGGCGAGGTCGGCATTGTGGTTCAATTCATTGAAGGCCACTTCGGGTTCTATCATCCAGAATTCGGCAAGGTGACGGGCGGTATTGGAGTTTTCGGCGCGGAATGTTGGACCGAAAGTATATACTTTACCCAAGGCCAAGGCGGCGAGTTCGGCTTCTAATTGTCCACTCACCGTAAGGTTGGTACTGCGCCCAAAAAAATCGTGCGAATAATCCACCTCGCCTTGTTCGTTGCGGGGCAATTTATTCATATCTAAATTAGTTACCCGAAACATCTCCCCGGCGCCTTCGGCATCGCTGGCCGAAATGATGGGGGAATGCATATAAATAAAATCTTGTTCTTGGAAGAAGCGATGAATGGCGAACGACAAGGCATTGCGCAAACGAAAAACGCTTCCGAAGGTATTGGTACGGAAACGCAAGTGGGCAATTTCGCGTAAGAATTCTAAGCTGTGTTTTTTAGGTTGAAGCGGGTATTTTTCGGGGTCGCTATCGCCTAAAATGCTTAGGTTTTCCGCAATGAGTTCAATGGTTTGTCCTTTCCCGGTAGAAGCTACCACTTTACCTGTCGCTTCAATGCAAGCGCTGGTGGTAATGCGTTTGAGGGTGGCTTCATCGAAGGTATTGAAATCGACTACGACTTGTAAATTCGAGTTGGTACTGCCATCGTTGAGGGCAATGAATTGGTTATTACGAAAGGTTCTAACCCACCCTTTTACGGTGGCGGTATAATCGACCTTGCCGGAGGCAATCATGTGTTGAATAGTACTTGACATAGGGTGCAAATATACCCAAGTGCAACGCATTCACGCTTTACGAAGAAAGAATTTATAACATTTCCTTGTGGCAAAGCCGAAAGCAAAACCCTATATTTGCGTCCGCATGCGCCCAGTCATTTTATTTTTATTACTCCTCGTGGGAGCCGCTTCGTGCAAAAACAGCTTCGAATCGGTTCAGAAAAGTAAAGATTACGAGTACAAATTAACCAAGGCCGACGAGTATTTCAATAAAAAAGAATACACCAAGGCCAATACCTTATACGACGAATTGTTGCCTATTTTCAAGGGTACCAAGAAGTTTGAAGGTATGTATTATCGGTATGCCTACACGTTTTTTTACAACAAGAACTATTTGCCGGCGTCTTACCATTTCAAGAATTTCACCGATTTATTTCCGAAATCCGACAAAACGGAAGAGTGTGAATACCTGAATAGTTTGTGTTTGTTCAAAATGTCGCCCAATTACCAACTCGACCAATCGAATACGGTAAAATCGATTGGGGAAATGCAGGAGTTTATCAATATGCACCCTGATTCGAAGCAATTGACGCAAGCCAATGCCATGATTGACCAATCGCGGGAGAAATTGGAGCAGAAAGACCGATACAGTGCGGAATTGTATTTTAAAATTAAGCAATACAAAGCGGCCACCATTGCCTTCGAAAACGTGATTCGCAAATACCCCGATTCGAAATTTAGCGATTATTATCATTTCATGATTGTGAAAGCTTACTTCCGTTATGCGGGCAACAGTATTCCCGAAAAACAAGCGGAACGCTTCAATCGGGTGGTATCGGATAGCCGCGATTTCAAGGAAAAATTCCCAAAAAGTACCTATTTATCTGAAATTAACAAGATAAATGGCTTATCTTTGCAGTCCCTCAAAAAACTGAGCAAATCATGACAAATAAAAAACTCTTGATCAATACCACCAACCCGAGCTTGGAAGCCCGTAATTTGGCTGAAATTCAGAGTAAAACCGGCAATATTTATGAATCCATCGCGGTTACAGCCAAGCGTGCGAATCAAATCAATAGCCGTATTAAAGAAGAATTGCACCGTAAATTAGATGAATTCGGCAGTGTAAGCGATAACCTCGAAGAAATTAGCGAAAACAAAGAACAAATTGAAATTTCGCGTTTCTACGAACGTATGGCTAACCCCGCTATTCAAGCCACACAAGAATTGTTGGCCGATAAAATTTACTTCAAGCGCCAAGATAAAGACGCTTAATTCAAATGAACGAATTGTAAATCCCGCTACCCTATAGCGGGATTTTTTTATGGGTATTCCTCCGCACTGCCTATTTTACTCGTAACTTGCAGGCCTTGCCATGAACGACATTCGTGCTTATTTGCAAACGGAGTTAAACCACTTCGAATCCACTTTCAACCAGGCCGTGGCCAGTCGCGTTTCCCTACTCGACCATATCATGAAATACATCGTGAAAACGAAAGGGAAACAATTACGCCCGATGTTCGTGTTATTGTCGGCCAAGTTATTTGGCGACGTGAACGAAGGCACCTACCGCGCAGCCTCCTTGGTGGAACTGCTTCATACCGCCACCTTGGTGCACGACGATGTGGTGGACGATGCCGACAAACGCCGTTCTTTTTTCTCCATAAATGCCCTTTGGAAAAATAAAATTGCCGTGTTGGTGGGCGATTATCTATTATCGAAAGGCTTATTGCTTTCACTCAACAACAAAGATTTTCGCACCTTGGAAATATTAGCTGAAGCTGTGCAAGACATGAGCGAAGGGGAATTACTGCAAGCCGAAAAAGCGCGCCGACTCGACATTACCGAGGAAGTATATTTCGATATCATACGCCGTAAAACCGCCGCCCTTATTTCTTGTGCCTGTGCCGCCGGGGCCTATTCGGTTGAAAAGAACGAAGAACATGCCGCCCAACTCAAAGCCTTCGGCGAAAAAGTGGGCATCGCATTTCAAATCAAAGACGACCTTTTCGATTATGGCAAAGAAGACGTAGGCAAACCCACCGGCAACGATATTCGGGAAAAGAAAATGACCTTGCCTTTGATTTATACCTTGAATCATTGCGATGCCGCTACCCGCAAGAAAATTATCAATATTTACAAAAACGCCCATAAGCGTCGCCACGAAATTGCCTATATCCTCGATGCGGTTCAACAACACGGCGGCATTCGCTATGCCGAAGAACGTATGGATCGTTTTATTCAAGAAGCCTTCGACCTACTCAATGCTTTTCCCGATACCCAGGCCAAGGCCATGTTGAAGCAATTGGTGGCCTATACCATCGAACGAAAATATTAAATTGGTATAACTGATTTTTATCACATATCGTTCAACGCCTTCCCCTTACTTTTGTTGACCAAGTAAAACAATATGGCAAGAAAAATTTCCATTTTAGGCGCAGGATTAGTCGGTTCATTATTAGCCGTTCTCTTACAAAAGCGTGGCTATACCGTTACCGTGTACGAACGCCGTCCCGATATGCGCAGTGCGAATGCCTATGCCGGCCGTTCCATCAACCTTGCCATGAGTGTTCGTGGCTGGAAAGGCCTGGAATTAGCGGGCTTACGCGAAGCCATTGAAGAAATTGCCATCCCGATGTATGGGCGTAAAATCCACAACCTCGATGGCTCTTCGCCGTTTCAAGCCTATGGCAAAAACAACGAAGCCATTTACTCGGTGAGTCGCGGCGAATTGAATAAAAAATTAATGAGCCTCGCCGAAGCCTCAGGCGCCACCATCTGTTTCGAACACCGTGCTACCGATGTAGATATAAAAAACAATGTGGTGCATTTTGAAACGCCCGACGGCGAAAAAATAGTGAGCGATCACGAGATCATCATCTCTGCCGATGGTGCATTTTCAGCCCTGCGCAATGCCTACATGAAAACCGACCGCTTCAATTACAATCAGTTTTATATTGAACATGGGTATAAGGAATTAAGTATTCCACCCGATGCGGCCGGACAATTCAAACTCGAAAAAGAAGTGCTTCATATTTGGCCACGCAAAAATTTCATGATGATTGCCTTGCCCAATACCGATGGCACTTTCACCTGTACCTTGTTCTTCCCTTTCGAAGGTCAACCTTCGTTTAACAGCGTTCGCACCAACGAGGAAGTGATGGCCTTTTTCCAAGAACAATTCCCCAATGCCGTGCCTTTGATGCCTACCTTGTTGGAAGACTATCAACAAAATCCTACATCATCCTTGGTGACCGTAAAATGCTTCCCATGGATTTACGAAGATAAAAGTATGTTGATTGGCGATGCCGCGCATGCTATTGTACCGTTCTACGGACAAGGCATGAATTGCGGGTTTGAAGACTGTTGGTACCTGATGAAAATTCTCGATGAAAATCCGAATGCAGGTTGGGGCGATATTTTCAAAAAATACCAAGACGTACGGAAAATCAATGGGGATGCTGTGGCCGACTTAGCCTTGGCTAATTTCATTGAAATGCGCGACAAGGTGGCCGAACCCAAATTCTTGGAACGTAAGAAAATTGAAAAGGATTTGGGACTCATGTTCCCGGGTATTTTCAACTCGGTGTACGAAATGGTATCGTTCTCGCAAACGCCCTACAATACGGCCATTCGCTCGCAACAAGCCCAAGATAAATTATTGGAACGCATCATGAACGAAGGCGATTTTTATACCCTCCGCGATCAAGAAAATTTCCAACAACAATTAGCCGTTTGGATGACCGAATACGAAAACGATATTGCTCAAATCAGTAAACAGTAAGCCACGAAGGGTAAACAGGTTGCCTGTTCGCTGTTCTTTGTGGCTGTTCTCTCTTGTGCGTGCCCCTCAGTGGTTTGCCCTGCTTCCTGTTTGCCGACACTGCTCCCTCACTTCGGGTCGGGCTTTCCGTTCCAAGTCCGCCCGAGGCGGAGCTTTCCACTGCAATCCCTCACGCGAGTTTCGTGCACAAGAAATAGTCCATGTATCAAAATAAAAAAACCGGTCTAAGTTTTTAGACCGGTTTTTCAATAAGTAGAACGTTTCAATTAAAACATTTCGATACCGTTGAAGAAGAATGCGGCTTCAATGCGCGCGTTCTCATCGCTATCGCTACCATGTACGGCGTTTTCACCTACACTGGCGGCATATAATTTACGCAAAGTACCTTCGGCGGCATCGGCAGGATTGGTTGAACCAATCAAAGTACGGAAATCAGCAACAGCATTGTCTTTTTCCAACACAGCCGCCACAATTGGACCACTGCTCATGAATTCGCATAATTCACCATAAAAGGGGCGTGCACTGTGTACAGCATAAAATTCGCCGGCTTTGGCAGGACTTAATTGGGTCATGCGCATGGCTTTAATACGGAAACCGGCAGCATTGATTTTTTCCAACATAGCACCGATATGGCCATTTTTAACGGCATCGGGCTTAATCATCGTAAAGGTAATGTTCGACATAAGGGTTTATTTTCAGGTCGCAAAACTAAACGACATAGGTCATTTAATGTTGGTGCTTTATGAAAAACACATTTTGTTAACCACTTCTTGAAAAAAAAGCAAGGGTGAAGATGGCGGAAGATGCGCCCTTAGTCGCTTTATTGATATTTTTTATCGTATATTCACCCCTTGAAATTTCAATTAATGATGTTAAACCTTTTCACCATGAAACGATTCTCTACCCGATTCGCTCAAACAGCGCGGAACTTGGTTACGGGAGCCTTGATGTTGAGTGCCTGGATGATGTTGCCCTTGCTGCAGGCGAAGGCACAAGCTCCATGCGATGCTACATTTACAGGACTTCCCGCACAAATGTGCTCCGCCGATGCGCCATCCCTTTTAGTCCCGGTTACGCCCGGCGGTACCTTCACGGGTCCCGGTATGACCGGCAATTCATTTAACCCGACCACGGCCGGTGTAGGAACTCACACGATTTCCTACACGGTGAGTCAAGCCGCCGGTGCTACGTATGCGTATTCTTCTATTCCTTACGTTGCCCCACCCGTTGTAACCAATTTGGTTACTTTAGGCGACGATCAAATGAGCGCTACTTTACCTATTGGGTTTAGTTTCAATTTCTATGGGAATACCTACACGCAATTTGAAATTTCATCGAATGGGTTTATCACCTTCGATTTAGCCCAGAATTTATCGGGTTGTTGCCAAGGGCAATTATT
>JBPCSZ010000023.1:0-22505 GCA_051006655.1 Chitinophagaceae bacterium
AAAAGCATAGCCAATACCCAAGCATTATTTCAAGAATTCAATCGACTCCTTGAATTTCCCGATTACTTTGGGAACAATTTCGATGCCTTAGACGATATGCTGCATGATTTATCGTGGCTTTCTTCCAAACAAATTATTATTTATTTTTTTCGTACAGAGGTTTTATTATCGGCCCCTTCGGAACAAGAAAACAAAACGACACTGATGGATATACTTCGAACCTGTAACAATCCCAAATTAGATATAATTCTATCGGACTCCAACATTCAATTCCCCTCAAACGTCTAAGCCATCATGCACCAACAAAAATCAACTACGCTCTTGCTCGGCATGGTCTTATTATGGACTTGGTCGGCATGTACCAATTCAAAAACACCCAAACAAGAATGGGGATGGGTTCCGGTTTATGCCGCCAATTCCGATTTGAAAAATATTACTACGCAAGCGGTTCAAAAAACAATTAAAGCCGGAAAAATATACCGTTACAATCAATGGATTTTTCAAATTGACTTAGGTACGGGTATTCATATCATTGATGCAACCCAACGTAATGCCCCGGCAAAAACGGCCTTTATTCGTGTGCCGGGATGCAGTGAAATTAGCATACGTCAGAACAAATTATACACGAATAACTACCGCGATTTAGTGGCTATCGATATTAGTCAACCATTACAGTACAATGTTGTTTCGCGCATCGAGAATATTTTCCCGGCAGTGTCGCAAGATTATCCACCGCAATCAGGAGCTTGGTTTGAATGTCCCGACCCGAGCAAAGGCACCATCATTGCGTGGACAGAACAATCTATTCAAAACCCAAAATGTAAAAGACCATGAGAAACCGTTTAATCATTGGCGCCATGGCCCTTTTAATGGCATTGGGAGCTTGTACCAAATCGTCGAATGACACGACCAATTCATCGGGCAATGGCGTGGGACAAGGCGGTTCTTTGGCCCGCTATACCATCGTAGGACGCTATTTATATACGGTTGATGGCAATTCCTTGCGCATTTTCGATTTAGATGCGGCCGGGGGACCGCAATTGGTCAACCAACAGAATATAGGGTTCTCGATAGAAACCATTTTCCCATTTAAAAACTATTTATTCATTGGCTCGAGTACAGCCATGTATATTTATTCGCTGAGTAATCCGGCACAACCACAAATGATGAGTCAAACCATGCATTTCAATGGATGCGATCCGGTAGTAGCCAACGACAGTATGGCCTACCTCACCTTACATGGGGGAACGGTATGTGGCTCCAACATCAATGAATTACAGGTATACGATATCAAGGATATTGAACAACCCATTTGGAAAAAATCCATTGCCATGACGCACCCTTTAGGGTTAGGCCTTTACGACCAATACCTTTACGTTTGCGATCAAGAAAAGGGATTGTATGTTTATAATGTTCAACAAGGCAGTAATCCGAGTTTATTAAACACAATTCAAGGGGAAGTATTCCTGGATGTCATTCCCGATGCTTCCACAAAAACCTTAATTGCCATGTTAAAAGACGGCATTGCCTTGTACGATTTAAGCGACCCTGTATTATTGCCGAAATTAGCTGTAGTTAAGTAACAGGCTTTTCGATTTTGCTGAACCATTTTTTTTCATGCAGAAACCTAATTGCCGAAGTTTCAGGCAATGATATTTTTGTTATTGAATTACATCGTCAATACAATCGAGGCGATCAATGCAACAGAACACTTTTCCTACGTTCAATAACTTATTCATTGCTTGGCTTTTCTATAGGAATCGTTTTAGCAATAAGTCCACTTAATAAGGCCGCAAAAAAACACCAAACACTGGGCAAGGCTTCTTGAAAAAACAGAAATGAAATAAGTAATGCAATGGCATTGGTTATACCTAAAATTACCAAGCCGCGAATAGAAGAAAGCAATAAAGGCAATAGGGTGACCAAGACATAAAGCGATTGCAATATCACTCGAATCGCCCCTTCTTCTTGTAACGATTGCAATTGATAACTAATGCGATGATTGACGGCAACAGGATAAGGTTTTGCTAGTATTATTTGAAAAAAAGCAATACCCGCCAATAAAATACCCGACAGCGTCAAATAAAACATGAGCTTCTTTCGACCTTGTCGCGGTTCAATTTTCCATGCCGCCAATGGCACTAAAACAGGCCAAACCATCCATGCAAAAAATAAAAACCAAGCCGACAAATTCGACTGCCACGATAACCAAAAGGAATCTTTCCAACCGAGCCAAATAAAGCCCTCTATGGCTTGTTGTACGGCAAATAAAGCCGGAATAAATGCCAAGGGTTTTTCGTTGGACGATTTAGTTCTTTGTATGGCCACAGTAGCAATACCGGCTATAAGCAAGGAAGACGAAAAACTGGCAGCAGCAGAAAAACACATACCTAAATATAGGGCACTTTTATAAAGATACCTAACTTTATACTATGACATCGCACACCGAAACAACAATAGCTCCTATTGTAACCATCGATGAAGTTTTGAAAGAGTCTATTCAGAACCAACAAGACCTTGAAAAACAAGTCATATTGCATGTATTCGTTCCTGCCCGCCCCTACTTCAATCAACTCCGAATTTGGCCAAGCACCTTTTTGATTGATTGCCATAGTGCCCATCAAAGCAAATTACTGTGGGCTGAAAATATCAGCATTATGCCAACTTGGACATTTATTTTTCCTTATCATGAATCAAACTTCACCTTGTATTTTGAAGCCCTACCCCAATCGTGCACACAATTCGATTTTATAGAACAAATACCGGAGCCGGGCGCTTTTGAAATTCGAAATATTACGCGCAAACGTGAAGACATTTATCATGTAACACTCGACTAATTGACTTAGGCACTTCGAAAGGCCACTTCATGATAAGTTTTCACATGTTGCCCTAAGAATACACGGGCGTATATGCGCAAAACCGTTAGTTCAAGCAATATAAAAATCAAGAAACTGGTCATCAATAAAATGGGATGATGCAAATCGATTTCAGAAAACAAGATATCGTAACCAATAAAGGCCGGCGAAATTGGGAAACCACTCATCATTAATGCGGCAATTAAAAATGTAAGGGCGAATCGGGGATGTTCGTAAACATGTCCATGAAACTCATTCAAGTTAATATTATTTTCAACAGAACTTACTTTATGTAAACTCCAATAACCCACTAAAAAGGCTAACAGGGTACCGCTCAAAAACAAAGCCAATTGCGTCATATTGAAGCGATGTTGTTCAATTACGGCCAACATAAAGAAGAGTTGACACAAGGTGATATACACCCATGAACGTGTTGCCGAGCGTCTTTCCGTCCATGCTACCAACGACAATATCAAAGCCACAAAACCATATAAAATGGAAATAAATTCGAAATGCCGTAAGGCGGGAATGGGTTTAACAATAAACACGATAACTGCGGAAAACAAAAGTATTAAGGTGATGGTTTCAATAGAACGCGTTCGTATAAAATGAAACGATTTGCCAATACGTTTAGCCGGCTGCCATAAATAGTTCAACCAAAAACCATCTAAATACCATTCATTCACCGATGCAACATACAAGGTTGATTGCCACGAATTTGGCAAATAACGAAATGGCTTAGTTTGCTTTTGTTTAAACCCATAAAAAACATCGCGTAAACGATAGGTCATAGCCGAGGGTGATGCCAATAATTGATAGCTTCTAACCATTGCATGACCTACCATATGCCACAAGGCTACATGAGGAAATCCTAAGCCTATTTCAATGAACATCAAACCCAATTGAAGGATAATGGCATAAGCCAATTGAGGTTTTGCCGCGGTTTGAACCGTCATTACCGGATAGGCCAACAAGACAGTCAACAATCCAATGATGACTAATAATACAGGCAAAGCCGGAATAAGCGACCACATAGGATAAGTGCGCAATAATAGAAAAATGCCGAGATGTATGGATAAGGCCCCATAAAAAATAGCACTCGATACGGTGGGCCCTTCCATCGCACGCGGCAACCATGAAAAGAAAGGGAACTGTGCCGATTTAACCGCAGCCGCCATAATAAATAGTGCGCCAACTAACATTAACTGTGTGGGATGTTGGTGAAACACATGCATTAAACGATGCGCGTCTTCCAATACATCGAATCGGATATTTTCTTCGAACAGATGATGTGAAAACCATATACCGCCCATTAAGGCCACATCGCCCAATCTATAAAACGACAGCACTTTCATAGCATTTCGAACCGGCAAATAACGTTCCCGATAAAAAGCAATGAGTAAAAAGGAACTAATGCCCACGATTTCCCAACCTAGAAAAAATGTTTCAAAATTCCCCGATAATAAAAGCAGATTCAAACCACCATAAAACAACATGTAATGATTATACAATCGTTTATAACCACGCTCTCGATGCATATAGGTTTTACTATAAACAACTACAATGAGGCTCAACAAAGCAGATACCACCAATTCGACGGAGGTAATGGCATCGTAATAAAAATCGATACCGAAATTAAATTCAGCCGAACGATACAAGGTTATACCATGTTGTTTAAACGGAACCGCCCCTTGTAAAAACCAATAGATGGCGAAAACAAAGGTCAATAGTGTTTGAACAATAGAAGCCCATCGGGCAATTCGTGCAATGGTTTTTTCCTGATGCGAGGCTGGGAACAAGCCTATAAAAAAGGCCAGTAATGGAATGAGAAAAAAAAGTTGCAGCATATTATGGTTCAATTGATTCAAGTTGATAAATAGGTAAATTTTCGAAGGTGGATTGCGTGATGTGTGCGGTAAGCATTTCAGGGGCCTTTTCAAACAGGCCATGCACATCTTGTACCGACTTTACGTCTAAACTATCCACTTGATAATGCACGAATTGTTCTTCTTTGAAATAGAAAACTTCACCTGATTCCGGATCAAGGGCTACCAAATGAATCCATTCATTTTTATACCACTCGTACACTGTTTCGTTGGCGCGAATGGCTTTCAATACAATGTGTGGATGATGTTCGACTACTACCAACAAACGAACCGGATCGTGAGGTTCTATCATTTGCCAAGGCAAGCCGGGACGCAAATCGCCATCGGCACTGTTGGACACCCCCAATAATCCATTTACACTATGGGCTAACTTGGTGCCACTGCCCAATTTTAAATTATCGACCCGCGAGAAATAATATTCTAAATTAATACCACCACAAACCAAACCAATGGGCGCCATGACACGAATCAGGCTATCCCCTTCCGGGTCGGTTTGATAATTGTAGGAATTGAGAAAAGCACGACGATCGAGAAACAAACCATGCGTTATGGCACGGCGACCAATTATAGCCAAACTGTTGGTGCCATGTCCTAATTCAGGGCGAGGTTCCGAAAAGGCATTAGCACGTTTACGAATGGCTTTTCGAATTTGATTGATGGGCGCTTTGGTATCGATTGCCGCAAAACGGCGAGACCGTTCTTTCGCATTCAAATCGAGGGCCGATTCAATATTAAGGGCATATTCCTGATGATGTTTAAGGCTATTTTCGCTTAAGCCGTCCAAGTCGTAATATTGAATTTCATCGGCAGTTGTATCGTGTAAAGCCGGAACAAAGGTGGTTTCATTTGGAATAAAAATCCCTTTCTCTTTAAGCAGTTCTCGAACGGCCTTATGATTCGCCATGAATGAAAACACGCGACTATTTACCGCACCGGGACGACCACTGCAAGCCCCACAATCGTAGGCTCTGTAATACGGATTATTGGTAGTACTGCTGCCATGTCCAACCACATAAACTATTGAGGCAAAATGAGAAATCAAACCAATATTGCGCAAAAAGGTTTCAACCCGCGTGGCCATTTCAGGCACTGTAAAACCCACTTGCAAGCCATCTTCATCAGGTGCCCCCGGAACATGTTCAATGCTTAACTTAGCTTGCGCAGCAACCTGTGAAAAGGAATTGCTGTTAGCAGGAGTTAGAGGGGCATTCAACAACCAACGCGTCATGGAGAACAAGGCCTTAGGTGCATCTATAAATGAATGAAAAAATCCTTTCAAGGGTGAAAACGACTGCGTATCGAGAAGATTATCTTTTTCCTCGTGATAATGACGCCCAGTTTCTTTCACAAGATGTTTAGGCATGACGGGTACCGGACAAAGTTTTTCTTTGTATTGACTGCCTTCGGCTAAATAATAAAATTCAACCCCAAAGAAACCGGGAGCACCAAAGGTTTCCACATGGGGTACTAAGGATTCAATATGGCGGCGAAGCGAACACTCGCGTTCATCGATACAAAAAATAGCTTGAAAGGGAATGGAAGAAAGCGCGCCGGGTGTTTCCTCAGGACGCTTGTGTTGGATGGCATAAATCACTTGGTCGTAATACGACCATTCGAAGGCATCTTGCCATAAACGTAATACCTCATCGAGTTCAGTATTGGGTGTTTCTGCCAAATAAGCCATAGGTGGATTCACTACTAATTTCGAAATGGGGCTCCATGAATCGCCCAACTGAAATTCAAGTCGATCCCATTCCAATAACAGTTCCAAGTAAATTACATCATCGAGGGTAATTGGCTTTGAGTCGTACATCGCGTTGGGGTGCCATTCCATCATGGTCACCAAACCACTCCAACCGCGGTGAGAAAAACACATATCGTATAAATACGCTTCATAAAATGTTTCATCGCCCACAATACGATGCAGTAAATCGTGAACACTCAAGTTTTTATCGTGTAATATTTGTCGTACTTTTTTAGTTTGGAAGAAGCTCAATGAACTAGCACGATCTAAGGCACGAAAAGCGTCTAAAAAGCCTTGATTAGGTTGTTTGGGGAATGACCAATCGGCCATACCTTGATCGAGGTATGCTCCAAGAATGCGGTACAATAGCGGATGAACCAAGGAATCAACATCTAACTTAATATGTTGTTTCCATTGACTGCGTAAGGTTCCCACACGGGCAGCAATATTGACATCGTATTGGCTATACAATAATTTATGGACCCATAACGCCAAATGCGTTTCTCCTTTTTGTTCAATAATGACTCGATCGATGACATCTTCTTTGATTCGACCCAAATTAAAAAGTTGCCGATACTCGTCCAATTGAAGGGTTACTTTGAATCCAAACAATTTGGAGGCTCTAAAAATACCATCATAAAAACGCATCGATTGAAAGGCGTGCAATGTATTATGATGAATAAAATCTTTTAAGGTCATTTGCGCCGGCAAATAATGCTGTATCGCATGAACAACTTGATGATAGTTGAACATGCCTTTCGTTTGTTTTACCATTGGACCTATTTTTTAGGGTTCGACCAATCAAGGTTCGTAAATACGGACAGATTAAGCGTGTGGTTATTTTCCACTTGTAAGCCCGACGACTTGATTACGGTTTGCAATAAATACCCGAATTCGATATTGGTTTTGGGTGTGAGGGTAAAGCCCAACATACCGCCCAAGCGATTTTGATCGAGTAAATTATTAGCTACCTTCTTTCCAAAATTGATGAACAACTCATCGTAAACTGAAGCATACAACGTATGTTCCTTATTGCTTGTTTTCCAAATCGGGCGATTCCATCGGTTCATGATACGCATACGATTAGTATAAACAGCATCACCGGGTTCATAGCCTGAAGCAGTTGCTACGGGTAAATTCGAGAAGCGTTGTTCCAATCGAAGTCTCAACCAAGTATCCCAAACCTTGTAACTATTTTTTGTTTGCAATTGTTGCCAGAATCGATTTTCGGCAAAAGCACATTTTACGGGGAATGCCCCATAAGGCGAAGTTTGAACAAAGGCATAACCAATAGTGGCTTGCAGATTTGGCATGATGGTATACATTAAACCGCCACGCAATAAAAGTTGTTGCGGTTTCAAGCCCATATCTTCCCTCCGCCATTGGCCTTCCAAGTGGACGCCCAGATGTTGATTCAATTTAATTTGTGAGGTATAGGCAAACCAGGCATGCGTTTGATTGGCGTGAACGCGCTGTGCTTGGGCCTCTTTCGCGAATCCGATACTGAGCAGCAGGAACAAGATGCCTGCGCTTACGCTACCCGCTTTCTTTTTTCGTGCTGCCAAACGATGATTGGATACCGGTTCATGTTCATCGATACCTTGAATAACAAAGGTGCCGCCATGGCGAATATAATTTTTCTCAAACTGATGTAAATTCTCCATCACCGAATGATCGACTAATTGAGTTTCAGTAAAATTAACTACAATATTCATGGCAGCAGGAATCGCATCCAATTTACTTTTCAATTTCAAATAATTGGTAAACATGGCGGCATCTTTTACAGTTACTAAATAATCGGTATCGTTGAATGAGACACTAACCCCCACACTAAAAAACGATTTCAATGAGGCCCCATTGATGATGTGTATTATCATTTTTAATACCATACCGGCGGCAATTCCCACCAATAAATCTTCGAATAACGTAAAAAAAATAGTGACTAAAAAAATGGCCAATTGTTCTTTTCCAATTTCAAATACATGAACAAATTCGCGAGGATGCGCCAGTTTGATACCCACAGAAATCAGCATAGCCGCCAAGGCTGTGTTTGGAATCATTTCAATAAATGGGGTAGCCAATAAAACAAATCCTAATAAAAAGAGTCCATGAAAGAAATTAGCCCAACGGGTTTGGGCCCCATTATTCACATTGGCCGAACTACGGGCCACTTCACTAATCATGGGTAAACCACCCAATAAAGACGCAATGGTATTGCCAATTCCGACGGCTAACAAATCGCGGTTGGGGTTTGATTTACGTTGATGAGGATCCATCAAATCGATGGCTTTAACCGTTAGCAAGGATTCCAAAGAACCAATCAAGGCAAACATAATGACATACTTAATAAAAGTTCCCACATGATGTATACCATCAAATTGAATTTGCCATTTAATATTCTCCATTAAACTACCAATATGCACCAAGGCATATTTGGGTTCGGTTTCTTGAAAATTCAATATCAGTTCGGCCGGAATAGCGAACATCAATACGACAAGTGCGGCCGGTAATTTGCGCAAAAAAGCGATGGGCATTTTTTGCCAAAACAACATAATGGCCAAACTAACAAGGCCAACACCCGTGGCACGCCAATCCATGTGTTGAATAAAATGTGGGATAGCGGCAATTAATTGGAATGGACTTTTTCCTTTCGCTAATGCCGGATCAACATCGAGCAGTACCGGAAATTGTTTCAGTATAATAATGAGTCCAATGGCGGCCAACATACCATGCACGGCCGACAAAGGAAAAACATCAACAAAACGGCCCCATTTTAAAAGTCCAAATACAATTTGAACCAAGGCCGCCACAAAAATGGCACCCAGGGTAATATGCCAACCGAGTTCGCCACCACCGAAATCGGTAACTGCGCCCACACAAATTACAATTAAACCGGCGGCAGGGCCTTTAATGGTGAGGGGGGACCCTGCGAAGAAGCTCACCACTATTCCCCCAATAATGGCGGTGATAATACCCATTAAGGGTGGAAATTCAGAGGCTTTAGCAATACCTAAACTGAGGGGCAAAGCCAATAAGAAAACAATGAACCCGGATATCGCATCGGGCAATGCATGTTGTTTTAAACCGCGGAGTCCATCGAGCGGTTGCGTTTTGATTGAATGATTGGACATAAAAAAATCAGAATTTTAAAAATGAAAACAATAAAAAGTGGCATGCATAACATGCTCAGCCCAAGTGGGCTTTTTTATTGATTCAATCAAACTCTGATGTTGCGATACAGAATAAAATAGGGTATTGAAGCTAGAATGGGAGTATGAATACCCCAAACGTTGCCGGGGGCTCTAGCCGGTGCTACATAGGTGTATACATCGGCATAAATCGGACTTGGCAATATCATGTCATCCGATTCCGAATTTTCATCTTCCGATTCTTCCATTACATCGTAATCGAATACGGATACCTGGCTTTTACTATGTTGTTGTTGAAATAAAAACGACTTATGTGGGTCTTTACTGTGCGGATAAATAGCAGGTCCGGCCACCGCCGTGAGTCCGCTATACACCATGAACAATAAAAACAACAATTGACGCATTGGGTGTAAAAGTAATTCTCAGACCACGAGTGGTGTTGATATAAATGTGTTAATTAAAAAAAAGCGTACCAATTAAGAGTACGCTTTTACCAGTCTATGACAATTTTATTTTATTTTTTCTGAATAGGAATCACAATACCGGCATTCAAATAAGCCCCGATTAATTTCGAATTGGCAAAGGAAGAATTGGTAGAGGTGAAGGTATTACGGAAGGCATCGCCTAAGCCGTAAGTATAACCGGCATCGATGGAGAGAAACCAAATATCTAAACCGATTCCTCCTTCAAGGTTTAATCCACTACCTTTTAACCAATCTTGACTAGAAGGTACGCCCAAGTTGGTATACACTTTTTGTTTCAACGCAAAATCTACACTGGGACCGGCATTTAAGCGAATGCGAAAACCTTCTTTGTTTACCAAATAAAAGCCGGCTTGTGCTTTAATACAAATCGAATTCTTACGAATATCATTTTCTTGTTCCACGGTACCGTCGTTGTAAATCAATACGGTTCCTTCTTGTTTGTAGAAGCCCCCGGGTTGAAAGTATAAGCGTTTTCCGAATCGAAAATCGGCACCGGCCAAAACACCCACTTTGGCATTGGCTTGGTATTGCGATGGCGCATCGGTAATATTACTAATGACCATGCCTAATTTTGGATTAATAATTTTTGACGCTTTAGGTACATAACGTTTCTTTTTGGCGTCATCGGGGTTTGCGCTTAACACTTGGAACGACAAAGCGGCCAATACGAACAATACGATTTTTTTCATGGGTATTTTTTACGAAGATAGAAAAACAAAGCGAAAGGAAAAGCGAAAGCGAGTGGCAAAAGGATTAATATCAATATTTACATCAACTCGCGTGAAGGATGTGCAGGGCGGCTAACCGCCCCAAGCGGTGAAGCCGGTGCCGAGACCTTCGGGCGAGGTACGGAACCCCGGAGCAGCCTGACGGCGGGGGAAGGCGAAAGGGAGCTGGACGGATAATGTTTCCGCCGACACGCTAAAAAGGAAAGCGAAGGGGAAAGCGGAAGCGAGGAAAAAAAATAAAAAGCGTGTAACGAAGCGAAAGCGAGGAATCTGCCAAAGGCAGACGGGAGCGAGGGAATAAAAAAAAGGTTGCCAATTGACAACCTTTTTTGCGGACCGGACGGGACTCGAACCCGCGACCTCCGCCGTGACAGGGCGGCATTCTAACCAACTGAACTACCGATCCTTTTCCGTTGGGAGTGCAAATATAGGAAGGTTTCGATATTGACCAAATTTCAGGTGGTTTTTTTTGAAAAAAATACTTGAACGTTGGCAACGTATTTTTACCGGCAAAAAAATGCACTTACAAGAAATTCTGCATAGTTTGAATACCTTGGCCCCTTCCTGCTACCAAGAATCGTACGATAACAGTCGCTTATTATGCGGCGACCCGAACCAAGAAATCAATGCGGCTTTGTTGAGTTTAGATTGTACGGAAGCTGTGGTGGATGAAGCGATTGCCCGGGGTTGTGATGTGATTATTGCGCACCACCCGATTGTATTTAAAGGATTGAAATCGCTCACCGGACAAACCTATGTGGAGCGGGTGATTATTAAGGCCATTCAACATCAAATTGCCTTGGTGGCGGTGCATACCAATTTAGATAATCAGTTGGCGGGTGTGAATCAATTAATTGCCTCGCGTTTAGGCTTGGAGAAGACCCGCATTCTTCGTCCCATGGAAAATACCTTGGAATTATTGTATGTGTATGTGCCGCAAACGCATCGGGAGGTGCTGGAAAAGGCTTTGTTTGAAGCCGGCGCGGGTCATATTGGTTTATACGATCAATGCAGTTTTGTATATCCGGGCTCGGGTTCGTTTAGGCCCTTGGCGGGAGCGAATCCGGTTTTAGGCCAGGTGGGCGAGCGGGAATGGGTGCAGGAAGACAAGGTGGAAGTGGTGGTGCAACAACATACCCGTTCGGCGGTGTTGAAGGCGCTACGGGCGGCCCACCCTTACGAGGAAATTGCCTATGGTATGTTGGCGCTTCGCAACAGCAACCAAACCTTGGGGGCCGGCATGATTGGGGAATTACCCAAGGCAATGTCAACAGTCGAATTTCTGCAATGGGTTAAAACCCAACTTAAAACGGACTGTATTCGGCATACCGACGCCATAGACCGCCCCATTAAAACGGTGGCTTTGTGTGGCGGTTCGGGGTCATTTTTACTGAACGACGCTAAAAACCAAGGGGCAGATGCCTATGTTTCGGCCGATTTTACCTATCATCAATTCTTCGATGCCGAAGGGCAAATTATGATTGCGGATATCGGTCATTTCGAGAGTGAGCAGTTCACGCCGGAAATATTTTATGCCTATTTGTCGAAAAAATACCCTAAGTTTGCGTTCCATTTCAGTACGGTAAACACTAATCCCGTGCATTATTTTTAGTTTATTATGGCAGTAACGAAAGAATTCTCCGTTCAAGAAAAATTGGTTTCCATCTGCACCTTGCAGAAAATCGATTCCAAAATTGATGAAATCAACCGTCTTCGCGGCGAATTGCCGATGGAGGTAAAAGATTTGGAAGATGAAATTGCCGGGAAGCAAACCCGTATCAATGCCATCAACCGCGAAATCGATACCATCGATGAAGACATTCTCAGCAAAAAGAATATTCAAGCTGAAGCCAAAGAATTGTTGAAGCGTTACGAGAAGCAACAATCGAACGTAAAAAACAGTCGCGAATTCGAAGCTTTGAACAAAGAAATTGAATTGCAAGAATTGGAAATCAAAGCCTGCGATAAAAAAATCAAGGACGCTAATGCGGAAAAAGAAGAGCAAGTGAATGCTCGTGCCGTGATTGAAAAGCAAGTGGCTGACAAGCAAGAATTATTAAAAATCAAATCGGCTGAATTGGCAAAAATTGCCGAGGAAACCGCCAAAGAAGAAGCCGAATTAATGGCTCAGCGCGATAAGGCTGAAGATGCCGTTGAACCGCGTTTATTGGCTGCCTACAAGCGTATTCGTCAAAACTTCCGCAATGGTTTGGCTGTTGTAGCGGTAGAACGCGATTCGTGCGGTGGTTGCTTCAACGTTATTCCGCCTCAACGTCAATCGGATATTCGCTTACGCAAGAAAATGATTGTGTGCGAACATTGCGGTCGTATTTTGGTGGACAGTGAATTGAGCGATGGCATCGCCGTTTAATTCAAATTAAAAAAAATTACCAAAACGTCGCTTATTCAAGCGGCGTTTTTTTTATGTACGCCACACAAAGCCCCTTACCTTTGTGGCATGCGTTTTTTATTCAGCTTACTGTTTTTAGGTTTTTCCGGCATGGTTTTCGGGCAAGCCAATCAGTACACCTTCAATGAAAATTGCCGCTTGGCTTACCAGGCCTTTATGGCCGGTAAAATCATGGAAGGGAAACGTTTAACGCAAGTGGAACGCGGCACCAATCCCAACAACTTAATTCCAATCTTACTCGATAATTACGCCGATTATGTGAGTTTGAGTTTTAATGAGAATCCGGTTGTATTTGAACAACGAGAATCGTTGCAATCAGAACGATTAAGCCGTTTGGAAAAAGGGAATAAACAATCGCCGTATCATTTGTTATGCCGAGCATTAATTCATTTGCAATGGAGTATGATTCGAGCTAAAAATGGCGACAAGTGGAATGCGGCTTGGGATTTCAGGCGTTCGTATTTATTGTTACTCGAAAACAAAAAACGGTTCCCCGATTTTGAGGAAACCGATATTTTCTTGGGTGCCTCCGAAGCCATTATCAGTACGATTCCATCGGGGTATAAATGGATAAGTGAATTACTTGGATTACGAGGTGATATGCGCATCGGCATGCAACGCTTGAACAAACAAGTTCTCACCCGAAAAAGTCCTTTTGCCGAAGAAGCCAACCTCTATTACATTTTCCTCAAACATTATTTAGAAAACGATATTCATGGGGCGCAAGCCTATATTCAACTCTTGCATTTGGATGTTAAAAACAATTGGTTGAATTGTTTTATTGCCGCCAATTTAGCCATCAATCACAAAGATGCCGCCACGGCTGAGCAACTCCTAAACAACCGAACGCGTTCTGCCGAATACATGGCATTCCCCATGCTCGATTATGAATTGGGCGATGCCAAATTGAAGCGCCTCGACTATACCTGTGTGGTGGACTTCAGCCGTTACTTGCAAAATACCCACAGTAAATTTTACATCAAAGATGCTTGGTTGAGTATTGCCTATGCTGCCTACTTGCAAAATAATATGGCTGAAGTAAAGCGCTGTTTTGAACGCATCAAACGGGAAGGGAGTTTGGAAGCCGATGCCGATCAAGAAGCCTTGCGGATTGCCGAAGCCGGTGTTTTACCCGACAAAGATTTGCTTCGTGCCCGATTATTAAACGACGGTGGGTATAATGAAGAAGCCCTGCGTATTCTGCAAGCACGCCCCTTATCGAGTTTCAAACCGGGCAACGACCAAATTGAATACATCTATCGCTTGGCGCGTATTCACGATGAATTGTTGGACACCACCGAGGCCATTGAATTTTACATACTCACCTTGCAACAGGCCGAACAAACCAAAGCCTATTATCCGGCACGTGCGGCCTTACAATTAGGTTATATTTTTGAAGCCCGAAGAAAGAACGATACCGCCTTAGTCTACTTCAATCGGGTACTGGCTTTAAAAGGACACGATTATAAAAACTCACTCGACCAGAAAGCGAAAGCGGCCATTAATCGAATTAAAAACAAATAGCCTTATTCTGAAATCGATTTACGAATACGGCTCAAGCTTTCAGGCGTAACCCCCAAGTATTTGGCTATCAGTTGAATGGGGATTTGTTGCACCAATTCCGGACGCCCATGCAGTAAATCCATATAACGTTCCGAGGCACTTTTCGTAAGGAAATCTTTTTCACGTTGTGTTTTACGAATATAATAAAACTCAGCCGCCAAGCGCCCCAATTTATTGGCCAATAAAGAATGTGCGTAGGCAGCAGTCATAGCTTCCTGACTCAATACTTGCATGGTTGCTTCGGTTAGCACTTTCACTTGCACATCGCTTGGCTTTTGGGTTAGAAAAGAACTATACGCTGAAAAGAACTGTCCGGGGAAGAAAAACTCCAATACCCGCTCCTCCCCATCTTGCCGAATCATACTGATTTTAGCGATGCCTTTCAACAGGAAATATGCCTTGCGTTCCACTTGTCCATAATCGGTTAATATGGTGTGTTTTGGCACACTTATCTCTTCAACCGAGAATGGCAAGGCATCGCCCGGCGTGTAGGAAGAGTCCACAAACTGATGAATAAATAATTCGAGATTCATGGCACATGAAATTTTATAAGCCTAAACTAAGGGATGCAAATTAAAAAAGCAAATTCAGTGCCAGAAAGGTTTAAAAACCTATCATACATCAAGGGTTTTCGCACACGGTTCAACTTATTTTTACTTAACTCAAATCCAAGCCATGAAAGTTGTTTTAATGCTACTCTTCGGTATTCTTGCCATGGCTTCTTCGCCATGCCAAGCCAATTCAATAGCCAATAATACCAAAACAATATTGCCCAACAGCATTAACCTTGTTCCTGGCACGTTACCTGTTTTAAAACCTGGCGAAGGTGATGGGCCGTTAATTGCCGGTTTAATTTCAATTTCAGCGGGCGTTGTTGTATTAATTACTGGTTCCATAATACGTTATTCATCCTCAAAACCAAAAACCATCCATGCAGGAACAATAGTACAAGGTGCCGGGATCTCAATGATTGGGTTACCCGTGGCCTTTGCATTACAATCTGATAAATACCAGCGAAGAAGGACTCGACGCGAAAACCAAAAACCGCGTGGCTTCAAAAACAGACATCATTATTATTAAGAATTCCCCCCTACTGAAAAAACACCTATAACCTCACGGCATGTTTCTCCAAACGTGCCGTTTTTTTTTATTTGAATCGCTCCTCGGCGCCTAAGGCAAACAAGGCATAATCGAATTTTACCGGATCATCCGCGTCCAATTCTCGTAAGGTTTCGGTCAAAGCTAAGGCCGTTTTCCAATCGGCTTTAGCCGAAGGAATTAATTGTAACCGGGTGGCTACACGGGCTACGTGAACATCCACCGGACAAATCAATTCGGCGGGGGTAATGGAGGACCATATACCAAAATCAACGCCGTTGGTATTTGAGCGAACCATCCAGCGCAAAAACATATTCAGGCGCTTACACGCAGAACCCCGTTCGGGTGTAGCCACATGCTTGCGGGTACGCTCCGGAAAATCGCCAACAAAAAACCACCGATGAAAATAACGCAAACGCGTTTCCATATCGGGCCTTGTATGTCCCGGCACCATAAAGGCCGTTTCCAACGAATCGTGTTCGCGGTAATGCATCGACAAACGTTCAATGAAATACAATAAATCGGTTGCATTAAACGTGCGGTGTTTGAGCATCAAAAACCGCTTCAAATCTGTATCGCAATGATGTACTAAAAACGCATGCGGATCATCATCCATGGCTTTTAAAATCGCTTCGGTGCTTCGAATAATGGTAGTACGTTGACCCCATGCCAAGGTAGCCGCAAAAAAACCGGCAATTTCAATATCTTGTTTTTTCGAAAAACGATGCGGCACCGAAATCGGATCGCCCGCAATAAACGCCGGCGACTCATACTCGGCTTGCTTCCGATTCAACCACGCCAAACGCTGCTCCAAAATAGATGTTTCCGCCATGCCGTTGCAACTTACAACGAATTATATATTCATCGAACAATCAAATTTATTTTAGGGGCTGTCGGCTTTATCGCTTTATGCAGCTAATATCCGTCCCTTCCGGGGTCCGCTTCGCTACCGCCCCGAATCTCCCGCACCTGCGGGATCTCGGGGCCAAGCCCTACAGGCACGGCAGCCATTCAACAGCAGCAGCAAACATGAACAGGAAAACAGCAGAAAAGCGAGAAATTAAACGGAAGCGAGTAACAAAACGAAAGCGAGTAAGGAAGCGAAAGCGAGTAAAAAATATCCGCGTAATCATTCCATCCATTTTAAAATCCGCGTTCCTAATACCAGTGCGAGAAAACAGTAGGCGAAGCCCATCTGTGGAATCACACAATCCATCTAAAATCCGCGTTCCGGCTGTTTAAATCAGCGTCAACCAATAGCTTGTGCTAAATCGGCAATCAAATCATCGGCATCTTCAATACCCACGCTCAAACGAATCAAAGAATCGGCCAAGCCATTCTTAATACGCTCTTCGCGAGGAATAGAGCCATGGGTCATGCTGGCCGGGTGACCAATTAAACTCTCAACCCCACCCAAGGATTCAGCTAAAGCAAACAATTTGGTACCGCTCAATACTTTCAAGGCTTCTTGCAAATCGTCGCTTTTCAACGTGAAGGAAATCATACCTCCAAAGCCACGCATTTGTTTCTTGGCAATATCATGATTCGGATGGTCGGTAAAACCGGTCCAATACACCTTACCCACCTTCGGATGTTGGCGTAACCAATTGGCTACTTTCTCCCCATTTTCGCAATGGCGTTGCATACGCACATGCAAGGTTTTAATGCCTCGCAATACCAACCAACAATCATGCGGCCCGGGCACAGCTCCACACGAATTTTGAATAAACGACAATTGTTCATTCAGGGCATCGGAATTGGTAATGAGGGCTCCGTGTACGACATCGGAATGTCCACCCAAATATTTCGTAGCTGAATGCAACACAATATCGGCCCCTAAGGTTAATGGGTTTTGTAAATAAGGCGAAGCGAAGGTATTATCGACCACCAAAATCAAATTGTGCTTCTTCGCGATAGCGGCACATGCTTCAATATCAATGATGTTCAATAGTGGATTCGTTGGTGTTTCAACCCACAACATTTTGGTATTGGCATTAATCAAGGGCTCGATCAAAGAAGCATCGGCCATACCCGTGAAATGAAACTTCAAGCCATAGCGCTGAAACACTTTAGTGAAAATGCGGTAGGTTCCTCCGTATAAATCGTTGGTTGAAATTACTTCATCACCCGGATTCAATAATTTCATCACGGCATCCGAGGCGGCTAAGCCCGAACCGAAGCTCAAGCCATGTTTACCACGTTCAATGGCGGCTAAAGCTTGTTGCAAGGCCGTACGCGTTGGGTTTTGCGTGCGGGCATACTCATACCCTTTGTGTTGGCCGGGGGCCGATTGCACATACGTAGAGGTTTGATAAATTGGCGTCATGATGGCACCGGTGGTGGGATCGGGTTCAACCCCGGCATGAATCAAGAGGGTCTCGAGTTTATACGAATTTTCCATAATAAAAAACTTAAGCGCAAAGATACGGTTTCCCAAGCAAGAGCGCTTGTTCAGATTCGGCTAAATTGCTTCAAACCACAAGGGCTGATTATTATCGAAATCGCCATTGTAATTGATAAACAATTCTTCGCCGGCTTCGATAGCGCGAACGGTTTTCACATACATCATGCCTTGTTCATAATCTTGAAAATACTCGCAATTGGAAGGTACCTGATGATTTAAAATTGGAATGAGTCCCAAGGCCATACAACACTGCTCCCCTTCCCAATCGAAGATATAGTAATACAAAGCCGTTTGGTTAAGGAGTTCTTTCTCTTTAGCCGACATCACCACCACGGGGGCTTCAATCACAATCCAATTGGCTTCTAATTTTTCTGTTGTAAATACACCACGCCCCCGTTGGGAAGAGGGTCCAACATACAAAGCCGGATGTTGTTGCAATATCATGATTTACGTTGCGTGGAACGGGCGAATAACAATTGTAAAATAACCATAATCAATACCGACATGGGTACTGAAACCAAGGTTTTCAGCAAGATATACAAGCTTTGCTTCCAACTCCATATTTGCAAGGTGTACAAAAACAAATGATGAATGGCACAGGCAATGAGCAGATAAACCAAGAAGGCCCTAAACCCCATGCGAAACAAGGTGGGTATGGCATCGTTAATATCTTTGGCATTTTGCTGAAAAAATAAATTTAATAGCCCAATGCGAACATAAGCCAACAAGACCGTAGCGGCCGCATGCATACCGGGGGTATTACAAAACAAATCGACACTTAAGCCCAATACAAACCCAATTAACAAGGCTAACCAAGGGGCGGTGCGTACCGGCAACAATAAAATGATAAGCGGGTATACCAAGGGAATAAACAAGGGAATACCTTGAACGGTCATTGAGGAACGAATGACCACATCGTTCAATAACAAGACTTGTACCCCTAAGATGAGTACAAAGTTCAATAGTATTGAGAGTGGTTTCGCCATAATTATTCCGATTGATTGGCCACGGTATCTTCCAGGGCTTTACGTTCAATATTCATTGTTTCGTTCACAATATACACATGGTGTAAATTACTGAATCGGGTACTAAGCATCACCCGATACGTGGTTGGGGTAAGCGGTTTCAATACGGTACCAATGAGAATATGCTCCGGGAATACCGAATAACCGCTACTGTATACCGAATCGCCTTTTTTCAATTTTACGGATTGTGGAATACCGCTCAATTGAATGGTTTCGGCATTCAAGCCATCCCACGCCATTTTACCCATAGTACCATCGGTGGTTTGGGCACTGATATTGAAATGCTCGGAAAGAATGGTGGCGGCTACGGCGTAATTTGGACTCACATGGGTAATTTTCCCCACAATACCGCGTTCATTAATCACAGCCATATTCTTTTTCACCCCTTGTGCTTCGCCCACATTGAGGGTAATATAATTCCGCTTCTGATCGATGGTATTATTAATAACACGCGCCGCGATGTAATTGTATTGTATGGTTTGTTGCACCGAATCGCGTTTAAAGCTGTGTACAAACGAAGTGTCGTGTAAGGGATTGGTTGGCAGGGCTACTTGAATTTGACTTTTCAGTCGGGCATTTTCTTGCAATAATTCCGCGTTGCGTTGTTTCAAAGAAAGGTAATCGGTAATGCTTTGTTTACGTTGAAACCACGAAGCGGCCAAGCCTTGCGCCGAGTTTAAATAGCTAGATTGTTGGTAGTGGTTGTTTTTGAAGAAAATAATCAAGCACACCAATTCCAGGCTTAAAAAAAACAGGAGGTTTCTATACTGTTTGAAAAGATAAATCAGGTTGTGCACGTTGCGCCGGGTTTATCGCTTACTGCATCAAGAAAGGATACTTGCTGATATGCTTCAGGGCCATACCGGTACCACGTACAACACTGCGCAGTGGATCGTCGGCCACATGAACGGGCAATTTAATTTTTTGCGAAATCCGCTTATCTAAACCACGCAATAAGGCACCGCCACCCGTAATGTAAATACCCCGTTTGAAGATATCGGAGGCTAATTCGGGTGGTGTTTTTTCCAAGGCCCGTAAAACGGCTTCTTCAATTTTGAACACCGATTTATCGAGGGCATCGGCCACTTCTTGGTACGATACTGAAATTTGTTTTGGAATACCGGTCACCAAGTCGCGCCCATTCACCAACATATCTTCGGGTGGTGTATCGAGTTCTTTTAAGGCGCTTCCAATTTGAATTTTAATTTGCTCGGCGGTACGTGCACCAATGGCCAAACTGTGGTAACGACGCATGGTTTCCACAATATCTTGGGTAAACTGATCGCCCGCTACACGAATGGTTTCATCGCAAACAATGCCCGACAAGGAAATGATGGATACGCCTGTAGTACCACCCCCAATATCAATAATCATGTTCCCGGTGGGTTCTTCCACGTCGAGACCAATACCTAGTGCAGCCGCCATCGGTTCATAAATCATGTACACTTCTTTGGCACCGGCTTGTTCGGCACTGTCTTTTACCGCACGCTTTTCCACCTCCGTAATCGACGAGGGGATACAAATTACCATACGCCAACTGGGTGCGAACAAGGGCTTCTTGGGGTAAATCAATTTAATCATTTCCCGAATCATCCCTTCCGCGGCATGGAAATCGGCAATTACCCCTTCACGCAATGGACGAATGGTTTCGAGGTTGGCATGTACTTTCCCGTCCATCATCATGGCCCGTTTACCTACCGCCACAATTTTATTCGTAACCCGGTCTTTGGCTACAATCGAGGGTTCATCAACAACCACTTGGTCGTTGTGGATGATGAGGGTATTGGCCGTACCAAGGTCAATGGCTATATCTTGCGTGAAAAAATTGAAAAGTCCCATGTTGATGTTGCGTAAAAAGGCGTGTGATAATCTTGGCGAAATTAGACGAAAAGCGTGATGATTTTCACGACTTGAAAAAATTTTTTTTTATTTAATGAATTCGTTGAAGGGGCTTACCTTCAACGCCCTAAATTCGACCTTATGAGTTTACACATTGCAGCCGAAAAAGGCGCCATCGCTCCGGTAGTATTAATGCCCGGCGACCCGCTACGGGCGCGTTATTTAGCCGAAAATTATTTGGAAGATGCCCAATTGGTGAACCAAGTTCGAAACGTGTTTTTTTATACCGGCTTTTACCAAGGCAAACGTGTGAGCGTGGGTGCCAGCGGCATGGGCTGTCCCTCCATTGGTATATACTCGTACGAGTTGTATGCGTTTCATGGTGTGGAACATATTCTGCGGATTGGTACTTGCGGGGCCTATTCTACCGAATTACAGGTGGGCGAATTGCTGTTGGCCGAAGCCGCCTGCAGTGAATCGACCTATGCCCGTGAAGCCTTCGCTTACCCTGAACAACGCATGATGCCTCAAGGGGCGCTCACCGACGGGGTACGCCAAACCGCCACGCAATTAAATATGCCCTTGAAAGTAAGTCCCATTCACAGCAGCGACGTATTTTACCGCGCAACTCCCGGCACGCCCAGTTTAGCGGCCGCCGAAGGGTGCTTGGCGGTTGAAATGGAATCGTTTGCCTTGTTTGCGAATGCTCGTTACTTGGGGAAATCGGCGGCTTGCTTATTAACAGTTTCCGATGTAATTCCAACCGGAGAAGCCATGGACGCCCAAGCCCGCGAACAAGCCTTGAAACCCATGATGGTATTAGGCTTGGAAAGTGCCGCGCGTTACGTGTAAAAAAAAAGTTTTATACTCAGACATATTTTGGCAGACTAGCCAAGTACTTTTACGTTTCAATTTTATTCTATTCTTATGGCAAATCCTACCAATATTCATTGTCCAAAATGTGGCGAACCCATTGTGGTGGAAGCCTTATTGGCCCAACAACTCGAGCAGAATTTAGTAAAGAAGTACGAGCAAGAGAAACGCGACCAGTTGGCGCGTTTTGCCGAGTTGGAAGAAAAAATGCGTTTAGACCGGGAAGCCTTTGAAGAAAAGAAGAAACGGGAAAACGAATTGTTTCAAGAACGTTTGGATGCACGTGTGAAGGAAGAAAAAATTATTGCAGAAGAACGCATCAAGCGGCAATTGGAAGCGCAACAAGCCGATGCCATGCGCATGATGCAAGATGAATTGAATGAAAAATCGGGGAAGTTGCGGGAAATGCAAACCATGCAAATTGAATTGCAAAAAATTAAACGCGA
>JBPCSZ010000024.1:0-10473 GCA_051006655.1 Chitinophagaceae bacterium
ACCACTCCAACTGTATGAACCACCTGCGCCCGCACCGGCACCATTCAAGGTGGTGGATTGCGTTTGACATACCGTAACCACATTCGGTGAAGCCGATATAACCGGTGTTGGATTAACTACAGCGGTTACAGGAACACGAACACCCGAACAACCCGTTGAAAAATAGATTTGCGTTAAGCCGCATTGTCCGGTTGGTTCAGCCCATAAATCCATGGGTAAGGTGGTATTTAAAGGAAACTGCATCCCCATACGGGTAATGGTAGTAGGCAAACCGGCAATGGTGATTGTTTGTGCCCCACTCACTGAGGCATAAGCTGAACTGGTAGCCATTTGGCTCAATATGCCAATCACCTCACCTTGAGCAATTGGAATATTCACCGGTAAAACCCCGGTATTCGGATTATTTTGGGTGATGTATAAGGTAGTAAATGCATTCGTTACGGCCGAGTAAGTGGGTGGCGGAGTATTCCCGTTGAATTTAACCACCGCTACACTTTGATTTCCAACTGTAGTGGCCAAAGATTGCAAACCGGTAATGGTGAAATTGGCTGGAGCCGTAAAGTAAAATCCACGCACATTCCCGGAAAAATTCGAACCGAAAGCCGGCATCGTTACCGCAACGGGCGTTCCGGAACCACCGGCAGAGGCTTCAGCCCAATAAGTAGCATTACTATTCAATACCGGCGTAGTGAAGGATGTCCCCGTGCCAATCGGTGAACCTCCTGTAGCGGCAGCATACCAATTAATGGTATAAGTCGGGTCGGCAGAAGCTTGCAAAACAGCTACCGATGGCGCACATACTGTATCGGGTAAGGTGCTAATAATTTGCGGGTTATTTACCGTCAACAAGAAAGGATTCGACGAAGCAAAATTCCCATTACAAGATACTTCCACGCGGAAATAAGTAGTGGCCGTTACCGGTGAGGACGGTGTATAGGTAGTTGCTGCCGTTCCTACATTGGTCCACGGACCCAAAGCCGTTGGCGCAGTTTGCCATTGTATACTACCTCCATAAGCACCGTTTACGGTCAGTGTAGGTGTTCCACTAACACATACCGACGATAAGGAAGAAGTTACCGTACCGGGTGTTAAGTTTGAAATACGATTAATGGCAGGTAAAATGGTATCGTTGAAGGCATTTAAATCGCCACTGATATTCACATAGGGTTTAAAGGTATAAGTACCATAAATACTCATATTCACCGGTGTTGTAAACGTGTAAGTTTGAGTGGCATTTACGGCCAAGGTACCGGTATTGATACTACCCGTTAAATTAGCCGTAGTTGCCCCGCTAATGTTAACCCCTAAGGTCAATGGATTCAAACTAAAATCTAATACCTGACTTCCTGCGTTTTGAATGGTAATGGTCACATTCTCCGTTGACGTATAACAACCCAAAGCATTGGGTGATGTCATATTCACTACAGCCATATCAATTGGACTCAATGAAAACTCAATGGCACCGGGGTCAGGCGTAGTGGCCGAACGTGTATTATTATTATAATCAACCGTCACACTGCTCGGAGCCCCAATATTATTAACCCCCGAAACAGTAGGTGTAAAGTCGTAAGTAGGAATGGTAGGATTCGCGTAAGCCGGCGAAACATCCACACTCTGCTGATCCCATGCCCCTAAATTGGCAGTTTGCCAGTTCGCTAAGGTGGTGAAATTGGTCGCTAAATAACCCACATGATGGTTAACATCGGCTGATAGGTTAATCACATTGTTATTTGATGTAATGCCCGGACTTCCTCCATAATATAAACCATGCTTAACACCGGTACCGCCACGCGAAATTGTAATGATATTGTTGCGTACCAATACGTTCACACCCGCTGTAGTATGTCCTAACCAAATACCACGCGTGGTGGTAGTTCCCGTAGCCGCTGTATTATCGTACGAAATCGTATTATGCAAAATGTGGGTATGATTCGCTGAACTCAAAGCATAAATACCATAGGCCGCCCCATTATTCTGAACATGCGAAATAATATTGTTGGCAATGATATTCTCATTCCCCAAAGCCCCCGTTGCATTCAAGTAAATAGCATAACTCACCGAAGTATTGGTGGGTAAATTGGCATATATATTCCGAATATGATTACGCGTTACTTTGGCATTCGTTGAATTGGTAGTTAAAAACACACCATAAAAGGTGGTGAATGTAGTCCGCGTAGGTTGCTGAATCCGATTATTATCAATTACAATACCGGTATTGTAAGCCGAGTAAATTGAATATAAATAGGAATCATTTATGGTACAACCCGAAATAAAATTGCCTACTGGGGCAGTTCCCGATGAAGGACCGGTAAATACCACGGTATAATAACCACCTGTTACGGTACAATTAATCAAAGAATCGTTGGTGCCTGAAGGCCCTGCTGTAACCGCAGCGGCTTGTGCCCCACTCACCGAAAAGGCAGAAATCGTGGTAGCCGTTGCCGCCGTATTACATGAAATAGTACAATTCGAAAAACGATTGAAATTGGCATTATTCCATAAATGCACCGCAAAACCATTACCCGCAGAGGCCGTAGAAACAATATTCAAATTGTTGACCTTTAAATAATCGGTACCATTCAATTCCAATACACTCGGAAAAGAAGCACTGGTATTCAAGAAAGTCAAGGTTTCATTATTCCCATTAATGGTAATGGTATTCACCGCCGAAGCACCGGGTATATTGTTCAAAATTATTTGTTCACTATAAGGGCCACTCGCTACAGCCACATTCACCTCAACCGGTCCACTTACCCCCGCACAATTTAAAGCACTGGCTAAAGCCGTAAAGGTTTGAAAATTCGTTCCACCCGTTGGAAGAGCACTATTGATGGTATAAGCACCATTCAAAGGCGTGGCATTGGTTACCACTTGCAACGATGGTGTAGTAGAACTATTCCCACCACAGGTAGCCGTACAACGATAATAGGTAGAAACTACCTGTGTGCCGGTATAAACCGAACTCGTTGCACCGGGAATTGCCGTCCAAACAATATTATCCGGCGATGATTCCCAGAAAAAAGTTTGACCCATACCCCCGGTTCCTCCGGTTAAACTCAAAGTAAAATTGGTATTTGGACATGCGGGATTGGCAGAAGCCGTAATAGTTCCCGCAATGGGTGGATTCGTACACGGACCAAATGGCTCAAATTCAATAGAACCTATCCAGCCCCTTGGGGTAAAGGTTGGCGCCGTTGTATTCGGAGCACCCCCACCATAACTAATATTATTACCCACCAACATATTACAACCACCGGCCGAAAATGAATACGTTGGTGTATACGGAGCAACCATGGAATAATAACGCTGCCCCGGTGCGAATACCGCAATGGCATACGTTGTGTTCGATGGTATAATAAAGTTTAACCCGGTAAAAAAAGGTTGAGTTGCCGTAGTAGTGGTATTTCCAATACCCGTTATCGGATTACTGGCTACTTGTGTCCATCCATTCGCCGTTCCCACAATTCCCGGCGCTCCATTAATTGGCGTTGTTTTATACCATAACTCAGCCGTAATAGCACCCGAAGTACCCGTTAATCCATTAATACCCGTTATCTTAATATCAAACGGATTGGTATTCTGAAAATTAAACGTAACAATTCCCGAACCATTATTGTTCAAGAAATTAGCCGTGGTTGAAATGGTAGAAATTTGAGCCGAAAGACGCAATCCCATCAACAATACAATGCATACCAAGTAAAATTTTCTCATAATGCCATGAATTTTAAATGTTTAAACACGCGATAACAAATAACATATACATGTTATTTACTTGCAAATTAAAACATTCATCGCAATTATGATGTAAAAAATAATTAATTGAAAAAAAAGAATTTACTGTACTATGACGGTATCCGGTCCACTCAAGCGATTGATATGACAACAATCGGCCAGAATACTGAAATTCACCTCCTTACTCAGACTTCCTTGCTGAAAAATTTGTACCTGAATAGTTTGAGGTTTGTTTAAAGAAAAGCGGGTACGATGGGAATCATCCAATACCGACACATTATAATAATTGCCGTCTACAGACCCGATGCCGGTATGCAACAAACGCCCATTTAAATAGGTTTTACAATAATCTACCGATGGCGGTATAACCCCTTGTGCCGTGCGCAATACCAAACCGATACTCCGCACTTCCATGGTGCAAATAGCCTCTTTACATGAAGATTGATCTTTATTACAGGCCATGAAAATTCCTGTAACTAAACTAAATAAAAGCATTTTTTTCATGGTGGAAGAACGACGTTTCATGCCATTTATTTTGTTTTCGTACCTAAAAAATACGCCACCGAATGCGCAATACTTTCTTCTAGATGCCGATACCGAAAATCGGGAAGGGCCTTGTGCAATTTTGCCGATGAATACACCTTGATTTCACAAGCCGCACGCGCCGTTTCTCGCGTCAAGAGAGGCTTCGAACCACTCAGCCGCGCTTTAAAGGTATCCATACGCCATACCATTTCCACCATCCACGAGGCCGCTTTCCGATGCGGCGGCTTCTTATTCATCGCTTTAGCCATCAAGGTAAAAACATCTCGAAACGCTCTGTTTTCGGCACTTAGCACAAAACGCTCACCCCGAATGGGGGAGTGCATTAAGGCCACCAACGCCTCAGCCACATCCATGGCATCTACCCAACCCGTAGCCCCTTCGGTATACCACGGAAATTCATCGTATACCTTCTGCAATAAACTGCTACTACTTTGGGTACCATCGCCTTCGCCAATAATAATCGACGGATTCACAATCACCATATCCAAACCTTCCGCAAACCCTCGCCAAACCTCACGTTCAGCCTTCTGCTTGCTTCGGGCATATACCGAAACCGGCATTTCTTCATCAATCGGCGACTGTTCATCCACGGCATCACCATCCCGCAACGGTTGTCCCAAAGTAGCCACGGAACTCACAAAGCCTAATTTTTTCACGCCTTGCGCCAAACAAGCATTCACCACATAAGCCGTGCCTTCTTCATTCACCCGAAACAATTGGTCGTAATCGCGCGCATCGTAACTCACCAAACCCGCCGCATGGTAAACCTGCTCGGCGCCGGCAAACACGGCTTCTACATCGGCATAATTCAATAAATCAACCTGCAACCACGTAACAAATTCGGTTCGGGTTCCCGGTAAAACCTCAGGCAAACAACTGTTATACAAGGCTTTAATAGGCTTCGCTTCAGCACTCAATACCTTCACTAAATGCCGACCCAATAAACCGGAAGCGCCCGTAACTACAATCATGCCTAATGCTGGTTTAACTAGGCGGGTAAGCCCTTGAACTGCTCCAAAAAACGCACATCGTTTTCCGACAATACCCGAATATCTTTAATGCCGTATTGCAACATGGTAGTCCGTTCTACCCCCATGCCAAAGGCAAATCCATTATATACTTCCGGATCAATTCCGCAATTCCGCAACACATTCGGATGCACCATGCCACAACCTAAAATTTCTACCCAACCACTTTGCTTACACACGGTACAACCCTTACTGCCACAAATAAAACAACTCACATCCATTTCGGCACTGGGTTCGGTAAACGGAAAATACGAAGGACGAAAACGCACCTTCACTTCCGGACCAAACATTTCCTTTACAAAATGGTATAAAGTCTGCTTCAAATCGGCAAACGATACATCTTTATCAATATACAAACCTTCTACCTGATGGAAAAAACAATGCGCACGGGCCGAAATCGTTTCATTCCTGTAAACACGCCCCGGAAATAACTGACGAATCGGTAATTTCCCTTCCTTCATTACCCGCACTTGCACACTACTGGTATGCGTACGCAATAACCAATCAGGATTCTTCGAAATGTAAAACGTATCCTGCATGTCGCGCGCCGGATGATGCTCGGGCAAATTCAAGGCCGTAAAATTGTGCCAATCGTCTTCAATTTCCGGACCTTCAGCCACCGTAAAACCTAACTTATCGAAAATAGCAATAATCTTCTGCATGGTGCGCTGTATGGGATGGCGCGCCCCACTCGCCGACGGATAAGCCGGACGAGAATAATCCGTAGCATCCGCTTCTGCCACCTGCGCATCGCCCATTTGCTCCTTCCAGCCTTCATATAAAGCCTCTACTTCTTGCTTAAATATATTCAAGGTAGCGCCCATACTGCGTTTCTCTTCCACCGGCACGTTTTTCAACTCGCCCATCAACGATTTTAAAAGTCCTTTTGTCCCCAAAAATCGAATACGAAATTGTTCCAATTCCGCCGCATTGCTCGGGGCCGGTCCTTGCAGTTCTGCACGCAAGGCATTTAAGGTATCAAGTAACGATTGCATGGGCACAAAGGTAGGGGCTTCCAACCTATTTTCAACTACCTTTGCACCATGCGTCGTTTACCCCGCTTACTGATTCGTTATTTCTTCCAAGGCATCATTGTGGTTTCGCCTGTGGCCATCACCGCTTGGGCCGCCTACTCCATTTTCGACCTTATCGATAAACAAATTCCCGATGTACCTCGTGGCGTAGGTTTCCTCGTCATCATCGGTTCCCTCATTGCCCTCGGTTGGCTCGCCAGCACCTTCATTTTTTCAAAATTCCTACTCGAACTTTTCGATAATCTCCTCGAACGCACCCCCTTCATTAAATTCATTTATACCTCAGTGAAAGATGTCGTGGAAAGCTTCATGGGCGAAAAACGCAAATTCAATAAACCCGTCCTGGTTAAAATTCGCACCCAACCCGAAGTCTTCCAAATTGGCTTCAAAACCCAAAAAGAACTCAGCAAACTCAAACTCGAAGGCAAAGTGGCCGTTTACTTACCCCATGCCTATGCCGTGAGCGGTATGCTGATGATTGTAGACCAAGAAAACGTGACACCCCTCGATATGGACCCCGCCGATGCCATGAAAATGGCCGTAAGCGGTGGCATAGCGGGCTATAACGACGAGAAAAAACCGGAAGAACCCAATGCGTAATATCTTGTTCAATGCCGGTCCGGCTGCCCTGCCCGAAACCGTCCTCCAACAGGCCGCCCAAGCCATGTTGGAAATTCCCGAACAAGGTCAATCCATCGCCGAAATTTCACACCGCTCGCAATTCTTCGAAAACGTACTCGAAGAATTCAAACAAGTTTTTCGCCGCTTATTAAACATCCCCGATTCCCACGACATCATCCTCATGCAAGGGGGAGCGCGACTCCAATTCGCCCTTATTCCACTCAACTTTCTGCCACCTCATAAAACTGCCGCCTTCATCGATTCCGGCTATTGGGCCAAAACCGCTTGGCAATATGCCGAGTATGGCGGTAAAACCGAATGCCTCGCCTCAAGCCAAGAACACCAATACCGCCAACTGCCCCACTTCGACACCCAAAAAATAAACACCGAAGAACACGCCTACCTCTACCTCTGCAGCAACAATACCATTTACGGAACCCAATACCATACCTTCCCGAAGGTCGATATTCCCCTCATCATCGATATGAGCAGCGATATCCTTTCCAAACCCATTAACTTCACCAACATCGACCTCGCCTTCGCTTGCGCCCAAAAAAATATCGGTCCCGCCGGCTTCAGTGTGCTCATAGTTAAGAAAGATTTCCTGCAAAACGCCAATACCCAACTCGCGCCCAGTTTATCGTACAAACACACCGCCGCCAAACACTCCAACGATATTACCAATCCCGTGGTAGCCATCTATATCGCCCTACTCAACCTGCGCCACCTCGAAGCCGAAGGAGGCGTAACCGCCGCCGAACTTCGCAACACCCAAAAAGCCAAAACCCTTTACGCCGAACTCGATCGGAATAGCCTTTTCACCGCACCCGTTCTTCCCGAACACCGCAGTGCCATGAATGTTTGCTTCTTCCCTAAAAAAGAAGAACACCAAAACGCTTTCCTCGAATTTTGTTCCAAGCGACACATCAAAGGCCTCAAAGGACATGTTCAAGCCGGTGGTTTCCGCGCATCCCTCTACAATGCCGTAACCCAAGAAATGGTGAACGAACTCATTCAAGCCCTGCACGATTTCGAAACCGAATTCGCCTAAGCCAAGCATGATATTTATTGGTTATTCAGCCCACAACATCCCCACCATTTTCTCCTTACCTTTGCGCTCTAAATTTCAATTGCTATGAGTTTTCGCATCGAAAAAGACACCATGGGCGAGGTACAAGTTCCCTTGAACGCCATCTACGGCGCCCAAACACAACGCTCCATCGATAACTTCAAAATTGCGCAGGACATCAACCGCATGCCGAAGGAAATTATCGAAGCCTTCGCCTATTTGAAAAAAGCCGCCGCCATCACCAACTACGAAGCCAAAGTGCTTCCCAAAGAAAAATGCGAATTGATTGGCCAAGTATGCGACGAAATCTTAGCCGGTAAACACGCCGATGCCTTCCCCCTCGTGGTTTGGCAAACCGGTAGCGGTACCCAAAGCAATATGAACGTGAATGAAGTAATTGCTTATCGCGGACACGTTCTCAAGGGTGGTAAACTCAAAGACAAAGACAAATTCCTACACCCCAACGACGATGTGAATAAAAGCCAAAGCAGTAACGATACCTTCCCAACAGCCATGCACATTGCAGCCTATAAAATGCTGATGGAAACAACCTTGCCCGGCTTAACCAAACTGCGCAATACCCTCGACAAGAAGGCTAAGAAATACATGAACGTGGTTAAAATTGGTCGTACCCATTTTATGGACGCTACGCCGTTAACCCTCGGACAAGAATTCAGTGGCTACGTATCGCAACTCGACCACGGTATTCGCGCCATTAAAAATACCTTGCCTCATTTAAGCGAACTCGCCTTGGGTGGCACCGCCGTTGGTACCGGCATCAATACCCCCAAAGGCTATGCTAAAAATGTAGCCAAGCACATTGCCAAACTCACCAAATTGCCTTTCGTAACGGCCGAAAATAAATTCGAATCCTTAGCCGCCCACGATGCGATTGTGGAAGCCCACGGAGCCTTAAAAACCGTGGCCGTTTCCCTCATGAAAATTGCCAACGATATCCGCATGCTCAGCTCCGGACCTCGCAGTGGCATTGGCGAAATTTTTATTCCCGACAATGAACCCGGTAGTTCCATCATGCCCGGTAAAGTAAACCCAACCCAATGCGAAGCCCTCACCATGATTGCCGCACAAGTAATGGGGAACGATGTTGCCATTGGCGTTGGCGGTAGCATGGGCCACTTCGAACTCAACGTGTTCAAACCCATGATGATTTATAACTTCCTCCACAGCGCTCGACTCATTGGCGAAGGTTGCATTTCCTTCAACGATAAATGCGCCGTGGGCATCGAACCCATCAAAGCCAATATCAAAAAACACGTCGATAATTCGCTGATGTTAGTAACCGCCCTCAACACCAAAATTGGGTATTACAAATCGGCCGAAATAGCGCAGAAAGCCCACAAAGAAGGCACCACGCTCAAGGCCATGGCGGTAAAACTCGGCTACGTTACCGACAAACAATTCGACGAATGGGTACGCCCCGAAAACATGGTTGGCGACCTCAAATAAAGTCGTTTTCAATTTTCTCTAAAAAGGCTGTTCCCCCGAACAGCCTTTTTTATTTTCTTTTTTTGAAGCGCATCCAATGATCTTTTTTCAGCACCCGGCGGGCTTTTCGTCGGCCTGCCCCGTTCGTTCCTCACGGCGCGATGCCTCCTGCAATCCCGGCTATTTTTCATCGTCCGGAATCTCTTCAACCCTTATAAACAGGGCGTTCTAGCGTCTACAAGCTTGTAAAAAAATACAAGGAAACGCATTTTGTATTCTCTTTGTATCATGAAAAAAATAATTTGACGTACAATGCAACATGGCTAATAAAAAAAACGCCCTTTTATTAATCCCTAAAAAAACAACTCAACATTTTATGATGACACACACCTTTTACAAAGAAAACAGAACATGGTATATCGACTTACCCGAGTATTTAAATGCCGGTTTAGGCACTAAAGACAATCTCATGATGGTGGCAGGGGCCGATACCTTCCTCGATTTCGTATCGCGCGGTAAAAACCGCGTGGTGGTTGATATCGAACTGAACGATTTCAAAGGTTGTCAATTCATGCTCGAAAAGAAACGCATCGGCATGGATAAAGCCTATCTCGACAGCATCGGTCACCCCGAAGTAGAATACGGCGCCTATTACAAGGTAAAAGAAAACAACCACCAACTCTGGCTCTGTCCCGTAACCGAATATGTTTTCGGTGGTGAATACCCAAATGAAATTTACATCCGCATCCATCCATAATTCAATTTTCCAATTTATTGTAGGTCAAGGATCTGCCCTTGACCTACCAAAAAAAACTACAAGCTTGTAATAAAATGAACCCCTTAAAAAAATTCTTTCCCTTTGCATTTAATACTAAAACAAATACTATGAACAAACCCCACACCCTCTACCACATTGTACTCGACCGCAGCGGTTCCATGAGCGATTGTATCGACACCACCATCAGTGGTTTCAAAGAACAAATTCAAACCATCCAAA
>JBPCSZ010000025.1:0-2530 GCA_051006655.1 Chitinophagaceae bacterium
CCACCAATCTTACAATCATTCCATCATGAGCATCCTAGTTCAGACAAAAAAAATAATAAAAACACTCGCCAATCTTACAATCATTTCATCATGAGCATCCTAGTTCAGACAAATAAAATTTATAAAAACACCCACCAATCTTACAATCATTCCATCATGAGCATCCTAGTTCAGACAAAAAAAGCCAAAGAACAGCATGCAGCCCAAGTGTGCGACGCAATTGCGACGAGCAATGTTCCCGACGATGACTCCCAAAAAGAAAACACAATGACGTTACACTATCTTTAAGTAAATGATACCAATAATGGCTTTACGCTTGTAAACGTTTACCTTTGCCCCATGTCCATTACTCCCGAAGCCTTATCATTGGCTTTATCACGATTGAAAATCAATCAATTGAATGCCTTGCAAGTTGCCGTGCGCGATGCTTCAACCCAACGCCCTAATTTATTGATGCTTGCCGCCACCGGCTCGGGAAAAACCTTGGCTTTTTTATTGCCCGTTTGGAACCGCATAGATACCACACAACGCCATACGCAAGCTATGATTGTAGTGCCTTCGCGCGAATTGGCCTTGCAAGTAGATGAGGTGGTGCGGCAATTGCAAACCGGGTTTAAAACTACCTTGTGTTACGGTGGACATAAACGTGAAATTGAAGAAAATAATTTGCGCGAAGCCCCCTTAATGGTGATTGGTACACCCGGCCGTTTATGCGATCATATTCGCCGTGGCAACTTGCAAACCGACCATATTCAAACCCTTGTACTCGATGAATTCGATAAGAGTTTGGAACTTGGTTTCTTGGAAGAAATGGCCTTTATTACCGCCTCATTGCCTGCGCGACAATCTACCGTGTTAAGTTCGGCTACCCACGCCGTTGAACTCCCCGAGTTCTTAAATTTAAACGAACTGCAAACCTTGAACTTCCTCTATGAAACGCAAAAAGCGGCTTATCAATTGGAAATTCATAAAGTGCTTTCGCCTGAAAACGACAAACTAAAAACCTTAGAAAAACTCTTGGGTGAAGTAGCTCACAAACCTTGTATTGTTTTTTGTAATCATCGCGATGCCGTTGAACGTGTATATAACGCCATGAATGATGCCGGATTGCAAACGGTGTTTTACCATGGGGGCATGGAACAGCATCCGCGCGAAGTAGCCTTATGCAAATTTCGGAACGGCACCTCGCGCATTTTAATTACCACCGATTTGGCGGCACGTGGACTCGATATTCCGCACGTACGCAATATCATTCACTATCATTTACCCGCTACCGCCGATGTGTATACCCACCGCAATGGCCGTACAGCCCGAATGGAAGCCATTGGAACCATCATGGTAATTTTAGGTCCCGATGAAACCCTGCCCGATTTTATTCCGTCCGACCTCCCCGAATTTGAACTCCCCGAACAGGCTCAAGTGCCCGAAAAACCCATTTGGGGCACCTTGTTTTTTTCGGCCGGGAAAAAAGATAAAATCAGCAAAATGGATATTGTGGGCTTCCTCATTCAAAAAGGCGGTTTGCGAAAAGAAGATATTGGACTCATTGAGGTGTTCGATTATAGCGCCTTTGCCGCCGTGCGCCGCAGTGGTATAAATGCGGTATTGGCGAAGGTTAAAGACCAACGCATTAAGAATAAAAAGTTGACCATAGCCCCGGCTCGATAAGTCTAACCCATTGGTATTGATTTCTTCGATAGAAAACACATAAAAACGGCGGTAAAACAAGGGCTTTAGCGTAAATTTGTGCCCCGAACAACAGGCTCCATGTGGGCTTGCTCTAAAATTGTTTGCTATGTCGTATCAACCCCAACATAAAATTCGTATTGTAACGGCCGCGTCTTTATTCGATGGACACGATGCCTCGATTAATATCATGCGTCGCGTAATGCAAGCGAGTGGCGCTGAAGTAATTCACCTCGGCCACGACCGCAGTGTACAAGAAGTGGTGAATTGCGCCATTCAGGAAGATGCCAATGCCATTGCCATGACCAGCTATCAAGGTGGGCATGTGGAATACCTGAAATACATGTACGATTTATTGAAGGAAAAAGGGTGTTCGCACATTCGCATTTTTGCCGGCGGTGGCGGTGTAATTCTGCCCGATGAAATTGCGGAACTCCATGCCTATGGCATCACACGCGTTTATAGTCCCGACGATGGCCGTGCCATGGGACTCCAAGGTATGATTGACGATGTATTGCAACAAAGCGATATTGCCACCGGTGATGCCTTAACCCAAGAAGCTTCTCGCTTAAAACAAAACGACGCTTACAGCATTGCCCGTTGTATTAGTGCGGCCGAAAATTTCCCTGAAGCTGAAAGTACCCAACAATTATTATCGGCGATTCGCCAAGATGCCGCTGCTTCGAAAACACCCGTATTGGGAATTACCGGAACCGGTGGAGCCGGTAAGAGTAGTTTGGTAGACGAATTAGTGCGTCGCTTTATTCTCGATTTCCCTGAAAAACAAATTGGCATTATTTCAGTCGATCCGTCGAAACGTAAAACCGGTGGCGCATTATTGGGC
>JBPCSZ010000026.1:0-5317 GCA_051006655.1 Chitinophagaceae bacterium
TGCCCGGAGGTACGGTACTAAACGGATTAATTAACGATGCGGCATCTATGGATGAAGGCGAACAAGCAAAACCCGAAACCACCGGTGTGGGGAATTCAGGCTGACTATTTACTTTCAGCAATAAAGTATCGGATGCATAACAACCTGAAGCAAATGAAACCTTCGAATAAACAATAGCGGTATTCGTGGTATCATTCGTTGGTGTGGGAATCAAACTAAACAACCAAGGGTCGTTATAATACTCAACAATGGTACCGGGCGCATTATTCGATACGGCCGCATTCATCGTGGTCAAATCGAAAATCGCACTGTTTGAACCGGGGGTACTTTCGCAAAGGGGCAAGGTATCTTGAACGGCTGTGGGCACCGGATTAATCACTAAGTTCACCGGCACACGGCAAGTTGGCAAAGAAGAACAAGCGGCATAGAACGTATACGTCCCCGGCACATTCGAATTCGTTAAGGGTGAACCTGTTGTTACTAATGGATTAAATGGCGATAACGAATACAAACTTGTTCCACCGGTGGGGACTGAAAACCAATTAAAATCGGCGGATACGAATTGATAATATATTTTCAACGTGGCTGTTGTTGGACCACCACCGGCATTGGGAGTAATATCGGATGTATTTAAATTATCGTTGTACGATTCAAAGTACCCTAAATTAATGGGGGTATTAGCCGGCTGTGTATTCATGTAACTGATCATGGCCGATAATTGGGCCGGTGTTACCGTTCTGAAATAATGATAGAAGCCCCCTTGATTGACAGAGAACCCATGTAAGGTAGAATCCGATTGACCTACAAACCCTTGTCCACTAGGTGCAAACATCGAAGGCCCCGTTGTTAAACCGGAATATAAATTAAAGCGAACTTCACCCGGATAAGGCGTGCTATAATTTGATACTCGCAAAATGGCTTTTTTAGGGAAAGTAGTTCCCGGTTGGAATAGAACAGACGGTAATTGCGCGGTTCCATAGTTACCGGCAAACTCGTTCGCACAACCTGCACCGGGTACCGTTTGTGATGTTCCTAACGATGTTGCGCCAACATTATCAGGCGTGGGAGTAACATTGAATGTAATGGTCACAGAATCTTGCAAAGGCACCGAACAACCACTTACTTGCAATCCTTGTCCAAAGGGAATTGAACCATACTGACATAACGGATAAGGGGCTCCGGCCGTTGGACGATAATTCACACGGACTAACGCATTCTGCAAAGAATCATTAATTAAATTACCATTGGTTAAACCGGCAATCACCAAGGAGGTGTTCAAGGTATAAGTACCACCGGCAAACATATTCACCCCAATAAATGGTACCGTTACAGCAGAAGCCCCATAGGGATTTAAGAAACCGGTTGAAGCTGTAGCATTGTATAAAACTTGTCCGTTAGGTCCATTAACAATCAAAGTAACCGTAACAGGATTAATCGATAAATCAATCATGTTAGAACCGAAGTTCTTCAACTGCACCGTAATCACTTGACTGGCCGAATAACAGTTTCCTCCGGGACCGGTCATAGCCGTAATAGCCGGATCGAAGGGTGCCGGGGGCAAAATGGACACCAAATAATCTTCGGTTTCCCCATAGTTATAATTACCACAAGGGTTGATGGTTGTGGCACTCACGGAACCTCCTTGTTGGTATATCACCCGCATACGCGTGAGTCCGGTTAAAGCGGTACCCGGTACGGTAAAAGAACCATTCACTACGGTACTAGGCACCGAATTCACCGGTGTTAATCCCGAAAAATAAACTTCCTCACCGGGATCGGCAAACGAGTAATTTTGGTTGTAATCGATATAAATTTTCAAGGCACTATTTCCTAAGTTTGTACCATTGCAATTCCCAACTTCAACCGAAAAATTCTGAGCAAGTCCGGCATATAAAAAAGGAGCTGTGATGGACGATGTGAAATTGGCATACTGATTTCCGGCACCGGTACCTACCCCTTGTGAACCTTGTAACGGATTGGCGCAAGTGGTTATATTGTTGAGGGTTCCAACAGAAACAGCATTGATGGTTTCATATAGATTATACGAGGCAGAAGAATTACAATAACAGTTAGAGGCCGGATTCCAAGCAGGAACATTCACCATGATAGGCAAGGAGGTATCGAAACCGCCCCCAAGCGCGGTACAGGTTACAATACACCGATAATACATGGTGCTTGAACCGGGTAAGGAGCTTGTATAAAAATTACTGGTTGCTCCGGCAATAATCGACCAAGAGCCGGGGGCTCCGTTGCTTGAGCTTACCCACTGATAATTTAAACCGGTGGCAACTGTAGCTCCCGTTAAGGATAGTTGAAAGTTGGCATTGGGGCAAGGTGGATTAGGACTTACCGTAGCTGTTCCGGCACTTGGGGTCCCCGTACAAGGCAATGGTGGCGAAAATATATAAGAACGCCCCGTTAATGGCCATGTATTATTGTTATTATTGACAACTGAGGTGCTTGTTGTATGTGAAGTAGACGTTACGCTATGGTATTCCGTAGTAGAGCTTGCAACACCAATAGTGGAGGAATTAATATTGGCCCCATAATCGTACACAAACTGTATCACATTCGAAGTTTCATATAACCAAACTTGAAAATGTTTATCGGGCGTACCACCAACGCAACAATTCGTGACCTCCCAGTCTATTACCAATTTACGATTGGGCGCTGTACCAAATACCTGATAACGCAATCCGTTTCCGGCCGTGTATAAATCATCCCAAAACGGCATTAAAACAGGTAGTGTCCCCTGATTACCGGGAAATGTATTGGTCCATGTAGTAACCGTGGTTGAACCTAGACAAACTAAACCATTGGTTGAAGCACTGAATTGGGTATAAGGAATACCGGCGAAACTAAACGAAAAACCAATGGCTGTTAAGCCGGAGGCTTGATCGTCGTTGCCCGAACTAAAAAGTGTAGTGGCTGTTGTGAGGGGTTCACAAGCCACCGACGGATTGGTTGTGTATATATAAGAGGATGCCGGCTGGGCCCAAGCCGAATACGTACACACTAACACAAGAAGTAATAAAAATACCTTTTTCATAAACATAGAGATGGGATGAATTCAATTTTCGTTGGAGTGAATATACGTTTTTATACAATTCAAGCAATAAATTGACACCAACTAGGGCAATTTTGATTGTAAAAAGCGATTAACGTAAGGGAAGCGGGAGGGGTATATCTTCCCAAAACTGCATACTCATCCACTTTTTATCCCGCGGATGATAGAAATATTGTGCCTGTTTGGCAATGCGTAGCTTATAGTCGAAATGCGAATAATGCGGGATAAAATAGCCGGGATAATAAAATCGGAAGCCACGTTGTTGCACATACAACATTTGACAGTAAATGAGAAAAATGCCCAAACTACAAGACTGATAAGCCGGATCGTAAAACGATGAAATACCGGCAACCGATGTTTCTCCCAAATCGAAATAAGAACACCCGAGGAGTTTTTCCTTATCGAAAACACAAACTTGCATGGTTTGAAACGGATTGAAAGAATCATCGAAACCATCGAATAACAAATGTTCAATAGAATGGGCCGGTTCAAACGACATGGCATTTCGGTAAATTCGAAATAAATACGCTTGCTCTTCCGTATGGGTGGCTTCCGAAAAAACCAATCGAAATCCTTTATTTCTCCCCAACAATTTGCGCCAAGTTTTACCAAAAATGGGCTCAGTTAAATCGTAACGAAGCCAAATGGTGCGGTAGTATTTTTCATTAAAATCAATAAAATCGGAAGTAAATACCGACAATCCCATTCTGTACCAACCCTGTGCTAACAAACGATCGAGCTCAGTTCCCGGCATTTTTTCGTCCCATTCCGCATCTAGCATGCCGCAAAAATGAGGGGAATTCCCGAAATAAAGCGGACCATATTTTGAGTATCCACATAAAGATTAACAGTTTTACAACCCCTTCGGTGTATAAAAAAAATTCATTTTCCCATTAATTCGAGGCATTTTTGTGAACGATGGGAAAAATAATTGCCATAGCCAATCAAAAAGGCGGTGTAGGGAAAACAACTACCGCCATTAACCTCGCTTGTAGCCTGGCCGTACTCGATTTTAAAACCTTATTGGTCGATTGCGACCCGCAAGCCAATGCCACCACCGGCAATGGCTTCGATTTACGCAATATACAACTCAGTGTTTACGATTGTTTAGTGAACGAAACCCCGGCTAAACAAGTTATACTCCAAACGGAAAGCCCCAATTTATCTATTATCCCATCACACCTCGATTTAGTAGGAGCGGAAATTGAATTAATCAATCATCCGAACCGAGAAAAGAAATTGGAACATGTTCTAGAAGAAATTCGAAACGATTACGATTTTATTATCATCGATTGTTCACCTTCTTTAGGCCTCATTACCGTGAATGCCCTCTCGGCTAGCGATAGTGTAATTATTCCGGTTCAATGCGAATTCTTTGCCTTGGAAGGCTTGGGTAAATTACTGAATACCATTAAAATTGTTCAATCGCGCTTGAATAATCGCTTGGCCATTGAAGGTATTTTAATGACGATGTACGACGGCCGTTTACGTTTATCGAATCAGGTGGTTGAAGAAGTTAAAAATCATTTCAACGATTCCGTATTTCATACCATCATTCATCGCAATACCCGCTTAGGAGAAGCCCCCAGTTTAGGAAAACCGGTTTTGATGTACGATGCCGAATCGACCGGAGCCGTCAACTATTTGAATTTAGCCCGCGAAATTCTCCAACGCAACGATTTAACCAAAATCAAAAATGCCGATAAAATAATCGAAATCGACGAAGAAAATGAGCAGTAAACCCAATACAAAAGCACAAATTGGCAAAGGCATCGGTGCCTTACTCGGCAACATTAAAGAGGAAGTGAATTCGTTCGGCAAACAAAGCAACGAGAACGAAGATGTATTGGTGGGTAGTATTACCCGCATTCCATTAAGTTCCATTGAAGTCAATCCCAAACAACCCCGCCGCGATTTCGATGAAGCGGCATTACAAGCATTATCCGAATCCATCAAACTACACGATATCATTCAACCGATTACCGTAGTTAAGTTAGATAATAAGCACTTTAAACTCATTTCGGGTGAACGCCGTTTCAAAGCTTCGAAATTGGCCGGCTTAACCGATATCCCCGCCTACATTCGCACCGCCAACGACCAAGAAATGTTGGAAATGGGTTTGTTGGAAAACCTACAACGCGAAAACCTGAATGCCATCGAAATTGGCTTAGCCTACAAACGCCTGATGAGCGAATGTAACCTTACGCAAGAACAAGTGGCTGAACGCATGAAAAAAGACCGAAGTTCGGT
>JBPCSZ010000027.1:0-8146 GCA_051006655.1 Chitinophagaceae bacterium
AATTATTTGTTGAAAGGCTTTTGGGCTAAGAACCAAAGCGAGGAATTGCCTTGTCCCGGCTTAAGCGTAACTTTTATTGTTCGCATCGACGATGTAACCGAAGCCATGCAAAGCGGTATAACTGCCGGCATGGCCGATACCACGCGAACCCGCATTTTACAACAAAATGCTGCCCGTTTGGAAAAGGAAACCAAAAAGATTTCGGGGTATGAAACCTTGGTGAAATCGTTTTTTTCAGACAATAAGTTTTATATGTTTTTGATGGAGAAATTCACCGATATCCGCTTGGTGGGTTTCCCGCCGAATGGCATTGGTAAATTTGGGGGCGATACCGACAACTGGGCATGGCCACGGCATACCGGCGATTTCGGTTTGTTCCGCATTTATGCCGGAAAGGACAATAAACCGGCTGCGTATTCGAAAGAGAACTTGCCTTTTATACCGCGTCGTTCCATTAAAATAAATATACAAGGGGTTCAGGAAGGTGACTTCTCGTTTGTGTATGGTTTTCCGGGACGTACCTCGGAATATTTAAGTGCCGATGGGGTGAAGGAAGTGATGACTGTATTGGATCCGGCCCGCATCAAGTTGCGCGAAAAACGTTTGTCGATTATGGATGCCGATATGGCCGCTTCGGAAAAAACATTCATTCAATATGCCGCGAAGCAAGCCGGCATTGCGAATTATTACAAGAAATGGAAAGGGGAGTTGTTGGGACTTCAATTGAACAAGGCCGTCGATAAAAAGAAAAATGAAGAACTAGCTTTCATGCAATGGGTTAAGTCCGATGACAATCGAAATTTATTGTATGGTTCAGTATTAGATAGTTTATCGGGCGTGTACCAACGTCAAATGCCTATTATTAAGCATTATGAATATTTGAACGAAGCGATATGGGCCTCGGAAGTGTTGAAGAAAGGCAGTGTTTTGGTGAATTTACAAAAGGCTTGCGATACCTTAATTTCGATGGACAGTGTGAAAAAGTACCGCGATGAATTGATGCAATTTTTAACTTCAATAAATTTGAGTACCGACGAGAAAATTACGCGTGAATTGCATGGTATATATGCCAACGATATTCAATCGAATCCGTTCAGTTCGCCCGAGTTCATTCGTAATATGTATGCCCAAAGTTTAATTACCCATCCAGAGGAATTGATGAAATTTAAATCCATTAAGGAGTTGAACGTGGCTTTAACCAAGGATGCGGCCTATATGGCCTATGTGTATTACGATGGTGAACAAAAGAAGTTATTACCAACCTTGCGTGGGCATCAAAGTCGATTGACCGCTTTATACGGCCAATACATGCAAGCCTTGATGGCGTATAAAGAAGGACAAGCGTTTTATCCCGATGCGAATTCAACCTTGCGCGTTTCGTATGGTAAAGTGGAAGGCATTGCGCCCCAAGATGGCATGAACTACCGTTATTTTACTACCCTCGATGGGGCGGTGCGTAAACACAATGCCAATGTAGAAGAATTCAACATGCCTGAAAAATTAATAGCCTTGCATCAAGCTAAAGATTATGGTCGTTATGCCATTGAGGTGGATGGGAAACCCACGGTGCCATTGGCTTTCTTGGCCTCGAATCATACTACCGGGGGTAATTCAGGGAGTCCGGTATTCAATGCCCGTGGCGAATTGATTGGCACCAATTTCGATCGAATTTGGGAAGGCACTATGAGCGATATTTTATACGATATCAATTTGTGCCGGAATATCACCCTCGATATTCGTTACACCTTATTCATTATTGAAAAGTTTGGTGGCGCGAAATGGGTGGTGGATGAAATGGAGGTGATTGACTAGTATTAATGCACTTCCGTTACCGGAATCACAAGATTGAATTGTTCTTCTTTTTCAATGGTAAAAGGCACTCCACCTTTCACATTATTCGAAATGGAAGGATCCCAGCCTTGCGCGAATAAATAATATTCTCCCGGCTTCAATCCCTTGAATTGTGCTGTATACAGGTTATTGCTGTCTTTGCTTAAGGGAAGAGCTTGGTTATATTCGCCTAAGGCCACCGCTTCTAAACTATTGTATTTGATATACACGGTAGCACTGTCGATGCTGCTGCCATGATGTTGGCAACGTGCCACTATGAGGGCATTCCCACCCAAGCCGGCCATGGGTTTTTTCTTGCAAGACCCCCATGTAATGCCAACAATAAGGGTGAATAACATGAATTTAAGCCTGTTCATGGGTTAAAGTTACGGCTAAAATGCGTGTATTTCCTTGTGGGAGCACTATTTAGGGCGTATTTTTGGAGCTTGTGGTAAGTAGGCTTATTAAATGGCTCATGGGCATCTTTTTGGGTGTTGTAGTCTTGTTGCTTTTAGCAGCATGGTTAATTACTTTACCCGCTATTCAACAATGGTTGGTGAATCAGAGTGCCGACTATCTCTCGAAGAAATTACAAACTAAAGTAAACGTAGACCATTTTGAATTGGGGCTCTTCAATCGTTTGCATATTGGCGGGGTGTATATTGAAGATCAACAAAAAGATACCTTGGCTTATGTGGGCCGACTTTCCATTCGTACCAACGAGCTGCTAGGCTTGGCTACCAATTCATCGAATAAGGCGGTTATTCATTCGCTTGAATTGAATGATGTTTGGGTGTATATGAAACGCGGTGCCGATACCAGCCGTTGGAATTTCGATTTCATTGCGGAGGCTTTTTCGTCGGGCGCTAGTTCCAATCAAGATACCTTAACAACCAAAACGCCAAGTAAAAAATCGGGTGGTGGTCCAAATATCGATTTGAAACAAGTGGATTTAGCGCGTATTCATTTTTTTATGGATGATGCGTGGCGTGGCGAAGATTATCATGTGGAATTAGACGCCTTGCAATTGAAACCCAAACAATTCGATTTGGCGCATAGTCACGTGGCTATTGCTTCTTTAATGCTCGACCAACCGCATGTTTTATATCGAAATTATGAGGGGGGCAAACCGGAAGATTTAACCCCTGATGATACTACGGAATGGGGTACACCGTTCAATCCGGATTTATTCCGTTTTGAATTAAACGAGTTAACCTTAAAAGGGGCTTCTTTTCAATACGAAAACGATACTGATAATGTTCGGATAGGTGAATTTGATGAGGACCATTTGCGGGTGAAAGATATCAATATGGTATTGAAGAATACCCGTTTGGTGGCCGATACGATTTTTAGTACCATCGATCATTTGTCGGCCCATGAACGTTGTGGTTTAAATATTGAATCGATGCGGGCCGAGGTGAAACTGTCGCAAATTCAAGCGCAATTGTCCGACTTATATTTGAAAACCAACCATTCGGAATTGCGCGATTATTTTGAATTGCGCTATAAGAATTTTCATGCCTTTAATGAATTTATCGATCAAGTAACTTTGCATGCTCGTTTGAAGCATTCGAAAGTATCCTCGTTGGATGTGGGTTATTTCGCTCCCATATTAAACGAATATCCTATCACGATTGATGTTTCGGGCGAAGCCATGGGAACGATTCCGAATTTGGTAGCGCCTCAAATTGAATTGGCGGCTTCGGCTTCTTATTTCAAAGGAAGTGCCCAAGTGGTAGGCTTACCCGATATTGATAAAACCATTTTTAATGTGACGGCGGAACCCCTTCGTACTAGTGGGGCCGATATCAATAAACTCATTCCACAAACCAGAACCAATGCGGTAGCTTGGGATCAATGGAAAAATATAGTGTATGCCGGAACCTATATTGGTCGAGCGCAAGATTTTACGGTGAAGGGAAAATTACTCACCAATTTAGGCAATGCGGACATGAATTTGAGCATGAATTTTTATCCGAAAATACCGGAGTATAAAGGAAGCTTCAAAACCGATGGCTTGCAATTGGGAGTATTGTTGAAGCAAAGCGATTTAGGGGCTTTGCATGCATCGGGCACTATTGCTGGGAAAGGCTTCGATATTAGCGAATTGAATACCCGATTAGATGCCGATATTCAAGGTATTCGTTATGCGGGAACCACGTACCGCAACATGAAAATTAATGGCTTGTTTTCGAATAAGAAATTTGATGGTTTGTTTGTGGCACGCGACCCGTTGTTTAATGTCGATTTCAATGGGAAGGTTGATTTGAGTGGCAAAGAACCCTCGTACGATTTTGCAACACAAGTGGTTAATGTCGACTTGCAGAAATTAGGCTTGGTGAATGAGGCTATGACCATGACGTGTTTCGCCCGCATGGAATTCACCGGCAACGATATCGATCATTTTAGAGGCAGTGCCCATATTAAACGCTTGGTATTGAAAACGCTCGATGAAACCTATAATGCCGATGATATTTATTTACAAGCCCTCGAAACCGGCACTGAAAAAATAATTAGTTTAAAAAGTGCTTTGGCCGATGCCGATTTGCGTGGGCGTTTTAATATGACGGAATTGCCCAATACCGTCAAAATGTATCTCTACCATTATTTGCCCGATTTTATTGTGAAACCGGCACAAGATACCCGTGCTGATTTTACGTTTAATGTGCAGTTAAAAGAAGTGGATAGTTTGCTTCAAATATTCAACCGCGATTTTCATCACTTGAATGATATTTTTATAACAGGGGCTTTAAATACCGACCAACAACACTTATCGCTCGATGCCAATATCCCATCGTTTGGTTATAAGGAATTCAAGTTGGCTGATTTTTATTTGGTGAGTGCGGGCGATTTTGAAAGTTTCGATTTGAATGCGAATTGTGGCGTAGTTACTTACAACAACGATGTAATTATTCCGTCGTTTCAAATTAATTCGGTGATGGCCGATGATACCGCCAGTTTAAGTTTGATTTCTCAAAGTATCAACGACCTCTTAGGGGAAGCCTCTTTGAATGTAAAAGCCACGGCCTTCGACGATCGCTTGTTTGTGAATTTATTACCCTCCACCATCAGTATTAAAAACGATCGTTGGGAACTCTTTAGTAATCATGATGTGGTGATTGGCGATGATATTCGGATTCAAGATTTTCGCATTCAAAGTGGGGAACAATTTATTTCGATTAACTCGAAAGCGCCTGCGCATCAGGATATTGTTGTTGATTTTAAACAGTTAGATTTGGAAGGGGCTAGTACCTATTTGGGCCTCGATGATATTAAAATACATGGTCGTTTAACCGGCAAATTAAATTTACTTCGATATTCAGAAAAACCGGAATTGCAATTGCAGTGTTTTTCAGAAAAAGAAATTTTTATCAACGAAACTGAATTAGGAAAATTGTTCATTGATGCCCAATACAATGTGCAAGATCAAACCTTGGAAGTGATAGACAATACACGTATCCTTCGTCAAGGGAATGAAGCGATAGTGTTTGGCCGTATAAATTTGAAAGATAGTTTAATTGATATGCAAGCTAAGGCCGATCAATTACCCATTGATGCTGTTGGTGAATTTTTAGATGAATACATTCAAGGTCTGCAAGGGGCGGCTTCGGGGCGTTTAACCGTGAATGGCAATTTGGGAAATCCGCATATTGCAGGTAATTTATTGGTGAAAGATTTAGCCTTGAAAGTATTGTTCTTAGGCACTCGGTATACTTCGCCGGAAGCATCCTTCGTTTTCGACGATCGGAAAATTTCAATGAAAGATATGACGCTTGTCGATGAACGAGGCCCAACCTATAAGGCCTTTGTTCGTGGGGGAATTACACATCATAATTTTTCGGACATGTACTTGGATTTTACCATCAAGTCATTGAATTTTTTGTGTTTAAATACCAATCAATTTACCGGCGATTTATTTTATGGTTATGTGCCTTCTCGCTTAGATGCGAAACTCTACGGTTATTTAGATGATATTACTGCCGATATTGATGCCCGTCCATTAAAAGGTACCAAGTTTTATTTGCCTATTAATTCATCGGGCGATGCGTCTACTTACGATTATGTAACCTTTGCCAAGGTGGGAAAGAGCCAAGAGGAAGAAGAGGATGGTACACCGAATTATTTCAAACTCAATATGAATATTGATGCCACACCCGATGCGGTGGCGTATATTGTATTGGATGAAAATACCGGGGAAGAAATTATAGCCCAAGGGAATGGGGCTTTAAAATTGAATCTCGATTTAGGGAATTCCTTGAACATGTTTGGGACATATGAAATTACCGAGGGGAAATATCTCTTTAATTTCCGCGGTTTAATTCCGCGTGAATTTGCCATTGATGAAAAAAGTAAAATTACTTGGAACGGCGATGCCTTCGATGCCTTAATGGATGTGAAAGCCTTGTATCGTTTACCTAAACCATTGCCACTCTACCCCTTGGTTTCGGCTCAGGCTTCAAGTTTAGACGAATCGGATTTAACGGAAGCTAAACGTTCTTATGCTACCTTAATTTCCTTGTTTTTAAAAGGTTCATTATCTACACCCGATATTAAATTCGATATTACACAACCCGACAATCGGGCTGTTGGAACAACGGCTTATACCCGTTTAGAACAAATTCGGAACAACGAACAAGAACTTATTACTCAGTCGGGTATATTATTGTTGCTGGGTGAATTTAAAGCTTCCGATGGGTTGGCCGGTTCTATGAGTAATCGGAATTATATGTCTACAGTTTCCGATATGGTTAGTGGTGCCGTGTCGTCGGAAGTCACCAATCTAATTCAGAAACTAACCGGCTTAAATACCATTTCGGTTAACTTAGGGTATAAGTCTACCGGCATTGAATCGCAAAGCACTACCCGCAATGAATTCAAAGTAAATGTATCGACACGTTTATTGAACGATCGAATTGTGGTGGATTTTGGTAATAGTGTGGATGTATCGAAAGACCAAACCGGCAAGGCTACCGGCAGTTTAATGAGTGGTGATTTCAAAGCCCAATTTTTAATTTCCGAAGATGGTCGTTTCCGTGCCAATGCCTACCGTACAAACAGTATGGATGTGGATGGTGAGAACTATACCAAAAGTGGGGCCGGACTTTCCTACCGAAAAGTGTTTAATAAGTTCAGCGATTTATTTGTCAATTCACGTAAAAAAGCACGCAAAAGCAATAAACAAGATTCTGTTTTGCAAGATGCGTCTTAATTCATATGCCATCCATTCAACGTTATATTTTTCCTGTTATACTTATTTGCCATGTATTATTTATGGCCTTTTCGTTCTATACATTTTATGCCGACTATGCCGGTTTTACGTTGTATCATTACCGACCTTGGTTTTTATTGGTTTATACCTTGGTATGGGTTTTTATCACCATAAAACATAAATGGGCTGTTTGGGCTTATTTACTATTGTGTATGTTCGATGCCGCCTGTCATTTTGTATATCGGAAAACGCCTTGGGGACTGGCTTTAGAAAATTCCTTGTTTCCCGTATCCATTTTATTTTTAGCTGTAGTTGTCTTGTTGTATAAATCGCATTTTAATTCGAATCATGAAGTCCATTAGCCCGTTGCGTATTGTTTCTTTAGTGCCGTCTCAAACGGAATTATTGTATTCATTAGGTTTAGAAGAAGAAGTAGTTGGCATTACCAAATTTTGCATTCATCCTAAAACTTGGTTTAAATCGAAAACCAGGGTAGGAGGTACCAAAACCATTAATTTGGATATTGTTAAGCAATTGAATCCAACCTTAATTATTGCCAATAAAGAAGAAAACACACAACAACAAATTGAAGCGTTGCGCGATGTTTGTACTGTATATGTTTCTGATATTGTTACGTTTCAAGATGCCTTAGATATGATCGATATGGTGGGGCAACTCACACGACGGGTTGAGATGGCGCGTGAATTGATAGAACAATTACAGTATTTATCGGGACAATTAAAAAAGCCTGCAGCAATTCATCGTGTATTGTATTTGATTTGGGAAAAACCAATCATGGCGGCCGGAAAACAAACCTTCATAGATACTATGTTGACCTTGGCCGGTTGGCAAAATGTATTGCAAGAAAATCGTTATCCGGAATTGAATGCTGAACAAATTGTAGCGCTTAATCCCGATTTGATTTTTTTATCGAGTGAACCTTTTCCATTCAAAACAAAACATATTAAACATTATCAATCTTTAGTGCCCAAGGCAAAGGTGGAGTTGGTGGATGGCGAAATGTTTAGTTGGTATGGTAGTCGCTTGTTGCATTCGTTTCAATACATAAAAGAATTGCATGAAAAACTGGCACATTCATAGTATTCC
>JBPCSZ010000028.1:0-22738 GCA_051006655.1 Chitinophagaceae bacterium
AGTATAATTGCAGTGAGAAAACAAATACATCCAGACAAGGGACGTGCCAAAGCGCACGTTCCTTCGAAGGAAATTTATAAACTACTCCGCAACACTACTTTTTTTCATAGGAGTAACGAAGCGAAAGCGAGTCTATTTAATCCTGCCCATTCTGCCAATCCTGATCCTCTCCAAAATCTGTTTTAATCCGTGCAAAAAAAAACGTCTGCCATATGGCAGACGTTTCATCACAATATTCATTAAAATACTTATACACGGAAGTGAGCGAAAGCCTTGTTGGCTTCAGCCATACGATGCGTATCATCCTTTTTCTTAACGGCGTTACCTTCACCTTTCGACGCAGCAACAATCTCGTTGGCCAGCTTGTCTGCCATTGTACGACCATTGCGTTCGCGTGAATAACGAATCAACCATTTAACACTCAACGAAATTTTACGATCAGGACGAATCTCTGTAGGAATTTGGAAAGTAGCACCACCAATACGACGGCTCTTTACCTCTACGCCTGGAGCCACATTGGCCATAGCGCGTTTCCATACATCATACCCGGGTTCGCTGGTTGTTTTTTCTACTTTGTCTAAGGCATCGTAGAAAATACGTAAAGCGGTACTTTTCTTACCACCCCACATCATGCAGTTTACAAAACGGGTTACCAAAGTGTCTCCGAATTTAGGATCCGGAGCCTGAGGGATTTTTTTAGCTTGTTGCTTTCTCATTGTTTAGAATTTATGGCCGGCAAACAGAATGTCTTCAAGTGTGAGTCACTTTACTCTGCCACCGCACCGAGTTTAAAATTTATTTTTTTACTTTTTCGCGCTTAGTTCCGTATTTAGAACGGCTTTGCTTACGGTCTTTAACACCGGCAGTATCGAGGCTACCACGAACGATGTGATAACGTACACCCGGTAAATCCTTCACACGACCACCGCGAATCAACACGATCGAGTGTTCCTGCAAATTGTGTCCTTCACCCGGAATATAGGCAATAACCTCAATTTTATTGGTTAAGCGAACCTTGGCTACTTTACGCAAAGCCGAGTTTGGCTTCTTAGGCGTAGTAGTGTATACACGAGTACATACACCGCGACGTTGCGGACATGCATCGAGGGCACGCGATTTTGATTTGGCACGAATAATAGTGCGTCCTTTTCTTACAAGCTGTTGAATAGTGGGCATGACTGTCCTTTAAATTTTGGACGGCAAAGGTAATGAGTTTTTGTCAAAAACAAGGAATTTTTAATAAAAATAGCCATTTTAAACGGTTTTTTTCAGTCCATTAACTCGTTGCACTACGTACACTCACTGCGTACCCGGTAGAGACCTTTGCTGTATGATAATCAAAAACACCATGGTAAAGCCCTTTTCAAGCCCTTTTCACAAGGCATTAATTGCGCAGTTACAACAGTTTTGGCTACTGGCACAACGTTTTAATCACGACGATACCCTGACCATTAATTCAAAATTAGGGCAGGAAGTATTGGCGGCCGAAAATCGTATTTTGAATCAATTAGGGCTTCCGTCCGGCTCTCCCAAATTCACCGACCCCCTGCGTTGTTTAGGCTATGAAGATCATTTCTACCCCGAAATGGTACAACAATGTGTGCTTCGCCTCACCCGTTTAGCCGAAGAATACCTCCTGAGCCCGGTCAAAACCCCCAAGCAATTATTGCAAACGGCCCTTTTGGAACGCACCCCCTCTATTGATGTTTTTTTGGAATTGGATATGCCACATACCGTTTATACTTCCTTTTTATATTACGAGTATTTTCTTGGCGAACAAATCTCCGTTTCTACTTTTTGGCAATACTTACAATTAATTCAAAATTACGAATCAACCCATGGTCGTCCTATTCCTTATAGTGTAGGTAGTTTTGGGAACAAACGTACCGCCAACGGATGGTTGAATACCGACCTTTTGTTTATGTCTAATTTTTATGAATTCCTCCGCTACACCGAACGTACCGACCCTTGGTACGACAATCCCAAAATTTTAATGCCCGGTGTGGAGGTTGCCGAAGACACTAACATTATTTTAGAATGTCTCTATATTGCACGCATCGATGCTAAGTTCGCACACAAAAATGTTCGCATCGAAGCCATTCTGCCGATGGATGACGGCTTTCATGCCGTCGATATCATGTGTAGCGATAACCTGTTTAAAGAATTATTGTATGGTAGTCGTTATAAAACGTTGGCGGCCAAGGTGCATGAGCGAATCCAGTTGGCTCGAGAACGCAAAGACAATGCCATTGGTATTGATATGCGTTGCCTCCTCGATCGGAATTTGGAAATCAATGGTTGTACCCTCGAATTGTCAAATTATATGGAATCGAATCGCCCCAATAAAAAACGACTGGATACATTCCGATTGGTGGATGTAAACCTTCGTTCTTCCACTTCTTTTCTGGTGGATGAAGAATAACTGCTTACACGCAAAAAAAGTGGAAAATGGTATCGGAAATATTGCCAATAAAACCGGCTAATTGATGGGGGTTGTATCCCTTCGTCATCACAATGAGCATATACGGTTTGTTCTTGCAATAAATAATACCCGATTCATGCAATTCGCGTTTTTGTTCTTTGAACATTTCACCAAACTTACGCGCTACGGTTACGCCGGCGGGTAATTTACTTACAATGCCTTCTTGAAAAGAACTCTCGGTTAATAGGGTAAGGGCATATTCTGAATTTTTCGCATTCAAATAAGTTGCATTATACAATACCCGCATAAACACCGAATAGTCCTTTACCGTCATGGCGAAATTCGTATCCGTTACATCGGGTTCCTGTAGACCTAAGTCGGAAAATACTTGTTTGAATTTAGGTACATAACAATTCATATTCAACAAGGCAGTAGCCCTATTGTCGGAATAAGCGGCCATGAATTTTAATAATTCTCGAATGGTATAAGGCTTGTCGTAAGCAATTTGTTTATCGTTGAAACTTTGCGAAGGCATACCCGTTCCGCTTTTTAGGGTCAATGGCATGTCGAGTATCTTGGGGTTTTCTTCCCCTTCATGTAAATAATACATCAACATGGGTACCTTAATTAAACTGCCCGGATGGTAGGGTAAATCATTATTGATGGAAACATACTCGCCGGTTTCCAAATCGCGCAAGTAAATCGAGGCTTCAAATAAATCACCTTTGGTTTTACTTTCTTCAATTATACTCGACAACCGTTCTTTCACCGGCATTAAATTCTCCGATTCCTTGTCTAAATCGAAAGCAATTAGTGGACGGGTGTATTTGTATTGATGGTTACGAAGGGTGTTGAGTTTGTCATTGCTAACGGCCGTGGGTTGTGAAGGACCAATTTTATTTTCAAATTGATTTCGCAACAGGAAATAAATGCCCCCGCTTAACCCAATCACCATTAATATTACTTGAAATACCGAGAGCTTCTTCGCAAAAATAAATCTATGAGGCATGTTATTGTATCATACGTATATGTTTAAGGCATCGTTAGTTGATTTGTTTTTTTTACGATAAAGAGAACTTAATTATCGACCAATGAAAAGATGAAAAAGGGGTAAGATAATCCGGGCAAAATTCAAAAATGGAATAGCCAATACGTTATGCCATTAAAAACAAAAACGCTTCGGTTAGGAAGCGTTTTCATTTATAAAAAAAGATTGTTTATTTATTTTCTACTCGACCACCACCCACAAAATATTTCTGCCAATAATTACTTTGCAAACTAGCAATAGACACGCCTTTGCTGGAAGAAGAATGTACGAAAAAATTATTTCTTAAATAAACGCCTACATGGGTAATGCGAGAAGAGTTTATTTTAAAGAATACCAAATCCCCTTCGCGCAAATCGCTCATGTTTTTTATAATTTGAGTACTCGACTCAAATTGCATACCGGCGGTTCTTAATAAAGGTTGTTGAAATACATATTGATACAAATGCTGTACGAAGGCACTGCAATCAACGCCACTTTTGGTAGTCCCACCCATCCGATAACGCGTACCATACCATTCTTCAATGAATTTGTACAACATCACATTCGAAATTTGACCGGGCATAACATTCAAAATGGTGGCATACTTGTCTTTAACCCAATCGAACATGGTTTCAATGGGACTGCAATTTTCTTCTATTTCAACGGCTTTGGGTGCTTCTCGCTTTACCAAACGCTTTTGAATGTCTTCCGTTACTTCCGATTTAGGAATGATAACAGAATTAACCTTTACGCTTTTGTCGGTTTCAGCGGATTTTACACCCGAGTTAAACTGACTATATAAGGATGGTTGAGGATCTTTCGGTGCTAAGGGTAGGGAGCGTGATGCCGCCTCGCCTTGTGCCATTACCACTTGCGAAAGCAAGCCGAACAGCACCGATAATCCGATATGTTTGACTAATTTCATAGAGGACGGTGGTTTAAAATGTGATGCAAAGATACAAAAGCAAGCCCTAATTAGGGAATGTTAAGTGTTTCACTTGTGTTAAATTACTATTTCCATTCGGTTTTACCTGTTTTTTGAGGTAAAAAGTCATTTTTTAGCATAAAAAAGCCCGATTTAGCGTCGATTTTCTTAAAACACCCCTGTTTATAACTTTCAATCGGAGTGTTTTGCCCTTATTGTAACTTCGGCATCCTTTTTAGTTATGAAATTCTCACACCTCCATAATCATACCCAATATTCCCTGCTCGATGGGGCTTCCAGTATTAAAAAACTCTTCAAAAAAGCCGTTGCCGATCAAATGCCGGCCATGGCCATTACCGATCATGGTAACATGTTTGGGGTGTTCGACTTTGTAAAGGAAGCCAAGAAATATAAAGATGCGAACGGGAACTTATTGGTTAAGCCTATTGTAGGTTGCGAGTTTTATGTGGTAGAAGACCGCACCAAACAACAATTCACGAAAGAGCAAAAGGATGTTCGTTACCACCAACTGATGTTGGCGAAAAACAGCACAGGGTATAAAAACTTAATCAAGTTGTGTTCTTTGGGCTATACCGAAGGGCTTTACAGTAAGTATCCACGTATCGATAAATCGTTGATTTTAAAATACCACGAAGGCTTAATTGCTACCACTTGTTGTTTAGGGGCTTCCGTTCCCAGAACTATTTTACGCGAAGGCTTCGATGCCGGTGAAAAAGAATTCAAATGGTGGCTCGATATTTTTGGCGAAGATTATTATGTGGAATTACAACGACACGATATTCCCGATCAAATTAAAGTGAATGAAGATTTGGTTCGCTTGGCGCGGAAGTACAACGTAAAAATTATTGCCAGTAACGATTCCCATTATGTGGAAGAAGAAGACAGCAATGCCCACGATATTTTATTGTGTGTGAACACGGGCGAAAAACAAAGTACCCCGAAAATGAAAGAGTTCGCCGACGACGATGCGAACAATAAAAACAGCCGTTTCGCCTTCTACAACAATCAATTCTTCTTTAAGTCGACCCAACAAATGACCGATTTGTTTGCCGACTTGCCCGAAGCCATCGATAATACCAACGATGTTGTAGGGAAAATTGATATTGTGAATGTGGCCAACGATTTGTTGTTGCCGAACTTTCCATTGCCCGCGCCATTTAAAGAACAAATCGATTACCTCGAATTTTTAACCTACGAAGGCGCTAAAGCGAAATACACCATCCTTTCTCCCGAACTCGATGAACGCCTCAAATTTGAATTAGGCGTAATTCGAAAAATGGATTTTGCCGGATACTTCCTGATTGTGTCCGATATCATTATGTCGTCGAAACGCATGGGGGTAGTCGTTGGTCCGGGCCGCGGTTCGGCCGCCGGTTCTGTGGTGGCCTATTGCATCGGTATCACCAATATCGACCCCATGAAGTATAACCTCCTCTTTGAACGTTTTTTAAATCCGGAACGTCGGTCCATGCCCGATATCGATACCGATTTCGATGATATCGGTCGCGGAAAAGTGGTGGATTATATAGTGAATCAATACGGTCGAAATCAGGTGGCGCATATCATTACCTATGGTACCATGGCGGCCAAAAGTAGTATCAAAGATGTGGCACGTGTAATGGATTTGCCTTTGGAAGAAAGTAATATGTTGGCCAAATTGGTGCCCGATAAACCCGGCACTTCGTTGAACGATGTATTGCATGTAACCATCGACGATTTGAAAAAACGGGAAGGTGTTCCTCCCGAAGATGTACAGAATATCATCAAACTGCAAGAACATTATAACGGTTCCGATTTGCGCAGTGTAGTCTTACACGAAGCTGAAAAATTAGAAGGAACGGTGCGGAATACCGGTATTCATGCTGCGGGTATCATTATTGGTCCAAAAGACCTGATGGAAATTATGCCCCTTTGCAAGCAAAAAGACATTGACTTGTACGTTACCCAATTTTCGGGTAATGTGGTGGAAGAGGCCGGTGCCATTAAAATAGACGTACTCGGATTAAGCAACTTGAGTATCATTCGCGATGCCTTGGTGCTCATTAAACAAAATCATGGCACCGATATCAATATCGATACCATTCCACTCGACGACTTAAAAACATTTGAACTCTATCAGCGCGGCGATACCGAAGGAACCTTCCAGTTTGCTTCGGCCGGGATGAAGAAGTATTTAAAAGAACTTCAGCCCACCTGTATTGAAGATTTAATTGCCATGAATGCCTTGTATCGCCCGGGGCCTATGGAGTATATTCCCGATTTCATTGATCGGAAACACGGACGTAAAGCCATCGAGTACGATTTGCCCGAAATGGAAGAACACCTCCGCGATACCTACGGTATTACCGTGTATCAAGAACAGGTAATGTTGCTCTCGCAGAAATTAGCCGGCTTCTCGAAAGGCGATGCCGATATTTTGCGTAAGGCCATGGGTAAGAAGCAGAAGGATGTGCTCGATAAAATGAAGGCCCAATTTATGAATGGCTGTTCGGAACGTGGACACGATTTAAGCAAATGCGAAAAAATTTGGACCGACTGGGAAGCCTTCGCCTCGTATGCCTTTAATAAATCGCATTCAACCTGTTATGCGTATTTAGCGTATCAAACGGCCTATTTAAAAGCCAATTATACGCCCGAATATATGGCGGCCTTGTTGAATGCCCAAGGCAATATGGAAGATATTGCCAAGTATATGGTGGAATGTAAACGCCTGGGTATTCAAGTGTTAGGTCCCGATATCAACGAATCGCGCAAGGGCTTTAGTGTAAATAAAAGCGGTGTAGTGCGCTTCGGTTTGGGGGCCATTAAAGGGGTGGGCGAAGCCGCCGTAGATGATATTATGGCGGAACGCGAAGCCAATGGCACCTTTGCCTCAATTTTCGATTTGGTGAAACGAGCCAACTCAAGAACCGTCAACAAAAAGACCTTGGAAAATTTGGTGATGGCCGGCGCCTTCGATTCGTTTACCGATTTGCATCGTGCGCAATATTTTGCCATTGCTGCCGGCGAAAATATGAGTGGCTTAGAGAAAATTGTGCGTTATGGTCAAAGTGTATCGCAAGGACCCGATATGGGACAAACCCTCTTTGGTGCCGCCGATATGCCCGAAATAGCCGCTCCGAAAATTGCACCTGCCGCGCCTTGGACACTCACCGAAACCCTAGAAAGGGAGAAGGATGTGGTTGGTATGTATTTGAGCGCGCATCCCTTAGATACGTTTCGATTTGAAATGGAGAACTACGGACTCATTCCCCTGTCGGAATTGGATGCCGAAAAAGCCCAAGGACGTCCACTTCGCATTGCCGGTTATTTGACCGATGTGGGACACCTGATGAGCAAGAAAGGTACCATGTATGGGCGTTTTAAGTTGGTGGATTATCACGGTGAATATGGTTTTATGCTCTTCAGCGACGATTACTTGCGTTACCGCGATATGTTGGTGCCCGATAATAAAGTGATGATTCAAGGCCAATTCCAACGAAGGAATAGTTACTCGGAAGAAATTGAGTTTAAAATTAAAAGCATCATTGTGCTCGATAATGTGAAACGCCTCTTCACCAAACGCATTACCATCGATGTGCCCTTGAGCTTATTGAACCAACAAGTGGTAGAAACCTTACAAAAACATCAACAACATGAAGGGCAAGCCGAATGGCTCATTCGCGTGCACGTGCCTGAAGAAAAACGCACCTTAAAGCTGGTAAGTGGCTTCCGCAAAATTGAGTTAACCGATGCCCTCGTTCAAGACTTATCGAACATAAAGGAAATCCAATGGGGCATTGTACCCATGTAAGCCGAAAACCACTACTTTTGCAATCATCTTAATTTTTATACCATGGCTCTAACAATTACCGACAGCAACTTCGAAGCAGAAGTAATGCAAAACAACAAATTATGTGTCCTCGATTTTTGGGCTCCTTGGTGTGGACCTTGTCTCGCACTCGGGCCAACCATCGATGCACTTTCGAAAGAATATGAAGGAAAAATTACCGTAGGTAAAATCAATGTAGACGAAAATCCGAATTTATCGGTACAGTTTGGTATCACCAGCATTCCTTGTGTATTGTTCATTAAAAACGGACAAGTAGTGCACAAGCAAGTTGGCGTTGCTCCAAAGCCTGCCTACGAAAGCAAAATTGTTTCCTTGATGTAATCTCGTTCCCAAAACCATGCTAAAAGCCGCGTTCTTCGCGGCTTTTTTTATTCCCTCGCCCTGTTCTCTCGCATTGTTCTCCCACACTGTGATAGTGTTGCTATTATTCATAATACCAAAAAATAGTTTATAGATAATAATACTACTTCAAATAAAAAAGGGACTTAATTTTGCGTTTGTTGGCATTATGAACTTTCAAATTTCATTTAAAGTAAGCGATAAGTTGTATTTACGCGACCCTGAAAGCAGTGAATTGGGCCGTAAAATTGTGCAACATGCCATCAAACTCATTCATGTTTTGGGTTACGAGCACTTTACCTTCAAGAAATTAGCCACCGAAATTCATACCACCGAAGCCGGTATATACCGTTATTTTGAAAATAAGCATCGTTTGCTGTTGTACATTTTAAATTGGTACTGGTCGTATATGGAGTTGTTGGTGGTTTTTCAGGTGAGTAATTTACCCGACCATGGCGATAAACTCCGCAAGGTATTGGAACTCCTCACCCAAAAGCTCCCCGACGATTCCGGCAATGTAGACTTCAACAAACAAAGTTTGAATGAAATTGTAATTCGCGAAAGCAGTAAAGCATATTTGGTCAAGGAAGTTTCGGAAATCAATAAGGAACAAGTGTTTAAGCCGTATAAAGAATTGTGCACTAAAATAGCCGAAATCATACACGCTTATTGCCCCAATTATCCTTACCCGCATTCATTGAGTTCCACCATCATCGAAGAAGCTCATCATCAACAATTCTTTTCTAAAAAATTGCCCAGTTTAACCGACAATACCATCGTAGAACCCGGCGAATACACGTATCAATACTTGCACCATTTATTGTTTGGCTTACTCGACCCGGTGAGGGGGCAAGCAAAAGCACATAAAAAGGCTTAATCCACTTGGTCGAGGCGAATGACTTTATGAATGCCATCTAAACTTTCTAAACGGCGGCATAATTCATCTAATTCTTTTTTGTGGTTCACAAATACCATGATGGTGCCTTCAAATAAGCCATCGTGCGAATCGAGACTCATACTGCGCATATTCATTTGCAATTCGCCCGAAACCACATTGGTAATTTTATGAATTACCCCAACATCATCTAAGCCGGTAATACGTACCCCCGATAAGAAAGAGATTTCTTTGTTTTTGGCCCACTTCGCTTTCACTACACGGTGGGCATAATTGGCTAAAAGCATGGCGGCATTCGGACAGTTCGTGCGATGAATTTTCAATCCCTCGCCACTGGTAACAAACCCAAAAACATCATCGCCCGGAATAGGTTGACAACAAGAGGCCAACTTGTATTGAACTTGATCGCTCCGTTCACCGAATAAAACCAATTCATAGCCCTTGGCCGGCATGTCTTTGTCCCAAGCATTGGCTGCTTTGTCTATTACTTCTTCTTTTTTCTCTTCAATTGGAGGTAGAATTTTACTGCCTTGTACCCGCAGCTTCCGCAGTTCGCTCAAGTCAACCCGCGTCATGGCAATGGCATATTCTAAATCGGTGCTCGAACTGAATTTGTAATGCCGACACAACTCATTCAAATTACTCAAATTATAAGCAATACCCATTTGTTCTAAGCGATGTTTCAAGGTGTTTCGCCCTTCGGCCGCTTTTTGTCTTTTCTCTTCGCGAAGAAAATAATTGATATTCGATTTGGCCCTGGCTGTTACAACCGAGTTTAACCAGTCGACGTGGGGCTTTTGTTTTTTCGACGTTATAATTTCTATTTGGTCGGCATTTTTCAATACATGGTTTAAGGGAACTAATTTGTAATTCACTTTAGCCCCAATGCAAGTTTTTCCTAATTCCGAATGAATATTGAATGCAAAATCGAGCGCGGTAGCCCCGGCCGGCAAAACCCGCACATCCCCATCGGGTGTGTAAGTATAAATTTCATCGTTGAAAATATCGCGTTTCAAATCTTGAATGAAATCCATAGCCCCGCCATCGGGTTGTTGTAATATGTCGCGAATATGCTTTAACCATTCATCCAATTTCGATTCATGCGTAGTGCCACCTTCTTTGTATTTCCAATGTGCCGCCAAGCCTTTCTCGGCAATTTCATTCATTCGAAGTGTACGAATTTGAACCTCAACCCAACGGCCATTTGGTCCCATTACCGTCGTGTGCAAAGCTTCGTAACCATTGCTTTTCGGGGCACTTAGCCAATCGCGTAGGCGGTCGGGACTATGCAAGTAGTGGTTGGTGATGATGGAAAATACTTTCCAGCAATCTTCCTTTTCATTGTCGGTATCCAGAATAATGCGAATGGCAAACAAGTCGTAAACTTCTTCGAAGGATACGTGTTTGGTTTTCATTTTATTCCAAATCGAACTGATGGATTTGGGTCTACCGTAAATATCGAAGGTGAGGTTATGTTGCTCTAACTCCTCTTTAATGGGCTTAATGAATTCATTGATGTAACGGGTCCGTTCGCGTTTGGTTTCTTTCAGTTTCTGAACAATGTCTTCATACACCTCCCGTTCGGTGTATTTCATGGAAAGATCTTCCAACTCCGATTTAATTTCATACAAACCCAACCGATTCGCTAAAGGTGCATACAAATACGTGGTTTCCGAAGCAATCTTCAATTGCTTGTCGCGCCGCATACTTTCCAAGGTGCGCATATTATGCAAACGGTCGGCAATTTTAATTAGAATCACCCGTGGGTCTTCCGCTAAACTTAATAATATCTTCTTGAAGTTTTCCGCTTGTTGCGTGGTGTCTTTAGTTTCCACCACATTCGAAATTTTAGTCAAACCATCTACAATGCGCGAGCATGTAGTGCCAAACTCCATTTCAATATCTTTTAATGTTACTTCGGTATCTTCTACCGTATCGTGCAATAAAGCACATATCACCGAAGTAACCCCTAATGAAATTTCTTCCACCACAATTTTAGCCACCGCCAAAGGATGAAGAATATAAGGTTCGCCCGATTTGCGACGCATGTGTTGATGCGCTTCGGCCGCTATTTCAAACGCCCGGCGTACCAACTTCTTATCGCCTTTTTTTAATCGGTGTTTCAAAGCCCGCAATAAGGCCCTGTACTCCCGCAATATGAGTTTCTTCTCTTCGTCTTCGTTTAAAAGATAGGGTTCGAACGGCATAAGGTAAAATTACAACTTCGGTGGGTTTAAGGGTATAAAAAAAGTCTGCCGTAGCAGACTTTTCATTGATTTTTTTATTTGAATTTACAATTCGAAAGCGAAGCGTTTACCATTTATTTCAATCGAAATTTGATTGTCGCAATCACCTTCCCCGTAATTCATTAAACGAAGGGCTTTGCTTTGTGGTTGCAAATCTTCTTTCCCCCCGGTAATATAACGGCAATCTACACGGCGTTGCAAAGGCTTCGTAATATTCATCGCGAAGTATTCGTTATTCATACCACGTCCACTGGCCGAACCGGTAATTTCATACGCATCGTCGAGCCACATTGGACTGCCATTGCCTGAAACCATGGTAATGACGCGTTCTGCGTTAAATCGAACGGTATCCTTGAACGACGTATCGGCCCGTAAGTATTTACCACTCACGGTTTGATTGAAATAGGGTTGTTCCAGGAGGTTTGCTCCCTGATGCACCACGGTTTGTTCACCCATGATGTGCGAATTGTTCACATAGTAATTTTCAAAATTGAAGGTGATTACATTCCCTGAATCGGCAAAATGTTCGGCCGTATACGAAATTAAAATACGTCCACGACGGGTGCGACCATCATTACACATGCAATTCGTATTGCCAAAATCAATCACCATTTGGCGGGGCATGCTTAAGGTATCGTGACTCAATACAGCGCAGTAGCCGGTTGTTTTATAATTGGCCAAGGTTTCGCCCGAACTCTTGGTTGAGGCGTCGCAAGCCATTAAAAACGCGTCGCTGTATACAAAGTCGCCAATTACCACATCCTTGGCCATGTCTATTTGGGTGTCGCGCTCACGCACGCAAGCCGTACTGATACTCACCAGCACTATGGCTAAAAACACCAATTTCGAAATTGTTTGCATCGGTTGAAATAAATCTACAAGGGTCTAAAGTACAACAAATTGAGGAATCGGGGTATTTTTTTTACGGCTTGCGCTCCAAGCTCATCGTGAAAGTTATGCGAATTCCGAATTTTATCGCCTCCGATGCACTAATTTCGTGCCTTACTTTAAGCCAACCATGAAGCAAATTGCCGTTTACGGAAGCACCGGTTCAATAGGTACCCAAACCTTAGCCGTGATTCGAGAAAATCCTACCTTGTTCAGAGCCACTGTATTAACTGCAGGACGCAATGCGGATTTATTGGTAGAACAAGCCCTCGAATTCAAGCCCGAAACCGTGGTGGTGGTCGATGAATCGGCGTATAACCAAGTAAAACAAGCCCTCGCAGGCACGTCCATTGACGTGCTTGGCGGCGAACAAGCCCTGGTGGATGTGGCTTCTGCCGGGAACTACGATATGTTGATGGCCGCCATTGTTGGCTATGCCGGTTTACTTTCAACCATTGCCGGTATCAAAGCCGGTAAAGCCATTGCCTTGGCCAATAAAGAAACCTTGGTTGTAGCCGGACAATTGGTGATGGATTTAGTGAAAGAATACAACACGTCTTTAGTACCGGTAGATAGTGAACATTCGGCTATTTTTCAATGCTTGGTGGGTGAAGCCCCCGCGAGTGTCGATAAAATTATTCTCACCGCCTCGGGTGGACCTTTCTTAGGAAAGAAAACCAATTTCTTGGTGAATGTGAAAAAAGACCATGCTTTGCAACATCCCAATTGGACCATGGGCGCCAAAATCACCATCGATTCGGCCAGCTTAATGAACAAGGGCTTGGAAATGATTGAAGCCAAATGGTTGTTCGGCTTACGCAACGATCAAATTGAAGTGGTGATTCATCCGCAATCCATCATCCACTCGATGGTTGAATTCAACGATAGCAGTGTGAAAGCGCAAATGGGCTTGCCCGATATGAAGCTCCCCATTCATTATGCCATGGCTTACCCCAATCGCTTAGCGTCTACCTTCAAACGCCTCGATTTTAAATACGCCAGCACCTTAACCTTTGAACCACCCGATGTAAAAACCTTTCGCAATTTGCAATTGGCCCGCGAAGCCATGGAACGCGGCGGCAATGCCCCCTGCATTTTAAACGCCGCCAACGAAGTGGTGGTGGATGCCTTCCTACGCAATAAAATTGGCTTTTTGGAAATGAGCGATATCATTGCCGATTGCCTTGAACGCATGCCGTTTATTGAAACCCCCGGTATCGACGATCATATTCATACCAATACCGAAACCCGTCGCATGGCGACCTTGATGATTAAATAAAAAACACGAATTAAACCCATGATGCTACTTGCCATCGATTGGACCCTGGTTGGGGTTAAAGCCGGACAGTTAATTCTGGCCCTCAGTATTTTAGTGGTACTACACGAATTTGGTCACTTTATTACGGCCCGTTGGTTCGGTTGCCGCGTAGAAAAATTTTACCTCTTTTTTGATCCTTGGTTTTCCTTATTCAAAAAGAAAAAAGGCGATACCGAATATGGTATTGGCTGGTTGCCCTTGGGCGGTTATGTAAAAATTGCCGGTATGGTAGACGAAAGCATGGATACCGAAGCCTTAAAATCGGAACCCCAAGTGTGGGAATTTCGCAGTAAGCCGGCCTGGCAACGCCTCATCATCATGTTGGGCGGTATCATCATGAACGTGATTGTGGCCATCCTTATTTTTGCCATGGTGCTCTTTATTTGGGGCGAAGAAAAAATACCGGTATCGTCTATGAAGTACGGAATTTCTTATCAAGATACCATCTTCAATAAATTAGGATTCCAACAAGGCGACCAAATTATTTCGGTGGATGGCAACCCGGTCGATTATACCGACAAACTCACCTACCAAGTAATTACAGGAACCGAAGCCCAAGTGAAACGCGGTGAAGAAACCGTAACCTTGAAATTCCCCGTTACCTTATTGGGCGATTTAGTGACCCGCAAAAAGAACGGTTTGCTTTCACTCGACCCTCGTGTGCCCGCTATTTTAGGCAGTTTCGAAGGATTGAACGAATCAACACCCGCTATGAAAGCCGGCTTGCAAGGGGGCGATAAAATTGTGGCCGTGAACCAACAGCCTGTTGTTTTCTTCGATGAGGTGCGCACGCTCTTGTCGCAATCGAAAAGTGATAGTGTGCTTGTGCAATACGAACGCGCGGGACAGATCAATACGGTTACCGTGGCCTTGAACGAAGAACGCAAAATGGGTATTTTACCCTTAATTTATTTCCCCGACGTGATGGATAGTTTAGGCATCATTCACATCGAACATAAGTCGTACGGTTTATTGGAAGCCCTGCCCGGCGGGGTAGCCAAAACCGGCGAAAAATTAAGCATGTATGTAGCCCAATTCAAGAAAATATTAAATCCCGAAACAGGCGCTTATAAAGGATTGGGTGGATTTAAATCCATCGCCAATGCCTTTCCCGGCGTTTGGAATTGGGAAGCGTTTTGGAATATGACCGCCTTTTTATCCATCATTTTAGCCTTCATGAATTTATTGCCCATTCCGGCTTTAGACGGTGGCCACGTGATGTTCACCCTCTACGAAATGATTACCGGTCGTAAACCCCACGAAAAGGTATTGGAATACGCCCAAATTGCCGGTATGATTTTCTTATTGATTCTCATGGTTTACGCTAATGCCAACGATTGGTTGGGCTGGGGCCGTTAAACCAATGGCTTTCCTAGAAAATAAGGGTTTCTTTTTTGGGAGTCATCGCCGGTGCAGGTATTAAGCGCAATTGCGTCGCACACGTCGGCACCATCGCTTGCTTCAACCTGTAACTGCCCTTATTTCATCATCGGTCCATATCAAGCATTGAACTATGATTCGCATTGAACGCGCCACCCTCAACGATGTATCTATCATTTGCAACATTGGTTATGCCGAAGTGGAAGCGGCGCATCGGGCCAGTTGTTCCGCCGAGCATTTAAACGAGTATCTCGATACGCATTACAACGAAACCGCTATTGTTGAGGAGTTGCAGAATTTGAATCTTTATTATTTTATTCTTTTCTACCACAACGAGCCCATTGGTTTTTCAAAAATTATTTTGAATCAACCCCATTCGGCAATTAAAGAAAGTGCGGTAACCAAACTCGATCGAATTTATATTTTACAGGCCTTTCACGATAAAAAATTAGGCGCTGAATTATTGCGCTTCAATATTGAATTGGCGAAACAACACGGGCAACAAGGCATGTGGTTATTTACGTGGATTGGCAACGAACGCGCCATTCGTTTCTATTCCAAATTTGGGTTTGAAATTATTGGAAGCCATTGGTTTAAAGTCTCCGAAACCCACGCCAACGAAAACCACCACATGCTGTTGCGTTGGGAATAAACCATTCTGGTCAGAGCGTGTAACAAAGCGAAAGCGAGTAATCTGCGGAGAGAATAAAGTACGATTAAATAAAGTTGTTCTGTCTGATGCAGAAAGAAACAAGCGCTGAAAAAATAGCCCCGGCTGTAGCAACGTGCCTTGCACGGCGGAAGACGGGAAGATTGCTGAGCATAGTTCCTTCGATGCGCTTCAAAAAAAGAGGCCCTCATCCTGAGAGCCTCCGTTGAATTTTTTTAATGAAACTTACTTCACCACTTTCATGGTTTTTCGATTGTTCTTCGCATCGGTAATGCTTAAGAAATAAACACCCGAGGCCAAAGTATTGGTATTGAGCGTAGCCTTTTTGCCTTCCACTTTTTGTTCAATCAATACACTGCCATTTAAATCGCTTAAACGAAGGGCTTGTAAATTATTTTCGTTTTCGATGGTAATGGATTCATTGAATGGCGTTGGATAAACCTTTAGGTTGTTGAAGGTTTCTATCTCGTTGATACTATTAGGATTCGCCGAGGGCGCCCAACGGAATATTTGTCCATTGGCGGGGATGCTATCAAAATACAAATTTGAGGGGGGATTGACGAGGGGAAAAGGTGTAGTGGAATATATGGCGTTGGCTGTATTTTGGTCGCCGGCAACATACGAACACAAATTAAAATCCAAACAATTCAAATTGTTATTATACGCTGTTTGGTAAATTAATCCAATTAATGGACCGTTTTTGAAGTAAAAACTAAATTCAAAATCCAGGACAGATTGCGGTCCGTAATGATACTCGATGATATTGCTTCCTTCGTACAACCATATTTGAAAATTGGTTGAGTCTTGTCCATTTGAATTGAGGAAAAATCCACAGTTTCGGTATTCGATTTTTAAAATGCGGTTAGGCGAAGTGCCGGTAAGTAAATAGGAAATATTCGACTTTGGAATGGAGTCTGTATTATATCCTTTGTCGGACAGATTTGCATAATAGGGAAACATTAAACGTACATAATACTCTTCGTCGAAAGATAAGTCCATTGGTGAAAATAATTGGCCGTAACTATTAATATCAATTGACGTGAGTGTTCGATTTCCAAGCGCCCATTTAAAAGGGAATCCGATGGGGACCGTCATCATAGTATCCCACCACAAGGTTTGGTTGGTTAAACTTGTGGAGCCACTGAGATTGTTATACGTCCCCATACTTTTCGAAAACGCATAAGGATACATGTTTTGGGCTTGGGTGTTTAAGGAGAAACACAAGAGGAGCAGAAGGATTACTTGTTTCATTTCTTTTTTTGCCAAAACTAAACTGGCCGAATTCGCTTATTCTTGATGTGTGATAGTAAATCGGCAAGGTGTTTTGGTGCATAAAAAAAGGCACTCGTTGGGGAGTGCCTTTTAATGTTTGATTCAGGATGAACTTACTTCACCACTTTCATGGTTTTTTGATTGTTCTTTGCATCGGTGATATTTAAGAAATAAACACCCGAAGCCAAGGTATTGGTATTGAGTGTAGCCTTTTTACCTTCTGCTTTTTGTTCAATCAATACACGGCCATTCAAATCGCTTAAACGAAGGGCTTGTAAATTATTTTCGTTTTCGATGGTGATAGCCGTATTAAATGGTGTTGGGTAAACCTTTACATGGTTGAAGGCATTGAGGTCGTTTACGCTATTGGCTCCACCAAGGGGAACCCAACGGAAAATTTGACCATTATCGGGTAAGCCATCAAAAGCCCAATCGGAGGGGCCGGCAAATAAATCGATGGGCGAGGTAGGGTTCACTGCGTTGGCGGTGTTGTTGTTACCACTCACATAGGTGCAAGCATCCAACATTAAGGTTTGGTTTACTATATCGAGGTTAGCATCGTAGATTAAGTTGATCCATGGACCGTTTTCACCATCGAAACTGGTGGTGATATCGGCTACCGATTGAGGTCCATAATGATACTCAATAATATTCGAGCCTTCATACAACCAAATTTGGAAATTGGTTGAGTCCAAGCCGGCAGCATCCGAGAAGAAGCCGCAATTACGGTATTCAATTTTGCATATACGGTTGGGGGCGGTACCGGTGGTTAAGTAGGAAATAGGCGACATGGGCATTTGCGATGTGTTCGTACCACGGTCTACTAAATCACATTGATAAGCCATCATCATTTTAGTGGGAATCGGGAAGCCAAAAGTGCTGTTTACATCATCGGTGGCATACAACATACCACCGGCATCTACTACAATCGATGTAAGGTTACGATTGTCGAGGGCCCATTTGAAGGTAAAGCCAAGCGGAATGGTAAAGGTAGTATCGTCCCAAACAAACCCGGCTGTAAGATTGGTAGAACCAGTTAGGTTTTGATAGGTTCCGGTTGTTTTAGAAAAACTGTAGGGATACATGTTTTGAGCACGAGTGCCTAAGGCAACAAGCAAACAAATCAGGGTAAAGAATTGCTTCATAAATTAATATTTTAAGCAAATCTACTCTTCGAGGGCTTGTAAGATGTATATGATTTGTGAAAATTACGTTAGAACCTCCAATATTCGGTGAATTGGGGCTTACTAAGGTTATTGTTTTGATATAGGATAAAAAAAGACCGCACGAAGCGGTCTCTTTTTTAATTTGTGTTTGATTATTTGATTTTAAAGGCTTTCTTCACCTCATTAATCATATCAAGTTTTTCCCAAGTGAACAATTCCACTTCGCGTTTCAATTCATTATCTTTTCCTTTATTGAACACCTTGGTTACTTTTTGGTATTCGCGACCCATGTGACCATAAGATGCGGTTTCTAAGTAAATGGGGTTACGCAATTTCAAGCGTTGTTCAATAGCATAAGGACGCATATCGAATACTTTTTCTACAATGCGAGCAATTTGTCCGTCGTTCATATTCACTTTGGCTGTACCGTAGGTGTTTACAAACAAACCACAAGGTTTAGCTACACCAATGGCATAGGAAACTTGCACCAATACTTCGTCGCAAACACCGGCTGCTACTAAGTGCTTGGCAATTTGGCGACAAGCATAAGCGGCACTACGATCTACCTTGCTCGGGTCTTTACCACTGAAGGCACCACCACCGTGAGCGCCTTTACCACCGTAAGTATCTACAATAATTTTACGGCCGGTTAATCCGGTATCACCGTGAGGTCCGCCAATAACGAACTTTCCGGTTGGGTTGATGTGGTATTGAATTTTATCGTTGAACAATTTTTGCAATTCAGGCTTCAATTGTTTTTTAACGCGAGGTATAATTACGCTGACGATGTCTTTCTTAATTTGGTCCAACATCTTTTTGTCCGACTTATCAAAATCGTCGTGTTGCGTAGAAACCACGATGGTATCGATACGGAGCGGTTTGTTATTATCGTCGTATTCGATGGTTACCTGACTCTTAGCATCGGGACGGAGGTATTTTAATTCTTTACCGGCGCGACGGGTTTTCGATAATTCGCGTAAAATGCGGTGCGATAAATCGAGGGCCAACGGCATATAGTTTTCGGTTTCGCGGGTGGCATAACCAAACATCATACCTTGGTCGCCGGCACCTTGTGCATTCGCCAAGGCTTCGAAACTGCGTTGCTTCAATTGCTTGTCTACCCCACGATTGATATCGGCGCTTTGTTCGTGAATAGCCGAAAAGATACCGCACGAATTGGCTTCGAACATGTATTCGGATTTGGTATAACCAATTTGACGAATTACGTCGCGGGCAATTTCTTGCACATCTAAATTCGCTTTCGATTTCACCTCACCGGCCAACACCACCTGTCCGGTAGTTACCAAGGTTTCACACGCTACTTTCGATTGAGGATCGTAAGCCAAGAAATGATCGATGAGGGCATCGGAAATTTGGTCGGCTACTTTGTCGGGGTGCCCTTCAGACACTGATTCGGACGTAAAAAGATACGGCATATACGAAAAATATTTTTTAAGTGTGACAAATGTACAATACAAAACATTATTTCATGGGGTATTTCAATGCCTTGTCCGTTTTTTATTCAATTTCAAATAGACCTGTATTATCTTGTGCGCATGGCATGGTTCCGATTGGCAATTGGATTGTTAGGATGTGTAATTTTGGGGGCTTGTGCCCAAGGCGATAGGGCGAAAACGCCCGCCGTGGCTTGGTATTGGTGGAAGACGGTTTATGCGCCCGACTCCCTAGAATTGGCTTATTTCAAAGACTGTGGTTCAAAACGTTTGGCGCTTCGCTTGTTTGATGTCGATACATTGGCTCAGTTGGGGACGCCCACACCTAAAGGTGTTTTAAAGCAAATGCAATCTCCCCCCGATTCCTGCGAATGGGTACCGGTAGTTTATATAACCCGGGCTGCATTGGTTAACCCCGGTAATCTGGATTCATTAGCGCATCATATTGCCCAATTGGTGGGCGTATTGTGTAAGGGAAAAACATGGACGGAAATTCAGTGGGATCATGATTGGACGGGAACCACCCGTTCGAATTATTTTTCGCTCTTGCGTATATTGAAAAAGTTGCCGGTATTTCAACAGAAACAATTTACGGCCAGCATTCGTTTACATCAACTACAACAAGTGCAACCCGAACAGGTTCCACCGGTCGATAAGGGATTGTTGATGGTGTATAATATGGGTAACTTGACGCGGGTTGAATCGAAGAATAGTATTTACGAAGAGGAAACCTTTCGGCAGTATACGAAATTTTTGAAGCCTTACCCCTTGTCCCTCGATTGGGCATTGCCGGTATTTGCGTGGGGTGTACAATTTCGGCAAGGCCGTTTTGTGGCCATTATGAATGGATTGCGAAGTGATAGCGTTACGCAAAGCGGTATGACGGATGCCTTGCCCGATGGTCGATTCCGTTGCCGGAAAGCGGGTTATTTGAATGGGTTTTCGGTTCAGGCCGGCGATATTATTCGAACGGAAGCTTGTAATGTGAGCGACTTAAAAAAAATTGTACGAACTTTAAATGCCGAACGCGATAAAAGTGCCGAGTATGTGTACTTCTTCGATTGGCAAAAACAACATTTACCCTTTTTTTCTCCATATGACATTCAGCAAATTGTTCAAACGTATTAGTGGAATAGCCTTGGTTTTGGGCGGTTCAATGTTATTCGCCTATGCCTGCGGTTGGTACCCCGATGAATCGGATTTTTTAAGTTTTATGCGGCCTGAGTTGTACAGTAAACCCAAAACCGATCATTTGGCCTTCGACCCATCGACGCAATTTTATTGGCGTAGTTATGAAAAAGCCCAAGGGTATGAATCAACCCCATCTAGTAAAGTACCTAATTTATTCGGTTGGATGGAACAAGTGGGCAATGGGGTAGCCGTGGAAGATGTTTCGAGTATTGTTTATGACTTGCCGTTAGAAACACTCAATGATTGCTATACCACCTTGCAAAAAAATAAAAAATGGACAGTCCCCGATTCCTTGAAAAGCAATGGCATGATAGCCTGGTTAATGCAAAAGAAAAATCGGGAGGCATTAGGGTATTTGGTTCACGCTAAAAAATCGGAAGTTTTATCGGTACGTGAATATAACCCTTGGGATCCGGCGCCAGTCGATACGGCCTTGGCCGATGCTTGTTTGAGGGAAGCCCGTTTGGGTTACTCGAAATCGAAGTCGCCCTTTTTAAAATCGCGTTACGCGTTTCAATTGGTGAAGAATGCTTTTTATGGCAATCGTTATCAGGAATGTTTAGCGAATGATTCCATGTACGGGAAAGCGGTTCGTGGCATAAATGCCAACCTCGATCAACGCATGGCTTCGTATTGTGCCGGGGCTTTGTATAAATTAGGACGAACACCGGAGGCGGCTTATCGCTTTGCTTTAATGTTCAATGAAACGACTGAGCTTGATTTGGCGTATTCTCATAGTTTGGGTTTCATATGGTCGGAAAGAGAAACGCCGATAGCGGATGTTTTGCCCTTTTGTAAAAGCGATGCTGAGCGGAGTGTGGTGTACGCCATGTTTGGCATGCGCGATGTGGCGCCTTATCAAACCGCTTTGATGGAATCTTGTTTTCGTTACGATAATAAAAACGAATTACTCGATGTGTTGTTGATGCGCGAAATCAACAAGGCTGAACTGAATTACCTGCAAGTGCGTTCGCAAATGGAAATGGGCTATTATGTGTATGATGGTTGGACGGGCGGTCCGAATTTTCCATTAGATGAAACGATGAAGAAAGAACGGAATTCGTTTTTGCAAAATGGGGTACCCACGGAATTGAAAAAGTTAACTGAATTTGTTCATCGTATGCGTCAAGAAGAAGCGCTGAAAAACAAGCCTTTGTGGACAATTGCCGATGGGTATTTGTCGTATATGTGCGAAGACTATCCGTCGGCGCGTATGTCCTTTGAACAAGCGGCAAATAGTAGCTCCCTTCGCGAAGCCGATAAAAACCAATTATTGATTTTGAATTTATTGGTGGATTTACGCGAGAAGAAAATTGCCTTGCCCAATTTCGAAAATGAACTGGCCAATCAATTAACGCAATTAGAAACCCTCGCAAAATCGGGCAAGGAAGGTTCTCCGTACCAAGTCATATTTCGTAATTTGTTGAAGTCGGAATTGCCCGCCTATTTTATGCGCAAGCAAGATTCACTGCGTGAAATGCTCACCCATCAGCGTTTTGAAAATTCATATGAATCCTACGAGGAACCATCTTCCGAGAAACGCCTGATGCATTTCAGCGATTATTATTTCAGTCACTCCGGCTCCTTGCTCGATCGCTATTTTTCGCAAGCACAATTGAATGGTTTAATCGATTTTCAACGCAATGTTTCTTCACCGCTCGATCGTTGGTTATTGCAAGGCAATCAATACGA
>JBPCSZ010000029.1:0-15625 GCA_051006655.1 Chitinophagaceae bacterium
AATTTGAATTGCACACAAGGGGCCAATGAAGTCGGTATTCCCGGCACCATGATCACCGCGAATCCGGGGAATCATATTACGTTTACCGATGCTACCGGACATTATAGTTTCTTGGGCTTGCCTTATGGTGCGTATACCTTAACCCACGCCAATAATGTGAATGCGTATACTACGCATTGCGGAAATAATACAGCGGTGACCATTAGTAATGCGATACCGTCGGCATCGGCGAATTTTGGCGATTCGAATACGGTGTTTACCGATTATCAAGTATGGGTGAACAATCCGAATTGTTTCAATATTGCGAATCCTATCAAATTGAAAGCGATTCGTTACAAGCATAATCACCCCATGTATAGCAGTACCGGTACGGTATATGCGGTATTCGATTCTATTCAGCATTTTGCATCGTCGAACCCGGCGCCAAGTTCAGTAAATGGCAATATTGTTTCGTGGAATGTGAACAGCATTACCAATAATGATAGTTCGATATGGGTTTATTTCACCTTACCGAATGGGTTTACCACACAAAATAGTGTACCGTTCTCGGTAGGTTTAAACAACCTGCAATACCCCGATACGAACGTATTGAATAATCAGTTAACGTATACCTTCCCGATTTGTAATGGCTACGATCCGAACGATAAAACCGTGGCCCCGAAAGGAATTGGTCCAACGGGATTAATTACGATGGACCAATCCTTGTTGACGTATACCATACGTTTTCAAAACACCGGAAATGCCCCGGCGTATAATGTGGTGGTGGTAGATACCTTGAGCGACAAGTTGGATATTACCACCTTGAATATGCCCGAAGTGAGTCACAATTACCAATTGGAGGTGATTGACAACAAGATATTGAAGTGGAAATTTTACAATATCATGTTGCCCGATAGTGGCACGAATTATGCGGCGAGTCAAGGGTATATTGTGTATCAATTACGCTTTAAAAACGGCGTTCAATTGGGCGATCAAATTAAGAACAAGGCGTATATCTACTTCGATTTTAATCCGGCCATTATTACCAACGAAACGGTGAATACCTTATACCAACCGAGCGGTGTTGCGGATGTGCAGGATATAGCCTCGGTGATTTATCCGAACCCGGCTTCCGGCGTATTGTATGTAGAAACTACGCAAGGATTTTCGTCGTATCGTTTGATGGATGCTTCGATGCGGGTGGTGCGTTCAGCGCAATTTGGTTTAACCCATCAACAATCAGTCGATGTGCGCGAATTATCGAATGGCATTTACTTCTTGCAAGTGGGGAATGGCAAGTTGAAGAAAGTGGTGATACAGCATTAGCATTAGCATTAGAGAGCGAGAAACGAAGCGAAAGCGAGCGCACATAGACAGAGCGAGCGCACATAGACAGAGCGAGTAACAAAGCGGAAGCGAGTGTCAAAAAGCTGAGGATATTGTTTTGCTGTTCTTCGATGAGGAAAGAAAAAGGCGATGAGCAAAATAGCCCCGATTGGAGCTAGCTGCCATGCAGCGCGGAAAGCGGGGAAGTAGTTGAATAAGGCGATGCTGATGCGCTTCAAAAAGAAAAAAGCATCTCGTGGATGGAGATGCTTTTTTTTATTTTGTTGAAAATTGAAAATAGTTAAACCACTTCGCAATAATCTAAGTTGTATAATTTAACGATGTCGGTGGCGTAATCTTCGGTGAAATAAACTTTACCATTGAATTTTCCGAAGACGGGGTATTTTTCGCGTTCGTGGTTTTCTTTGATGCGGAAGTTGTACCCGATTAAATACAATTGCGGCTCGTTCTTCATGCGGATGCGGTAGATGCGACGGTGGGTAGCGGTTTTGAGCCACTCGATAATCGGATCGGTTTTGAAGTTGAGGGTTTTTTGCAATTTAACGCGGTAAAGCTCTTTTCCTTGGTCGTAATGATCGGTGAAAATTAAATTGAAATTGTGCACGTAGCAGGCCAGGCAATAATTGCCTTTAATAATGGCCGGCGTTTCCATGTCGCCAATTACATCAATCTCCACACCTAATCTTTCCCAAAACTTGGCCAAACGAAAATTACGTTTTTGTATCGTTTGTTTGAGGTCCTTTTCTAAAGGACGTTTCATGGTAGTGCGTTCCATAACTTGTTAATCTATTTCAAAAGGTGAGCAAATATAACCCAATCGTGTTTAATAACCCCGATGAAATGTGTTCAAACATCTATTAATTGAGCATCAGGCAAAAGCGGTATAGGTTAAGAGCGATAAAGCGTAGGCAATAGCCCCCATAACGATGAATTGGAGCAGCGGATAATGCCAGGTGCCGGTTTCGCGTTTCACTACGGCCAAGGTACTCATACATTGCATGGCGAACACATAAAAAACCAAGAGCGACAAGCCTGTTGCGAGGCTATACACCAAGGTGCCATCGGGATGCGTAGCAGACGCCATTTTTTCGAGCAGGGTTTGTTCGTTATCGGAATCGACGCTGTATAAGGTGGCCATGGTGCCTACAAATACTTCGCGGGCAGCGAAAGAAGTGATGAGGGCGATGCCAATTTTCCAATCGAAACCGAGGGGTTTTAATACAGGTTCGATGGCCTTTCCGCTCATCCCGGCCAAGGAATGTTCCAAATCGGTTTTCACAATGCCGCTTTGTTCGGGACCACCAATGCCATAATTCGATAAAGCCCAAAGTACCACCGAAATAATGAGGATGATTTTACCCGCATCGCTTACAAAAACGCGGGCTTTTTGTACCATAATGATACCCATATTGCCCCAACGCGGCATGCGGTAAACGGGTAATTCCATGAGGAAAATACTGCGTTCTTTGACGCGCATGAAGAGGCTCAGGATTTTAGCTACCAACAAAGCCATCACGAAACCGCTCACATACAGGGCCATCATCACGAGTCCTTGTAAACTAAAAATACCCCACAAGGTTTTATTCGGAATAACCAAGGAAATGAGGATGGTGTATACCGGGAGTCGCGCACTGCAACTCATGAAGGGCGCCACCAAGATGGTGATGAGTTTTTCTTTTTTGTTTTCGATGGTGCGGGCGGCCATGATGGCGGGTACGGCACAAGCCACGGCACTGATGAGGGGCATCACGGATTTCCCGTTGAGTCCAACACTGCGCATGAGTCGATCGCTTAAAAAACTAATGCGCGACATATACCCGGAATCTTCCAGCACCGTGATGAGTCCGAACAATATCATAATTTGCGGTATAAACACCACAATACCATTGATTCCGGCGAGGATACCATCGAGGAATAAATCGGTGAGGAAGCCGGTGGGTAAACTGTCGCGGAGCCATTGAATAAACGCCGAGAAGGCGGTGTCTATCCACTCCATGGGATATTGGGCAATCCAATAAACGCTTTGAAACAGCAGGAAGAGGATGAGCAATAATATGAGGTTGCCGTAAACGCGGTGCAATAAAATTTTATCGGCCTGATGGCTCCACATTTCCTTTTTGAGGGGGTCGCTTTCAACCACACAAGCTTGCATAATTTTTTTAATGCGGGCGTAACGGAGCAAGGTTTCTTCGGCTTGAATTTTGGTTTTGTTGAAACCAACGGCTTTCAAGTCTTCAGTGAGGGATTGTTTATCGGCTTCCGAAATGATGGTCAATACCGGGTAGGCCGAGGCAAAATGCACGGCCGAATAATTGCTGGTAACGGCTTTGTATTTCTTTACGGCGTCGATGGTGTCTTTGGCCAATTCGTAATTATCAATAAAATCGCGAATGGGGGCATCGGGGCGGTCGCGCAGGGTGGTTTCCAATTGCTTGAGCAATTCTTGCGAGCCTTTTCCTTTGCGTGGATTCACGGCCACTACGGGAACGCCCAATTCGCGCGAGAGTCCGTTGACATCAATTTGAATCCCTTTTTGCCGGGCAATATCCATCATAGTTAAAGCCACCAAAACGGGTTTCTTGATATCGAGAATTTGCGAGCAGAAAAGCAAATTGCGTTTGAGGTTGGAAGCATCGATGACCACCACCACGAAATCGATTTTCACGGCTTCGTCGTCGTCGAATAATACATCGAAGGTGACGGCTTCATCGGCACTTTTGGGGTATAAACTGTAGGTGCCCGGCAAATCGACCATATTCACGGTTTCGCCGGAAGGCAGTTTGCAACGGCCCGTTTTTTTATCGACGGTAACGCCGGGGAAATTACCCACCCGTTGGTTCAAGCCGGTTAAGGCATTGAAGAGGGAGCTTTTTCCGCTATTCGGGTTTCCTACAATGGCGATATTTTTAAACGCGCGTTCCAATTTTTTTGTTGGCGCAAAGGTATTATAAAATGTGGCGTTTTGCCTTGATAGACTTGCTTTTTCGGGCAATTGAGTCTCAATAAAATCTATCCACTATATTCGTGCCCGTATGTTGATGGTTCAATATAAAACGCAAAACACGCCGTTTAAATTTCCGTTTACCACGGCGCATGGACTCAAAACGCATCAGCCGGCATTGTTGTTGCGGATTCAATCGGGTCCTTTTTCGGGTATGGGGGAAGCACCCGCCATTCATTATTACCCGGAAACCGTGGACAGTATGATTGCTTCGCTGGAAAAAGGCATGCCCATATTGCGTCGGTATGCGTTTACGGAGCCGGACCGATTTTGGCATTTTTGTCACCATTTATTTCCCGGCGAAACCTTTTTGCAATGCGCCCTCGATATGGCCTATTGGAATATGTATGCCATGGCGAAGCGGCAATCGATACGGGAGTTGTGGGGTTTAAGAAACGATGCAGAAGGCCCAATGACGGATTATACCTTAGGACTTGATACGCCCGAAAAGGTGATTGAAAAAATGAAAGCCATGCCTTGGCCCATTTATAAAGTGAAGGTGGCTTCGCGAAGCGATATGTCCATTTTGCGAAAATTACGGCAAGAAACGGAAGCGGTTTTGCGCATCGATGCGAATGCCGCTTGGAGCTACGACGATGCCGTGGCCTTATTGCCCGAATTAGAAGCCTTGCAAATTGAACTCATTGAACAACCCTTGGCGAAAGACAATTGGGAAGGTATGAAGGCCTTGAAGTTGATCAGTAAAATTCCATTGATAGCCGATGAAGCCTGTGTACAAGAACACGATGTAAAGCGCTGTGCCGAAGGGTTTCATGGCATTAATATTAAACTCACCAAATGTGGTGGCTTAACTCCTGCACGCCGTATGATTGAGGAAGCACGTCAATTGGGACTTCAGGTGATGATGGGTTGTATGAACGAAACCGAAATTGGATCGGAAGCCATTGCACAGTTTTTGCCTTTATTGGATTATGTGGATGTGGATGGGCCCTTGTTATTGGACATTCCCCCATTAAAAACCTTGCATTACGAGGCCGGAAAAGTAAGCTTGTTGAAACGACCATAAACGTTTCAAATAAAGCAATAATAAACGCGGCCAATTACCTTCGAGCATAATCTACTGTTATGACCGAAGCCTTATTCCAATTCATTTGGCAGCATCGTTTATTCGATCCACACAAGCCTTTACTGTCTGCACAAGGCGATTTAATTCGGGTTGAATTTCCGGGATTACTCAATACCCGTTCCGGTCCCGATTTTTTGAATGCCAAAATTCGAATTAATCAAACCTTGTGGGTAGGGCATGTGGAATTGCATGTATTGAGTAGCGATTGGCATCGACATCGGCACGCGATGGATCCTGCTTATAAACATTTGATTTTGCATGTGGTGTATCGGCACGATGCGCCCGAGAAACAACCCGATTGTGCGTTGTTGGAACTCAAACATCATATTCAGTTGGAATTGTTGAAGCGCTATGAAGGCTTAATGCATCATCGGGGACATATACCGTGTGGCGGACTCATTCATTCGGTAACGGAACTGCAATGGCAACAACAATACGACCGTATGTTGGCGGAACGCTTGGAAGAAAAAGCCATGGCCTTGCGGGCGTATGCCGAACAATATCAACACGATTGGCAAGTGGTTTTTTATATTTCCTTGGCACGTTCGTATGGCATGAATGGCAATCAGGATGTGTTTGAACAATTGGCATTAAACACCCCCTTGAAATTGATTAAAAAACATCGTACGTATTTAATACAGTTGGAAGCGATGGCCTTTGGACAAGCCGGTTTTTTGAATGCGACCTTGGAAGAAGATTATCCGGCCTTATTGTATCAAGAGTATAAACACTTGCAATTTTTACATCGGCTGGAACCCATGGAAGCGCATCGTTGGAAATTCATGCGGATGCGACCAGCCGGGTTTCCCACCTTGCGTTTAGCTGAATGGGCGCATTGGTGGCATGCCCACCCCGATGGCTTTACGCCACTCCTTAATACCAAGGATTTAAAAGAAGTAATGACCTATTTGCAAAGTTCCGTTTCCGATTATTGGACGCAACATTATCGGTTTGGGGAGCGGGCGGTGCCTGAAAAAAAATCGACAGGACAACAATTTATTCAAAGTATTATTATCAATACGGTGGTGCCGTTTTTATTTGCTTATGGACAAGCCCATGGCCGAGAAGAGCAAGTGGAGAAAGCCTTGCATTGGTTAATGCAATTACCACCTGAAGACAATCAAATTATTCGGCTATGGAAAGCACACCAAGTACCGCAACGTTCCGCCGCCGATACGCAAGCCCTCTTGCATTTGCGTCAAAACTATTGCAGTAAAAAACGTTGTTTACAATGCCAAATTGGGTATAGGATATTAAGAGCGAATGGGAAATAATTTCTTATACGGTGCTGTTTGAGATGTTTGATAAAACAGAGCGAGAAACAAAGCGGAAGCGAGTGTCAACTTCGAAATGCCTTCCGCGAAAAACGACTTGTTCCGTTTATACGGAATCCCGAAGAGCCTATATACGTATTCACGGCAAAAACACCAAAGGTTTTATAATGCCTTTGTAATCGCTTAAATCGAGTTTGATGGAGCCAAATAAAATATTGGCTTTCGCACGAATGGGAATATGATTGGCATCGTCGGAAAGCCATACCAACATATCTTCTTCGTGTTTGAAGATGCGCCCTTTTTGCAATACCGGCACAAATTTCAAACAACGTATTTTGCCCCAAGCACTGTTAATCACTTCCTTCCCTAAAAACTTAATTTGTAACTGATACATTTCACCATCTACAACGGTTGGCACCGTGAATTTTTGTCCGGGCGTGGCATTGCCTAAATCGAAGGTTCTAGCCAAATAAAAACCCGACACCATATCTTGGGTATAGGCCACAATATCGAGCATTTTATTATTGCCCAAATTCACTTTGTGTTGGTAATGATTGAAAAAATAATCTTGCGAGGCTTTGAAACCGCCTTCATCAATTCGCCGCACAAATTGCCAAGGCATCAAGGCTTGTTCATCTAAATAGGTTTCATACCGATCGCGCACTTTGAAGAAAAAATCGAAGGTGCCTTTGGAGCGTCCTTGCCCAACCACATGCAAGGTATTTCTATCGTTGAACTTTTTATTTTCTTGGGTAATTTCCAAGGTAGCTTCCACCGCTTCCACAAAACCATAATGAATGCGATACGTTAATTTCTCGCCACGTTGAAACGATTTATGCGGAACCGTTCGAAAAGGTTCGGCCTTCACGCCCTGCAAAAACAATAAGCAGCCAATTAATACGAGTGATTTCATGGTTGACGAACTTTTGCTTTCCCATTCAAAAATTCCTGCGCCATTTTGGCTAATCTAAAATCGAACTTATAACTCAAAAACAAGGAATAGGCATATTCCAAACGTTGTTGACCTAAATCGTAATACGGTTCAAAACGAATATCCATATTCAAGCCTTTGCTTAAAGATTGTTGGTACAATACCCTAAGCATCAACAACTCCCGTTTAGCTTCCAAATAACCCGGCTTGCCAAAAGGCGAAGCTTGCGAAGCAAACAACCAGCCACCCCTACCCGATAAAAATTGATTGCCATTCCAATAGCCCGCCGATACCGACACCGGCCATTTGGTTTGTATTCCGGCATTGATATACAAACCCGTTCCACGATTGAATGGTAACTCTTTGGTATTCGATAAATCGTTGTAATAAAAATAGGCCGGCTCGAACCACCACGAACGAATTTGTCCGTAAAACGTTTGTTGTACACGAGCGCCAATGCCTACTTGCAATAAGGATTGTACATTCATTTTACTTGGACTCAACTGTCCACCCCGATGATGAATTAATCCTTGCGGTTTCAATTGCACTTTCCAATGGCCATTTCTATAAACCGACCACTCCGATGAATGTCCCGCCGTTAAACGTTCCTGTTCCATCAGGCCTGCGCGTTGTCGGTTTTCCCATTGAATCCAAGTATCGGACCAGGAATTGACTTTTTGTGTTTTAAACTGAAATCCATTTTCAATGGGATGAGTAATGATGCGCTCGTAATTGTACAAGGGTTCATACAAACGATGCGCCACGGTTCCTTCCAAAGCACCGAAAATAAAGCTGTAGCCTCGTTTACTCAATTTCATACTCAAGATGGGCTCTATGCGTTGCAATCCATCCGAGCCAAATTCGTGTTGCATGAATACCCCTGCTTGTACCCGCATAATGGGGGTGGCTTGAAAGGCCATTTGTGTACTCAGTTGCGAGCCCAATAAGGTATAGCCGTATTGTATTGGACTCATATATTCGTAGTTGCGGAGGTAGTTCAAATTGTTGACCGATAAGAATACCTGTCCCAACGACGAATCGGTACAAGGAATCACATGCTCGGTGAATTGAGGATTGATTTGTGCCTGAAGCGACCAAGAAATAGCGGGTAAAAAGCCCATTAAGCCATACAAGAACAATTTTCGCATAGCCAAATATACCAAAAAATAATCCTAGGCTTGTCGAAGCGTGTCGAACAAGCCCTCTCCGCATTTTATCAATTTTTTTTATATAATGCCCTTCCGAAATCGCCTACTTTTGCCAACATGGAGCCCATAGTGAATAAAGTAGCCGAAAGCGGCATCATTACCCTCAACCTCGAACAATTTGTTCCGAACAATATGATGGTGTTCGATTTGAAACCCTTTCTATTCATGGAAATGATTTTGAAAGAGAAAGATTATCGAGCGGCCTTATTAACGCACGATTGGTCGGTGTACGAAAACAAACGGGTTATTATTACCTGCAGTGTCGACGCCATCATTCCGGTTTGGGCCTATATGTTGGCCGCCCATTATTTAAATAATGTAGCGCAAGCCGTTTATCAAGGCAAGGAAGACGATGCCCGAACCCATTGGATATTAGAAGGCATTGCCCAACTCGATCAGCAAGCCTATACCGATGAACGCGTGGTGATAAAAGGCTGTGGTGATATTCCCATTCCATCGGCCGCCTATGCCGCCATTACCTATCATTTGAAACCGGTGGTGAAAAGTATCATGTATGGGGAGCCTTGCAGTACCGTGCCTATTTATAAGAAAAAAACCAATGCCGTATAATGCGACTTCCTATTATTTGTCTTAACCTTTTTACGGTATTTTGTTTTAGCCTTACGGCAGAAGCCCAACAATTCAATCCACGTTATGTGGGCCCTGATAGAGAAAGCGCCAGCGACAAACCCAAAGCGAGTGCCGGTGAAACTATTGTAATTACGCAATCGATGCCCTTGCGGGTTACCACCCCCGATGTGCCTAAAACCTTCGATCTTTTTGGCGAAAAAATGCCCTTGGAATTATGGGATGTGCGGGAACGCTTCGACCGCGAATTGTTGGTGAATACCTATATGCAAGGAAGCACAGCTTATATCATCAAACTTATGTCCCGTTGGATGCCGATGATTGAAGCCCGCTTGAAAGCCAATAATGTGCCCGACGATTTTAAATATTTATGCATCGCCGAAAGTGCCTTGCAAAATCAAACCTCGCGAGCCGGGGCTGTTGGCTTCTGGCAGTTCATGTCGGGTACCGCCCCACAATATGGACTCCACATCGACCATGAAGTGGATGAACGTTATAATCCCGAAAAAGCCACCGATGCCGCCTGTAAATATTTAACCGATGCCTATAAAAAATTTGGGAATTGGACGGCTGCAGCGGCTTCTTATAATTGTGGCATGGGCGGATTCAACAGTGCCATGAACAAACAAGGTGAAAGCAGTTTTTATAAATTACTCTTGCCCGAAGAAACCATGCGTTACATTTTTCGCATTGCGGCCTTGAAACAAATTTTATCGAATCCCAAAGCGGCCGGATTTTTTCTGCAAGACGATGATGTGTATAAACCATTACAGGTTGAACGCATGACCATTACTTATGGCATTGGCGACTTAGTGCAATTTGCCAAAAACAAAGGCACCGATTATAAAACAGTGAAGATGTTAAATCCGTGGTTGCGCGATAATACCTTCACCAATGCCAAACAACGGGAATACACCATTTTGCTTCCCGGCAAATAAGTCCGTATGGAAACCTATTCGGAACAGAATTTTAAACGCCATTGCAATGCCCTACGCAAAGAGCATGGCGTGATTGCTCAAATTCACGAAGCACATGGTTACCCGCCTTTTTGGAACAGGGGCAATACCTTCGAAGCCTTAGCCAAAACCATTATTGAACAACAAGTTTCCTTGGCCTCGGCCAATGCTTGTGTGGCCCGCTTACGGCAATACCTGCCTGCGTTTACAGCACAAGCTTGGTTGGCTTTAACCGACGATACCATTCGCGCCTGTGGCATCACCAAACAAAAAACAAATTACTTACGCCTCCTCGCCGAACGCGAAATAGCGGAACCCGATTTCTTTGCTTCCTTGGAACAACTCAGCAATGAAGCAGCCAAAGAAAAATTGATGGCATTAAAAGGCATTGGACATTGGAGTGCCAATATCTTTTTACTCGATGCGTTGAATCGTGTGGATGTATATCCCGATTTTGATGTGGCCCTCATCAACAGTGTAGCGCGCGAAGCCTTCAACGGAGAAAAAATAAACAACGATCAAACCCGCGAATACATGGCTCAATTTGCGCCACGCCGTAGTATTGCTTGCTTGTATTTTTATCACGCTTATATTGTTCGAAAGAACATCCAATTTATTCCTTAAGCGGAAGCCTAAGTGGTTCACGCGATTCCATTACCTTTACACCCGCATGGAATACACCCTTAAAAAATCGTTAGGACAACATTTTTTACACGACCAATCGGTGTGTCGAGCCATTGTAGATGCCTTGCCCAATCAACAATTACCCGTTTTAGAAATTGGACCGGGGGCCGGTGCCATTACCCGTTTACTTTTACAACAAGGCTATCCCGATTTTCGTTGTGTGGAACTCGACGATGAAAAAGTGGTGTATTTAAGCAAAACATTTCCGGCACTGAAAGACAAAATTATTCACGGCGATTGCTTGCATATACCCAAACCCTTCGACACTGAATTTTTATTGATTGGCAATTTCCCGTACAACATTTCCTCGCAAATTGTTTTCCGTGTAATTGAATGGCAAGCCAGCATCCCGATTATGGTGGGTATGTTTCAAAAAGAAGTAGCGCAACGCATTGCCTCCCCGCATGGCAAAAAAGATTACGGCATCATGAGCGTACTCACCCAGTGTTATTACGAAACCGAATATTTATTCGATGTGCCGCCTACTTGTTTTACGCCACCACCGAATGTTATGTCGGGCGTAATACGTTTAACCCGCCGCGAACAACCCTTATTTCAAGGCGACGAAAAGAAATTCAAAACCTTTGTAAAACAAGCGTTTAGTCAAAAACGCAAAACATTGCGCAATTGCTTAAAGGGATTTGTTCCAAGCGAATTAATTCAAGACGAACGGTTCAACCGCCGCGCCGAGCAAGTGCCCGTGGCCGAATTTGTTTCTTTGTATCAGGAACTGGTGCTACGCTAAGGCATCGTGTATTTTTTTTGAAGCGCATCAGTCTCTCTTTCTTCAGCACCCGTCGTGCTTTCCGCGCTGCATGGCAGCTAGCTCCAATCACGGCTATAGCTCATCGTCCGATTCATTGTTGAGCTTTGTATCGTCCTGATACAAGCGATGCCGCCGAAGTGTGCGACGCAATTGCGACGAGTGAAGAAGACGGCGATGACTCCAAAAAAAATTACATTAAATAATGCGCTACAATGGGTATCCGACGCCCTACCCCAAAGGCTTTGGGCGAAACACGAATAATGGGACAAAACTGATTGCGCTTGTATTCGGAGCTGTTCACGAGTTTCAATACACGTTGCACCAAGGCCGGTTCGTAGCCTAAACTTTCTATGTGGCGTGGACTCTTACGCAACTCGATGTACTGGTATAAAATGGCATCGAGCACAGCATAATCGGGTAAGGAATCACTGTCTTTTTGATTGGGCCTTAATTCAGCCGAAGGCGCTTTGGTGAGAATATGATTCGGTATGATTTCGCCATTGCGATTGACATATTCCATCAAAGCATAGACTTGTGTTTTGTACACATCGCCCAATACCGAAATGCCACCGGCCATATCGCCGTACAAAGTGCCGTAGCCACAAGCACATTCACTTTTGTTGGTGGTATTGAGTAAAATTTGTCCATGCTTATTGGCTATGGCCATCAATACATTTCCGCGACTCCGAGCCTGTATATTTTCTTCGGCCAAACCGAAGGAAGTTCCCCGATACACTGGTTCCAATTGTTGCAGGAAGGCATCGTACAAGGGTTTAATTTCAATGATGTGATACGGATTGCCTAAGTTCTTCGATAAGGCCACCGCATCGACCACGGAATGTTCGGTGGAATATTGCGAAGGCATTAATACGGCAGTTACATTTTCGGCCCCCAAGGCGTCGCAGGCTAAGGCCAAGGTCAACGCGGAATCGGCGCCACCACTTGAACCGAGTATGGCTTTTTTGAAACCCATTTTAGCGAAGTAATCGCGAATGCCCATAATCAAGGCATCGTAAATTCTGTCGATGTGCAAGTTCGCTTGGTAGGTGTTCGGATTTAATTCAGCATCGGGTAATTCAGCCGCCGCGGTGATGATGGGTTCAGTAAAACCACCATCGTCTTGCCAATGCACCATCAAGGTATCTTCGGCAAAATACCGGCCTTCGGCAATGAGGTTGGCTTGCGCATCGAACACCAAGGAACCCCCATCGAACACAATTTCGGTTTGCGAGCCCACGGTATTGCAATACAGCAAAGGCAATTTGTATTTCAATACATTGGCTTTGATGATGGCTTTGCGATCTTCCACATGCGTATAATCGAAGGGGGAAGCGCTGAGGTTAATCATAATATCGGGGGCTTGAGCCATGAGTTGGTCCATTGGACAAATACGGTACAGCGGATTATCGCCTAAATTCCAGATGTCTTCACAAACCGTAACCGCTAATTTTTTTCCTTGAAAAGAAAGCACTTGCCATTGGGTAGCCGCTTCGAAATAACGGTTCTCATCGAATACATCGTAGGTGGGCAATAAGGTTTTATGCACAATACCTTGAATGGATTTTTCGTGCAAGAGGTATACGCTGTTGTGCAAGTCTTTGCCTTCGCGTTGCGGGTTAATACTGGGACAGCCCACCAGAACGCCAATGCTGTCGGCCGCTTGGGTTAATACCTCCAAGGCCGCTTGACAACGGGCAATGAAATCGTCGAACTCTAAAAAATCGCGGGGCGGATAACCGCATACCGACAATTCGGAAAACACCACTAAATCGGCCCCTAGCGTTTTGGCCGAGGCAATAGCCTTTAGCATCGCTTGGGTATTTTTTTCGAAATGACCGATATGATAATTCTGTTGGGCGAGAACAATTTTCATGACGTAAAGGTAAGGGCTAGCGGGTGGTATAAAAAAGCCACACGCGGTTGGTGTGGCTTTTAACTATCAAGAAATTTTATTAGAAGAAATAACCAATGCGCAAGGCCAAGGCATTACTGCGAATATTGCCATCACTGAAACGGAATCCGTTTTTATTGTTTTGCGGGGCTGTCACATCGGTAAACCCATTGCGGTAAATTAAAGAGAAGAATACCGAATTCGCGTCGTTGATTTTGTATTCCATACCTGGGCCAATATACCAACCGAAATTGATAGGAACGGCTTTACCAACGCCTTCTTGATTTAAATTCACCATACCGCGATTCAATAAGGCTGTGCCATCGGCTTTAACAATATCGCTGGTACCGCGGTTGCTCACCAATAGGGATAAATCAAACCCGGTTTGTACATAAAAAACCTTCTTATCGACTTGCGCCGCTTTCAATTTCATGCCTATAGGCAAACTGATGTATTGTTGTTTGTAACGCACATCGGCTTGTTTGGCATAACCACTTTCAATGGCACTCAAGGTATCTTTGATTGATGTTAAAGAACCACCGCGCCAATCGAGGGCTATTCCGGTTTGAATGGCATAACGTTCATTCACATTATAATCAACCATGAGTCCGAACGACAAACCCGTTTGCCCTTTCCCTTTGGTGATTTCATAGCCATTGTAAACATCCGAAGCGGGGCGTAAACTGTTTAAGGTTGGACCAACATACAAACCAAAACGGTAGGTTTTAAAGGCTTCTTCGATTTTTGTATCTTGCGCAAAGGCTTGAAAACCACCGAGAATACTCAGTATGGCCACAAAAAGGATATTTTTTTTCATATTATTGAGTTTAGTTTAGTTTGAAACACTGAATTTTGCGCCTTCAACCAAAGCACATGTCACAAAGATACTTTGCCCCCTTGCCCTCCTTATTAATGGTTTGTTATTTATGGGTTGGTTTACTGGCTTGCACCGATAGCAACTCGAAGGTGGTGGATGTGAGTCAAGTGGCCGTGCCTTATACCGCCATTCGTTACGATAAACTATTACAAACGTGCGATACCACACGGACTTTGGTTTGGTTGGATTCGGTGCGGAATCAGCACCCCGACTTCACCGATATTTTCTTCCATGAAATGGCCGGCTTTGTGAATCGGGAGGATAGCAATGGGGTGGAGAAAGGTATGAATTATTTCTTACGCCAACCCGATTATGTGGGCTTACAAGATACCGTGAATCTTCATTTCCCGAATACGGATGCCATTGATGCCGATTTAAAAACTTTGTTTCAGTATGTGAAATATTATTTCCCGAAAACGAAATACAGCAAGGTGTACTATTTTGTAAGTGGCTTGAATCAGTGGAGTGCCGTTACGGTAGATACTTTAATTGGGGTTGGTTTGGATATGTACTTAGGCCAAGATTATCCATTTTATGCATCGGTACAATTGGCCGATTATCAAACGGCGCGTTGTGTTCCGGCTTATATTCCCATTAATGTAGCTCAGGTGATTGCCGAAGATTTATTTCCCATTCAACCTGAAAATAAAACCTTGTTGGATTTAATGTTGTTGAAAGGCAAGCAACAATTGTTTTTAGAATATACCTTACCCAAAGCCGACGAAGAAAAACGCTATGGGTATAAACCTGAACAACTTGCTTGGTGCAAAGAAAACGAAGCGATGGTATGGCATTATTTTGCCAAGCGTAATTTGTTGTATTCCACGCAATGGCAAGAAATGATGCGTTATGTGAATGATGGTCCATATTCAACCGGCATGCCCTTGGAATCGCCCGGGAATATCGGTACTTGGGTTGGACACCAAATTATCAAAGCCTATATGAAAAAACATCCGGAGAAAACGTTTGTTGATATTATGGCGATGAAGATGGATAGTCAGGCGTTTTTACGGGAATCGGGGTATAAGCCGATGTA
>JBPCSZ010000030.1:0-24280 GCA_051006655.1 Chitinophagaceae bacterium
ACCACTCCAACTGTATGAACCACCTGCGCCCGCACCGGCACCATTCAAGGTGGTGGATTGCGTTTGACATACCGTAACCACATTCGGTGAAGCCGATATAACCGGTGTTGGATTAACCACCGCGGTTACGGGAACACGGGTACCGGTGCAACCAGTCGAATAACGTAAACTTACAATGGCCATTCCTCCACTAGTAGTACAATTGAATAATGCACTACCGCGGTTACCTGCTATTAAAACACCATCACTATTCGTTGCCACTGTAGTTCCTAATGCGGTAGAGGCATATTGGTGCGTCGTACTGGCATCCGGGGCGATGTAAAAAGAATAATTGGTATTCGCCGGCATGGTTAAATTTAAATTCGAGGCGATGGTGGTATACGCTGCCGCTCCCATCGAGGGGACGTTGCTAACTGTTGCCAAGAGTGTCCAACCGGCTGAAGAAGTATTTGCACCGGGTACAGCTTGGTAATTATCGGCTCGGTAATAAATAGACCAACCGGTTAATGTATTCACCGTATTGTTACATTTAATACTAATGGCATCTAATGTTTTAGAGGTAGTGTTTGTGTAACGGAACATGTGGTGATACACACCCGTAGTTGTTCCATTCGCTAAAGGAACGGCTAAAGAATCTAAGGAACCTACACCACCGGCCGAGGCTTCAGCCCAATACGTGGCATTACTATTTAACACAGGGGTTGTATACGCAGAACCTACAAACAAAGGCGAACCTCCTGTTTGATTGGCATACCAACGAACCGTTGAGCCTACCCCGGCAGCTGCTTGTAATATTGCTGCAGATGGCGCACAAACCGTATCGGGTAAGGTGCTAATAATTTGCGGATTGTTGACTTGAATTTCCACCGCATTCGATGTGGCCGTATTGGCTAAACAAGTTAATTCAACCCGATAAAATGTATTTTGTGTAATTGCGGGTGTAGCAAAATAAGTGGTAGACCCAAGGGTTCCCACATTAGTCCAAGGACCTAAGGCTGTGGGTGAACTTTGCCATTGAATAGCACCACCATAAGCCCCACTAACCGTCATGGTAGGTGAACCACTTACACAAACACTGGGGATATTAGACGTCACATTCCCCGGTATTAAATTCGATGAACGAGTGATTGGCGCCAAGCTATCGTTTACAGCATTTAAATCGCCACTGATATTCAAATATGGACGGAACGTATAAGCGCCATATATACTCATATTGATTGGCGTAGTGAAGGTGTAAATGGTAGAAGCATTCGTGGCTAAGGTGCCTGAATTGATACTACCGGTTAAGGTAGTATTTAAAGCCCCTGAAATTTGTACCCCTATGCTCAATGGTGTCAAACTAAAATCCATGGTTTGGTTACCGGCATTTTGAATGTTCACTACAATATTTTGGGTTGAAGAATAACAACCTGAATTGTCGGGGGCATTTAAACTCACTAAGGCCATATCTATTGGACTTAACGTAAACTCGATAGCGCCCGGATCGGGGGTTAATAAGGAACGTGGATTATTATTATAATCAATTGTCACACTGCTTGGAGCACCAATGTTATTGACAGCAGAAGCGGTTGGGGTAAAGTCGTAGCTCGGAATGGTTGGGTTTACAAATACAGGCGAAACATCCACACTTTGCTGATCCCATGCCCCTAAATTCGCAGTTTGCCAGTTGGCTAAGGTGGTGAAGTTAGTCGCTAAATAGCCAACAAATCGGGTTGCTGCCGGCAATATATTAATCACATTATTATTCGAGGTAATTCCGGCACTACCCCCATAATACAATCCATGCATAACCCCTGTTCCTCCACGAGAGATTGTAATCGCATTGTTGCGAACCAATACGTTTACACCCGCTGTTTGAGCCAACCAAATACCACGTGTGGTGGTCGTTCCTGTTGCGGTTGTATTATCGTACGAAATCGTATTATGTAAAATGTGGGTGTGATTCGCAGTAGACAACGTATAAATACCATAAGCTGCCCCATTATTCTGAACATGCGAGATAATATTGTTGGCAATGATATTCTCATTACCCAAAGCTCCCGTTGCATTCACGTAAATACCATAACTCGCCGATGTATTCGAGGGTAAATTAGCAAATACATTCCGAATATGATTCCGTGTTACTTTAGCATTCGTTGAATTGGTAGTTAAAAACACACCATAAAAGGTGGTGAATGTAGTCCGCGTAGGTTGCTGAATCCGATTATTATCAATCACGATACCGCTATTGTAAGCCGAGTATATAGAATACAAATAAGCATCATTAATTGTACAACCCGATATGAAATTACCCGTTGGTGCAGTCCCCGATGAAGGACCGGTAAATACCACCGTATAATAACCGCCATTCACGGTACAATTAATTAAGGAATCGTTGGTGCCCGATGCTCCGGCTGTAATAGCGGCCGCTTGTGCGCCACTCACCGAGAAGGCTGATGTTGTGGAGGCTGTGGCAGCGGTATTACACGAAATGGTACAATTCGAAAAACGATTAAAATTGGCATTATTCCATAAGTGCACGGCAAAGGCATTTCCTGCACTAGCCGTAGAAACAATATTCAAATTATTCACCTTAATATAGTCGGCCCCATTGAGTTCTAATACACTTGGTGCTGCAGCCGTTGTGTTCAGGAAAGTCAAGGTTTCGTTGTTTCCATTGAATGTAATGGTATTGGTGGCCGAAGCACCACCGATAGCGGGAATCGTAACTTGTTCACTGTATGGTCCACTAGCAACGGCCACATTGAATTCAACCGGACCGGATATGCCACAGGCAATAGCCGCTACTGCCGCATTGAAAGTCTGAAAATTTGTACCACCTGTGGGTAAAGCTGAGTTTATGGTATATGTTCCCCCCGGAAATGGTGCCGGAACAGTAATTAAAATCGGTATGGAATATTGGGTGTTTCCAGAACAGGTAACTCCGCAACGATAATATAAACTAGATGATGCTGTTTGAGAAAGGAAGGGGGTAGCTAAACTGCCACCAACCGGTGTCCAAGGCCCCCCCACATTTGCACTGCTTTCCCATTGATAAGTTTGTCCTGTTCCTAACGAATTACCACTCAGATTTAGATTGAACGTAGCTCCAAAACAAGGATTGGCATTGCTTACTGTAGCAGTTCCCGCTGTAGGCGGTGCGGTACAAGCAGAAGCCGGTGTTAAATCGAATCCGAAAGCCGCTGTATTACCATCTTGCCCGGAATAAACATGAACACAAGATGAAGGGTTGGTATAGGTTCTTCTTCTTGTACCTCCTGCAGTATAATTGGCCTGGCTCATTCCGGTACCCGATGCTGTACAATTCGTTACTTCTACAATTAAACTTAATGATGGATCGTATAAGAAAGGCGTTTGTAAGGGCACGGAAACCCAACCTGCAGCCGAGGATGTTAATGTAACCGATGCCACTGAATACACTACGGTGAAGGATGAACTGCTATGAATAACACCTGCATCTAAATCGGTAGCGGCAGTTTGTGAAATACGAACTTGCAACTGCGTGTATGTTGTTGTGATATTTGGGGTAACCTTCCAGTAGCATGTGGTAATTAAACCGGCATAGGCACCGGTAAAGGTATTGGCTTCAAATAAATTTTGAATTCCTTTACCGGCTGCTGTAGACCAAGGAAATGCATTCGATGGTGACGCCACATTATTGTTGAAGTAGGTAGGTTGTGCAATACCCAACAACGTAGTTAATGTCAAAAACAGAAAGAGTAAACCTTTTTTCATTTGCTTTTATTTTAAATTCACATGGAATTATGTTAATCAAATTTAAATATTTTAGCTTAAAAATCGATAAAAAATAATCCTCAATTCAATTAAAATATGTTGATAAGAGGGATTAAAATAAATAATAAACCGTTCCTTTTTGGTTTATTAAAAACTCAAATACCTTAAACGGGTTACTTCGATTAAACCCAAAGTGCACTATATGTCGATTAATTGGATTTATATGGCGATTTATAGTAATTTGATAATGAGAATTCGGGTATTGTATCTGCTTAATCAAACAAGATGTTTTTTGGTTTTGATTCATGGAACCAAGGGCCACCCAACGCGCCCCTGCCATAGCTGTTCTCCTAAATAATTCATACTGATTTCCATCATATTGGTTTAATCCATTGGGAAAAATCAGCAACCCAATACCAATCCCTTGCTTCGACCAATACCCCATATTGTCTAAACGATACCTGTAAGTTGGGGTATTAGGTTCATATTGTTTGCGCCATGTTTCATCGATCGACGACATCGAATACACCAAATGCAATCCCTTCTTTTCAATTAATAATTGACATTCACGGCTGTGAAAACGTTCCGGTAATCCGACAGTATGAACACATATAGCTTGATTATGACGAACACAAACACGCATTAATGCATTAAAATTAAGGACTGAGCACCCTAAACCGACATTATCATCAATTCGATCGGTAAACGATAATACGTGTTTGGGCCATCTTGGACTTCCCAACAAAAAAGGCAATCGTTTCATATTATGCCGATTAATCATCAATCGACCCATCCCGTCAACCTGAAACCCTTGTTCTTGAAATACCGCTAACGACAAGTATTGTTTAGGTTGATGGATATAAGCCTCCAAAACCGATTCGTGAAAATTTTCATACGTCCGTTGTCCAATTAATGGAAACGATGATTGTGAAGATACTTGGACTAATGCGCTATTGGAATTCATAAGCCAAAGATGAATACCTAACAACGCATTGAGTTTACGTAGTAAAAATTATGGCCAATTTTTGTAGGAAGTCAAGGTGTCGCTCCAAATAAAATAAGGTGTCTTTAATGAATCGTAAGGGTAATTTCGAATTCCACGGAATTGTTTATTGCCTAACAAATTTTGTCGATAATAAGCGGTATCGGTAACATAAACCAACGACGCCGTTTTTTGATATTGAATGGTTGAAATCATCCAGGCTTCATAGGCTGTAGGCCAGGCAAACTTCAATACCGATTTCGGTAATGCCGATTCGGGTAACATGATTTTTTGTTGACCATATTGCTTGAATTGGTCTTGGTAAAAAGCAATACGTTGTTCATACTGTTTCGAAACTCCTTGTATACGGAACACAAAGATTACCATAAACACAAGGATGCTCGTCAATCGAATGGCATTTCTTCGATGTGCCGAAATATGATGTACAATTTCACTCCACACTAAACTCAATACGGCCGGTATGGCCAACAATAAATTTTCTAAATAAAATACATGCGCATCGGGATGGGTAATATGAATAAAACCGAAGTAGAGTCCAACCCCCAACACCAATAAAAAGGAATATACCAATTCATTTTTTCGAATTAAAAAAAATAGACATAAACCAAAGAGTAAAACGGTAGGGATATAATACCACCCTTCTTTACAAAAAGCCATAAACCCCGGTGTAAACATACTTTTTATATGAACCATTTTCAAAGCATCCAAACGTTCTTCCGCCATATTATCGTACCAATTCGAAAAACCATATTGCTTTATCAACCATCCCAGCAGAATGATGAACAATGAAATCCAAGCTAATCGATTAAACCCAAACATCATCGACCATAATACAATCATAAGCACCAATAAAGGGGCTTGCAGTGGATGAAAAAAGACGGCTGTAATGATGAGACCACTTAATATTAAATATTGCCAAGCCTTTGGACTTCGATCTTTAAATCCATCCATAAACGCTAATACGGCAAAGCCGAAGGGGATGGATTGACTGAATTCCGACTGTATCCAAAAAAAGGAATGGGTCGACATTAAACATAAATACAATAGGTAGGCAAACCCAAGGTTCGTATTTTTTCGAACAAAAATAATATAGGCAAATAAAAGGAATTGATACAGGATGACACCCACCGAATACATATACGCCACCATCCACAAAGGGGCTTTTAGTAAGATGGCAGTCAGCGGAAAAATTTGGGTAAACGCTGAACCAAAACGATACACTTGCGGTGCCAAGTTTTGAGTCCGTATCATTTCGAAGGTTTGAAAGGCCACATCCATAAAACTCCCCCGTTCAAGATATAAAATGGAGGCCATGATAAACAAGATTACCAATTGAAGGCAACCCACGATTTGAATGGTTTTTAGTTCACGGATGCTTTGATTCATGGAGAAGTTGCGTTAGGCTAAAGGAAAAAAACAAACTTAAAAAAATAGAGCGAAACCAAAAACGATGCGTTTGACGCTCCCATTTTCGCTTTCGCTCTGTTTAAGTGCGGGCGGAGGGACTCGAACCCCCATGCCTTGCGGCGCCAGATCCTAAGTCTGGTATGTCTACCAATTTCACCACGCCCGCGGTGTAAAGTGGACGGCAAATGTAAGGGATTGCATTGAATTCGAGCATGTGTAGGCCATCATTTATACGAAAATGTTATTCATGGCGTTTTATGCGCACACCGCATGGTGATTTCGATAAAAAAAATGTGCATCTTTGCAAGGTATGCAGGGTAAAAAAATATTAATAGGTGTAACCGGCAGTATTGCAGCGTATAAAATTCCACAATTGGTGCGTTTGTTTACCAAAGCCGGTGCTGAGGTAAAAGTCATTATGACGCCTGCTGCCGCCGAATTTGTTTCTCCCTTAGTATTAAGTACCCTTACCGGAAATTCGGTACTTTATAAATTGTCGGAAGAGGATCAATGGAGCGATCATGTTCATTTAGGTCGTTGGGCCAATGCCATGATTTTAGCACCGGTTTCAACCAATACCTTAGCCAAAATGGCCCAAGGACATTGCGATAATCTCTTGTTGGCGGTTTATATGTCGAGTACTTGTCCGGTGTTTATTGCACCCGCCATGGACGATGATATGTGGCATCATGCCGCAACACAATTGAATATGGCGAAATTGCGCGAGTTTGGCCATTCGCTCATCGACAGTGAATATGGTTCTTTGGCTAGTGGTTTAATCGGTTATGGCCGTATGGCTGAACCTGAAACTATTTTCCAACATGTTTTCAGTTTTTTTGAAGCGCAACAATCCCTTCGTGGTAAAAAAGCCTTAGTTTCTGCCGGACCAACCCACGAGTATATCGATCCGGTTCGTTTTATTGGGAATGCCAGTACCGGTAAAATGGGAATAGCCTTGGCCGATGCCTTGGCCAATGCGGGTTGCGCAGTTACTTTAGTGCTGGGCCCTAGTGCATTAAAACCTAAACACCCCAATGTTCATGTTATTCCCGTGGTTTCAGCCAACGAGATGTATGAGGCTTGTTTAAACGCTTGGCCGTCTATGGATATCGGTATCAAAACAGCGGCGGTGGCCGATTATACCCCCGTGGTGGTTTCGGACCGAAAGATGAAAAAACAAGAAGACGCGTTGACGATTCAATTACAAAAAACGCCCGATATTTTAGCGGCCATGGGTAAAGTAAAACAAGTCCACCAACGTTTAATTGGCTTCGCCTTAGAAACACATGATGCCGAGAATTATGCCAAAGCTAAATTAGAAGCCAAGAATGCCGATATGATTGTATTGAATTCACTGCAACATGAAGGCGCCGGATTTGGACACGATACCAATCGTGTTAGTATCTTCACAGCCAACGGCGAACGCTTCGACAGTGATTTAATGTTGAAAACCGACATCGCCGAATGGCTTATTCAAAAAATAGCAACATGGGAAAAATAGGATCATTCATTTTTTGTTTATGTTTCACCGCACTACAAGGGTTCGCGCAAGAAATTAATTGCAAAGTGAATGTGTTGGGCGACCAAATTACCGGGGTCGATCAAAAAGTATTTGCCACCTTGGCTCAAGATGCCGCCAGTTTTGTGAATACCCGCAAATGGACGAGCGATGAATTCGAAAACCGCGAAAAAATTGATTGCATTTTTACCATCATTTTAAGTAAAACCTTAGAAGGGGTTGAAGGCGGTTTTTCCGGGCGAATTGCCATACAAGCCAGTCGCCCCGTATATGGCACCTCGTATGTAACCAACCTCATTAATTATACCGATAAAGATTTTGCCTTTAAATACATTCAATTTCAACCCTTCGATTTCAACGATAATCGGGTAGCCGGTAACGACCCCTTAGTTTCCAATTTAACAGCTGTAATTGCTTATTATACTTATTTGGTACTCGGTTTCGATTATGATAGTTTTTCCCTCAAGGGTGGCACTGAATTCTTCAATAAAGCCTTGAACATTGTGAACAATGCCCCCGAAAATCGTTTCATTGCCGGATGGAAAGCCATGGAAAGTCAACGCAACCGATTTTGGTTGAGCGACCAAATTTTAAATAGCCGTTTTGCCGGTTTTCGCGACCAATACTACAAATACCATATTCAAGGACTCGATTTATTGAGTACCGATGCTGAAAATGGACGTAAAAACATGAACACCGTTTTTGCGCCATTACAACAAATTAATAATGAAAATCCGTCCAGCATTTTATTGTCTTTTTTCTTTACGGCGAAGAACGAAGAAATACGGAATTTCATGCAACAAAATACCACCGCTGAAAAGCAACGCATTGTTCCAATTTTACAACAATTGGATGTAACGAATGCGGCTAAATATGGCGAATTGCTTAAATAATGAAATCGCTTTTACCCCTTTTATTGTTTGTGTTTTTATTGGGCTGTCGCGAAGAAAAGGCACCCATCCCCTTCCCTGTTTTCAAAAACATCATTAAAGACTTGCATGTAGCCGAAGCGGCCGTGAATACCCCCGGAACGCCCATGCATGGCGCCTCTGCAACCGATTCGATGCCAAAACTCAATGCCTTGGTATTGGAAAAATACAAGATGAATGAAGCCAAATTTCGCGCCGGCATGGCATGGTATAAGGAACGCCCCGAATTGTTAGATTCAGCCTATAACTTGGTTTTGGCCGATTTAAGTGTTATGCAATCGGATATCAATAAATAATTAACAGAAGTTATTGCTTTCGACGCGTTCAATCCTTGAACCTTTCCTATATTTGCGTACCAATTGACATATACGCTAAAATTATGGGAAAACTGAAAGACTTATTTTACGAAAATGCGTCTGCTTATTCAGATGAAATCAAATCCTTACTCAAGGAACACGGCAATACCGTGGTAGACCAAGTAACCCTCGCTCAAGTTTATCAAGGCATGCGCGGTATTGTGGGTTTGGTGACAGAAACATCATTGTTAGATGCCAATGAAGGCATTCGTTTCAAGGGGTATTCTATTCCCGAATTGGTTGAAAAATTACCCCATGCCGAAAATGGTTCACAGCCATTACCCGAAGGATTATTCTATTTGATGTTAATTGGCGATATTCCGAGCAAAGACGATGTCGATCATATTTCGTCGGTATTTGCCCGTCGTTCTCATGTACCGAATTACGTATTCGATGCCATTGAGGCCCTTCCCATGCATACCCACCCCATGACGCAGTTTAGCATTGCCATCATGGCCCTGCAAACGGAATCGTTGTTTGCTAAAGCTTACAGCGAAGGCATCAATAAAAAAGTGTATTGGGAATATGTGTACGAAGACACCATGAACCTCATTGCCCGTCTTCCTCGCATTGCCGCTTATATCTATCGCCGTAAATACCACAATGGCGATCATATTCAACCCAACGGTATGCTCGATTGGTCGGCTAATTTCGCCCACATGCTTGGCTTTACCGATGAAGGCTTTGTTGAATTATTGCGTTTATACCTCACCATCCACGCCGATCATGAAGGTGGTAATGTGAGTGCCCATACTACCCACCTTGTGGGTTCTGCCTTGAGCGATCCGTATTTGTCGTTTGCGGCCGGTATGAATGGCTTAGCCGGCCCATTACATGGATTGGCTAACCAAGAAGTGGTACGTTGGATTGAAGAAATGTACGAAAAGCTTCAAACCAATAAACCCAGCAAAGAGCAAATTGCCGAATACATTAAACAAACCTTGGTTGCCGGTAAAGTAGTTCCCGGTTATGGTCACGCTGTATTGCGTAAAACCGATCCACGCTTCACCGCTCAAATGGAATTCGCGAAGAAGTATTGTCCTGAAGACCCCATGGTAAATACCGTTTGGAATATTTACGAAGTGGCTCCGGATATTTTAAACTCGACCGGGAAAATTAAAAATCCTTGGCCAAACGTAGATGCCCACAGTGGTGCCTTGTTGAAACATTATGGTATGATTGAAGAAGACTTCTATACCGTGATGTTTGGTGTTTCTCGCGCCTTGGGTGTATTGGCCAGTTTGTGTTGGGATCGCGTTTACGGCTTCCCTATCGAACGCCCTAAATCGGTAACTACCTTCCAAGTAAAACAATTCTTGAATAAAGAAATTGACAATTTGGATTAAAATTTAAATCATGCATTGAAAAAGCCCCGAAGTAATTCGGGGCTTTTTTTACATGCTATTTTTTAATACAGAAATAGAAGGAACGACATGATTTGAAAAAATCATTCTGTTAATCATGTTAATTCTGTTTCATTTAAATTTCGTGTTGGGCGAATTCAATTCGCCCCTACGCCAGGTTCCTAGAAATAAATCTTGTTAATTCTGTCAATCCTGTTCCGTGACAATCATTGCGCTAGCGGGCATTCTTCACCAAATACGCACAAACCAAAGCATACTCCGGTTCACTCAAGCGGGCTTTCTGCGACATACTGCGCATGACTTGTGTCCACGATTCTTTCCCTCTTGATTGTGGTGTATATAATTCGTGACACTTGCCACATTTCGCTTCAAACAATTGTTTCCCGGCTTGTAAACGAACATCATCGGCTTGACTCACAAAGGCCAATTGCTCATCCATGCTCATATCGGCCATTTTCTTGGCCGTAGATGAAGTTAATGGCGAAGGCGTTGATGTTGATGATGTTGAAGTAGAACCGGGTTGAGCCGCGGCTTTATCGGCAGCCGAAACAGGGGCTTTACTCACGGTTTCCGAAACCGCTGTTTTTGTAGTTTTAGGCGAACAATTCACTAAGCTTAACAGTCCAACACTTACTCCTAAAATAACCAATATGCTTTTTTTCATCGTTGTACAATTTGTTCCGAAGATACACGATTTAATTAAATCGATTTCATGTTTGGAAATGCATTCTCCAGAAATTCAAGCGCAGCATTAAAACGTGCTTCGCCTTGCCCTGCTACAATACCATAAGGTCGTCCACTTTTTTCGGCCACTTGTTTATAATGCGAAAAAAAGAAGGCCCGGTCTTCCTCGTTTGGATGTTCGCGTTGCGGATCGGCTACCCAAGGCAAATCGGGCGCTGTAACTAAAATGGCATCATAGTGCGCGGCCGACCGCAATTCCAATAAGGCTTCATCTACACTGCCGTAACGATGCGCACTCCATAAGGTAATCACATCAATGCCCGTATCGCAAAACAAAAAGGTATTGGCTTCCGGCATCAAACTCTCTTCTAACGACAATTGCCCAATGCCCATTAAACTCAAATCGAATTGTTCGTAAGGCCTATCTAAGGCATCGAGGTAAGTGCGGGCATATTCCGGAACGTATACCGTATTAAAATGTTGGGCTAAGCTTTGAGCTAACTCGGTTTTTCCTGTGCTTTCTCCCCCTAATATCAATATGGTTTTAATGCTACTCATACCCTATTTTTTAATTAAACACAGCATACGCATTTTGCCATACATATCGTGGCGGGTATGCATAATATACTGTTCCTTATTTTTGAAATAGGCCACAATAGCTTCTGCTTGCGCACTTAATTCAAAAAATAAGTAGGCCCCTTGTGGTGCTTCCCGTTGAAAATGTGCTTCAATGGCCATATAAAATTGCAAGGCATTGTGGTTGCTAACAAACAAGGCCGTATGCGGTTCATGCTCCAGCACTTGCGGCGTCATATCGTTTTTTTCTTCCAATAAAATATACGGTGGATTACTCACCCAAAGCGTAAACGGTTCCGAAAAGGGCCAAGTAGGCAATAAGATATCGTGTACATGAAATTCTACGGAAAGCCCTTGTTCACGGGCGTTTTCACGTGCTACCGCCAAGGCATTTTCACTCACATCGAGGGCGTGTACTATAAATTGCGGACAAGCCTTTTTCAAGCCCAAGGCAATACAGCCACTGCCGGTACCCATATCGAGTACCCGGTGTGGCGATGTACTACATTCCGAAACAATCCATTGAACCAACTCATCGGTTTCAGGGCGAGGGATTAATACATGCTCATTCACCCGCAAGGTCATACCCGAAAAATATTCGTAACCCAACACATATTGCAAGGGTTTTCCCGTGGCTAATTCGTTTAAATAATTTTGCAAGACTTGCTCATCGAGTGTCGGCATTTGGTTTAATTTCCAACGCATGAAGGAAGTCCCCGAAAGGTCTTCCACCAAACGCCGCGCGATACTTTCCTGTTCGCTTTTGCTATACCATTTGGCCGTATGCGTTTTAAGAAATGCGAGAATTTGAGCCCATTGCATGATGCAAAAAAACATCATGCTTTTTTATTCAAGCGAAAAATCTTGTTACACCCACACTTACGACTTAATTTCGTTTCCTTAAACTACCGCTTGTGACACATTTATCGGTGAACATCAACAAATTAGCCACCCTACGTAATGCCCGTGGCGGTAACAATCCCGATATTTTACATTGGGCCAAACGCATTCAGCAATTTGGGGCCAACGGCATTACCGTGCATCCTCGTCCCGATGAACGCCACATTCGCTATCAAGATGTGTATGATTTACGCCCCATCGTAAACACCGAATTTAATATTGAAGGCAATCCCCACGAAGATTCTTTTGTTGAATTGGTATTGGCCGTTAAGCCCGAGCAAGTCACCTTAGTGCCCGATGCACGACAACAATTAACCTCGAATCATGGTTGGGACACCCTCGCCCACCGTGATTTTTTGCAAGAAAAAGTACAACAATTTCAAGCGGCCGGTATACGCGTTTCCATTTTTGTGGATCCCATTCCGGCCATGATTGAAGGGGCCAAACATACCGGCACCAACCGCATTGAATTATACACCGAATCGTATGCCAAGCAATTTGCAAGCCAGCCCGAAGAAGCAGTGCGCCCCTATAGCGAAGCCGCGAATTTAGCGCACAGTTTAGGCTTGGAACTGAATGCCGGTCACGATTTGGATTTGCATAATTTGCGTTATTTCAATCAACACGTCAAGGACATAGCGGAAGTGTCTATTGGCCACGCGTTGATATGCGATGCCTTGGAATACGGCATGGAAAATACCGTGGTGATGTACAAACGTTGTTTGCAATAATATTTTTTCGAAGCGCATCGGCATCACGTTATTCGGCATTCGTCGCGCTTTCCGCGGTGCATGGCACCTAGCTCCAATCGCGGCTATTTTTGATCGTTCGGAACATGCATCAGCAGTAGTGTCTTCAGCTCTTCGGGATGTTCGTCGCAGACGGCATCCCGAAGTTTTAATAGAACCTGTTCTGTGAACGTAATTCCTTTTATTTCATAATCAAGAAACATGTTCCGTTCGTACAGAATCTCGTAAACCTAACCCAGATTCGTTCTTACATCACTTACTCTTTCACCACCTTCACCACATAAACCTCATCGGCATTCATGCAATGCAAGGTATAAATACCTTTCGATAATATGGCAGTATTTAAACTGAACTTATTGCCTTTAAGATGCTTTAATTGAAGTATGGTTTGTCCGTGCATATTCATTAAACGAATTTCAGCATCTTGCCAAAGTGAAGGGGATTCAATATAGAGTACATCTTTGGTAGGATTCGGATAAACAACAAATTCCGATTTGTAAAAGGCTTCTTCCGGAATTGAAATACAAGCCGACGTGTCAATACAAAAATTATTATAAATAATTACCGCATAATCGCCGGGTTTGCTTGCTTCGTATTCAATACTTTTGGCATTATCAATTAATTCAAATGGATTACAAGTAGCCCATTGATAATTGGCATTTGCTTCATTGGAACGTAATATGGTTTTGCTTTTACTTATACTCGTGTCCAACGTATAAATGCTCAAGTATAAAATAATAATACTATCACAACCCGAACTATTCGTCAATGTATCGTAATAGGTTCCCGATGTGGTTAGGGTTTTTCCAAAGAAGGTATAGGTATCGCAAGCGGACTGTGTGATAGAACTGATATTTGAATTTTTGATTTTTACCCGTAATAAAATGATACTATCACAACCATACATATTGGGAAAACTATAATAATAATCGCCACTTTGGGTATGCGGAACTCCATTGAATATATATCGATCGCAAGCGGTTACACTCAGCGTATCATGATTACTATAATGGATGATAAGGTTTAATGTAATGATACTATCACAACCTAATCCATTTTGCAAAGTATCCATATAAACCCCACTTGTAGTTCGATTTTGTCCATTAAAAAAATAACTATCGCAAGCCGTTTGTGCGATTGTAGCATAAACAGTTGAAACAATATTCAGGTTTATATGACTGATACTGTCGCATCCTAAAAAATTTAAAAATGTATCGGTATAAAATCCCGATGTCGTTAATAATTGTCCATTAAACCAATAGAACCCGCAGGCATTTACTTGGGTTGTAGTAACTAAATTATTGTAACTGGTAAAATTCAACACAAGAATACTGTCGCAACCATTTGGAGTAACTATGGTATCAGTATAAACACCACTTGTATTAATAATTTGTCCGTTAAAATTATAAGTCTGACATGACGAAACACTAAAGTTGGTGGTGACAGAATTCACAATATTCAAGTTCAGGGCAACAATACTATCGCAACCAACACTATTTTGCAGGGTATCATAATAAGAACCACTCGAAGTTAAAAGTTGTCCATTGAAATTATAATTAACACAAGACGTAATCGATAAATTACTATACGATGATATATTGGTAAAGGTTAAAACGAGTACACTATCGCAACCGGAGGGTGTAATAATGGTATCAGTATATATACCACTCGCGCTGATGAGTTGTCCATTAAAATTATAAGGTGGACAAGCCGATATGGCAAGGTTAATGATGACTGAATTCACAATATTCAAGTTCAGCGTAATAATACTGTCACATCCATAACTATTTTGCAAGGTGTCATAATAGGTGCCACTCGATGTTAAAATTTGACCATTAAAATTATAATTGATGCATGATGATATCACTAGATTGGTGTGCGATGTTGTATTCGTAAAGTTTAAAACCACCACACTATCGCAACCACTAACACTCATCAAGGTATCGTAATAAACACCACTTTGTGTTAAGGTTTGTCCATTAAACGTATAAGAAACACAAGCATTGGCTGTTAGATTAGTATAAATTGTACCCGTATTCAAATTACAACAATTGATATTAGCTGGATCATCCCCTTGAATAGTCCAGTTTTTATTGATATCTAAATAGGTTCTTGCAGGTAACGCACTTAAATAGTATTTACATCCTAGCGCACCTAAATTAAGACTAACAGGCGTTAATGGGTTTGAAGCCCAACTGTTCAAGGTTGTTGAATAATTGGCACAATCCATTCCTGAAAGGGAAAACATTCCGGCCAAATTCACCCCGGTTTTTAATGCCCAAGATCCTAAATTTTGGTTGAAGGGTGAGTTTGCAAACATGTAACTTAAATCGCTCACATTACTCACATTCCAATTAGCAATGGACTGATTGAAGGGTGAGTTTCTAAACATATAAGGCATGGCCGAACAATACGACACATTCCAATTGCCAATAGGTTGATTGAAATTAGAGTACCAAAACATGTACGACATATCGTAAACGTTACTTACATTCCAATTATTAATGGGTTGATTGAAAGCACTTCCAAAAAACATCGAATTCATATATTTTACATTCGATACATTCCAGTTATTCAATGCTTGGTTAAATGGAGTATTATAAAACATCTCTTTCATAGTGAGCACATTGCCAACATTCCAATTGCCTATGGGTTGGTCAAACGGTGTATCTCGAAAGAGTTGATCCATTCTAATCACGTTCGCCGTATTCCAAGAAGAAATATCTTGGTTGAATGGCGAACCCTGAAACATTTGTATCATATTACTTACATTCGAAACATCCCAATTATTAATAGCTTGATTAAACGCGGAAAAGGTAAACATATTTCTCATATTAAACACATTAGCCATATTCCAATTCGCAAGTGCTTGATTGAAATTACTCGCATTATAAAACATTTTGTAGGTGCTGTTTACAAGAGTCATATTCCAATTACCAATAGGTTGATTAAAGGCTGTTGCATTATAAAACATAAATTCAACATACTTCAAACTATCTGTAATCCAATTTCCTATAGGTTGATTAAACGCACTGTTAGCAAACATAAATTGCATTGTTTTCACCTTCGATACGTTCCAATTATTCAATGTATGATTATACACGCTAATTTCAAACATATTTTCCATATTCGTCACCTTGCTTACATTCCATGAATTAATGGGGTGATTAAAAGCACTGCTCTGAAACATGTATGCCATATTGATTACATTACCTGTATTCCAGTTCGCTAAAGGTTGATTAAAAACAGTTTGATTAAACATGTATGCCATATTGGTTACATTCGATACATCCCAATTACCAATAGGATAATTAAAAACACTGTATTTAAACATTCCTATCATTGTCGTTACACTCGATACATCCCAAGAGCCAATCGGTTGATTGAATGGAGAATATGCAAACATGATATTCATATTGGTGACGCTACTTACATCCCATAAATCGAGTGGTTGATTAAACGGTGTGTTATAAAACATACCAATCATACTTGTAACATTACTAACGTCCCAATTATTTAAAGGTTGGTTAAACGCAGATTCTGAAAACATTTGCGTCATATTGGTAACATTTGAAACATCCCAATTATTAATAGGTTGATTGAAAGTGCAGTAAGTAAACATAGATGACATGACTATCACATTCGATACATCCCAATTGTTTAAGGGTTGATTAAATGGCGTACTAAAGAACATCTCTCCCATATTTGTTACATTCGATACATCCCAATTATTGATTGCTTGATTAAAGTATGATGTATTGAACATCGAACTCATATTTGTTACGTTCGATACATTCCAATTATCCAAGGGTTGATTGAATGGAGAAAAATTGAACATATTCGCCATAGAGTTTACATTCGATACATCCCAATTATTAATATTCGTGTTGAAATTGGAATACTGAAACATGGATACCATTCGTTTAACATGCGATACATCCCACGAATTCAATGAACTCACATTCCCAAACAGTTTTGTTGCATAAAACATTGAATCCATCGATTCTACTTGAGATAAATCGGGTAAATCGTTGGCATTGATTGTCAATGAATTTATGGATTTAAACGCTCGGTTCATACTAGTCCAATGTACACCTCCCCATTGCTCAACGCTGTTTAATCCTTGACCTGCAATTTGACATGCTCTGAAATTACTTGTATCAATTCGAAGTTCAATTGGTTGGTTGTAAGGCACCCCGGTTATATAAATTGTGTTCGAAGCGCCACTAACTGTTCCCGTACCGCTCGGCCCTGCAGGAATAGTCGTCCAGGAATACGTTACAGGCCCCGTTTTTGTAATCGTAAAATTAATATAACCGTTGGTTGTTTGCCATCGCGTAATAAATTGTTGTGCCCCTACGCTTAAATGTCCGAACACCATAATGAATAGTGTAAGCCATATACAAGCCCTCCATTTAGGAAGTCTTTTAAGGTTTGGTGTATATGAAGAAACAGTGGCTATCATAACGTATAATATTAATGTGATTATTAAAGCATGAAGATAATACAAAATGCCAATGTTTCAAATGAACTATAACGTGTAAGGATTCATCGCGTGAGGGATTGCAGTGGAAAGCGCCGCCTCGGGCGGACTTGGAACGGAAAGCCCGACCGAGGGCAGGGAGCAGTAACAGATAACAGGAAACAGGGGGAACCCCGAGGGCACGCCAAAACAGGGAACTGTGTGAGTGAACTGTAAGCAGAAAAAACAGTTTTTAGTGAGGAGGCTACTGCCTTACTCGCACTCGCTCTCACACTATTATTGGTATTGTTTGGCGTATTGCGAGCTCCAATTGATTTTATTGCCCATTGTGCCGAGTCCGAACCATTGATTGACGTTGAGGCTCAAGCCAATTTCGGTGTAAGGGCCCGCTACGTGGTAATACGATTGTGCCACATGCAGGTTCATTTTGTTGAGGTAAACCCCCACACCCAAGGCAAAACCGGAGAGTCCCTTCCGTTCGGTAATGGCCAATTCGGAACGACGTAAATGGTTGTAGCCGGCACTGAGTTCGAGGCGTTTGCCCAAGCGCATATCGAGGGCAAAAACCAAATGGCGGAAGAGTTTATCGCCAAAATAGGTTTTCGTTTTGGTATTGGTGGTATCGCCGAACAACAAGGTATTATTCACCACATCGGCGGGATTGTTGTAACGGATATCCCAACGGTACAGATGATGTCCGGTGACAGAAATAGCAAAAGGCGCTTTTTTGAATTTCTTCATAATTCCAATTTGCAAATCGAAGGGCAAAGGGGCCGGAGCATTGGGATTGTATTGCTTCAAGGCCACGCCGGCATTTTTTACTACGGCACCCAGATACCACGCTTTGGCGGTATCGGCATAAACCACGCCGATATCGGCCACCAAGGCGGCGGCTTTTTGCAAGGCCAAGCGGGAATGGGCATATTTCAAAGTAGCCCCATAACGCCAACGTTCTAAATAGCGGCGCGAGGCACTGAGTGATAACATATAATCGGCCGATTGAAATGTGCCGGTGGATTGTCCAATGGCATTGGTTTGATTCAATTCGCCGTAATTAAAATACGTTAAGCCCAACCCGAAAGTGGTTTGTAATTTTTCATGGTGGAAGGCATAATTCACATGCGACATTTTAGTGCCGGCATAATAAAAATTGTAATTGACGCTGAGGGTTTGATGAAATTCGGGACGCAACAAGGCGGGGTTAGCGCGACTCAACATCACATCGGGGGCGGGATTCACGGCAAGGACTCCACCCAAAGCACCGGTATGTGGACCTTGAGCGACCAATAAAAATGAGAGCATTTGACGGCCTCCATTGACTTGCGCCACCGCATAATGGGAGATAAGGAGTAAAGCCAATACATACCGCAAACGAGCCATGATATTAGAAACGTGAATTTGTCAAATATATTTTATTTTCGCCATTCTATATTATTTAGCTTGAAACGAAAACCTATATTAAACCTGCTCGTGATGCTATTCTTTTTACTAGGTGCCTTAATTCTTATTTTTATAACATACCCCTATTGGACCAAACCCGACAATTCGAATTACAAAGGATTTGGAATTCCCATACCCAAACCCTATCAAATACATGGCATTGATGTTTCGCGGTATCAAGGAAATATTAATTGGCCCATGGTGGCTGACATGAAACACGATAATACCCAATTGCAATTTGCATTTATAAAAGCAACGCAAGGATTAACCCTACCCGACCCTTATTTTAAACGGAATTGGGAGGAAGCGAAGAAAGCCGGGATGATACGTGGGGCTTATATGTATTTCCATCCGAAGCAATCGCCGGAATTGCAAGCGGCCTTTTTTGCTCAGATGGTGGGGCATTTAGCGCCCGGCGATTTTCACCCTGTAGTGGACATTGAGTGTGAAGGTGAAATTGGTTGTGAGCGAGTACAACGAAGTTTAAAATTGTGTTTAGACCATTTAGAGCATCGGTATGGTGTGAAGCCGATTATTTATACGAATGCATCGTATTACAAAGATTATTTGAAAGACAATTTCAATGCCTACCCCTTGTGGGTGTCGCATTATGGCCCCATCGATAAGCCAAGGGTTATTCGTGATTGGCATTTTTGGCAACACAACGATCATGGTTTTGTGGATGGCATCAAACACCATGTAGATTTTAATGTGTTTCAAGGCAGTATGGATGAATTAAGGCAATATTGTATAAAGCCTTAATTTATATTTACCGCATGAATCAAGCGAATGCACAATCGTCCATTTTACGGCTTTCGAATTGGCATATTTTATTGTGGCTTTTCAAAGATGCTTGTTGGGTAAGCAATTGGAAATTATTGGGCACCATGATGATTGCGCCTACCTTGGGTATGGCGATTTATATCACCTATCGTTTTTGGCATATGCTGGAAGAGCGCTTTCATAATTTAGGCGTGTTTTGTTGGATTTGCGCCAATGCCATTTGGATGCTGGGCGAGTTTTTTTACAACGATGGCTTTCGCCCGTATGCACAAGGATTTTTCTTTGCCGGTTTAGGCATTGTAGTCTATTATTATTTGTTTGTGTCGCGAAAAGCCGGCACGAACAACGAACACTAAACCCTTATATTTGTGGCTATGGAAATCAGTGCCTTATATGCCATTTATAAGCAATTCCCGCGGGTACAAACCGATACACGTGCCATACAAGCCGAGGAATTGTTTTTTGCCTTGAAAGGAGAACATTTCAATGGGAATCGCTTTGCGGAACAAGCCTTGGAAAAGGGAGCCGCTTATGCCATTATCGATGAAGCGGAATTTGCCGTGGATGCGCGTTGTATTTTGGTAGACAATGTTTTGGAAACTTTACAGGCCTTGGCGAAATACCATCGTGAACAATTTAGCATTCCGTTCATTGCCATAACGGGGAGCAACGGAAAAACAACCACCAAGGAATTGGTGCACGCGGTATTATCGAAGAAATTTAAAACCACGGCCACCGTGGGTAATTTGAATAATCATATTGGCATTCCATTGACCATTTTGCGAATACCCATGGATACCGAAATGGCCATTATAGAAATGGGCGCCAATCATCAACGTGAAATTGCCGGATATTGCTTGTATGCGTTGCCTACCCACGGTATTATTAATAATTGCGGCAAAGCCCATTTGGAAGGTTTTGGTGGTGTTGACGGTGTTCGTAAAGGGAAAGGCGAATTGTACGATTTTTTACGGGAGCAAGAAGGAGCCATCTTCCGCAATGTGGATTTAGATTATTTGGTTTCGATGTCGAATGGCATACACCGGCAAATTACTTATGGTGAAACAGCGGCCGATTATACCGGGATGGTGGTGCATGGTGGAGAAACCTTGCAAGTAGCCATTACTCGCGCGGGATTAGAAATGAGCATTCAAACCCAATTGGTGGGCGATTATAATTTGGCGAATATATTGGCGGCTGTTGCGGTTGGACATCACTTTGGTGTCTCGGCCAATGCCATACGCGAAGCCTTGGAAGCCTATACCCCATCGAACAGTCGCTCGCAACGTATACAACGCGATACCAATACCATTATTTTAGATGCGTATAATGCGAACCCCAGCAGTATGCGTGTTGCCATTCAGAATTTCAAACAAATGGATTTTCCGAACAAGGTGGTGATTATTGGGGGCATGATGGAATTGGGGGAAGACAGTGTGATGGAACATCAACAGATTGTGGAACTATTACAAGAAAGCAATTGGAATCATGTGTTGTTAGTGGGTGGCGATTTTGAAAAAACGCAACATGCCTATACCTTTGTAGCAAATTACGAAGCTGCGGCCGACTATTTAAAACAAATTGCCCCAAGCCATGCGGGCATTCTCATTAAAGGATCTAGGGCGTTTACCTTAGAAAAAATTATTCAATAATCAAGTTTAAAACTTCATGAAAAAAACTATTTTGGTGACCGGTGGCGGTGGATATATTGGTACACATACCTTGGTTGATTTAATTGAAAATGGTTATGATGTAATTTGTGTTGACAATTTTTCGCGTTCTCATCCAAGGATGTTAAAACATGTTGAACAAATATGTGGCGTAAGTATTCCTTTAATTGAAATTGATTTGTGTCAATTAGATGCTGTTCAACAATTATTTGAACAATATTCCATCGACGGCATCATTCATTTTGCCGCGTTTAAAAGTGTACCGGAAAGTGTAGAAAATCCATTGTTTTATTATCGAAATAATATTGATTCTCTGCTCAATTTGTTGGCATGTGTCAAAAAACATCAAATTTCTTTTTTTGTTTTTTCATCTTCTTGCTCTGTTTATGGTAATGTAACTGAGTTGCCGGTAACGGAATCGGTGGCCCTATCGAAACCGGAATCGCCTTATGCGGCCACGAAACAAATGGGGGAGCAAATTCTGCGCGATTTTTCGAAGAGTGATGCTTGTAATATTATTTTGCTCCGTTATTTTAATCCGGTAGGAGCACACCCCTCGGCGCTTATTGGCGAATTACCGGTTGGCAAACCCAATAATTTAGTGCCCGTAATTACACAAACCGCTGTGGGCATTATCGATAAAATGTATGTTTGGGGAAGCGATTATGCCACACGCGATGGCTCGGGTATCAGAGACTATATTCATGTTTGTGATGTTGCGCATGCGCATACCTTGGCCTTAGATTATTTAGTCCAAAAAAAGAATTCGGAAGCCCTTGAAATTTTTAATTTAGGCATAGGCGAAGGCGTTTCTGTGTTAGAAGCGATTCATTCGTTTGAGAAAGTAAGTGGTGTAAAACTCAATTATGAAATTGGGCCTCGACGAGCCGGCGATGTGGAAGCGGTTTATGCGAACAACGATAAGGCTAAGTCTTTATTGGCATGGAGTCCCAAATACAGCTTAGATGACATGATGCGTACGGCATGGGCTTGGCAACAAGGCTTGCAAGGATTTTTGGGGAAACAGGATTGATAGAATTAACAAGATTTGTAGGGCGAATTGAATTCGCCCAACATGATTTTTTGGGGACAGGATTTACAGAATTAACAAGATTTGTAGGGGCGAATTGAAAAAGAAAGCGAGAAACCAAGCGAAAGCGAGGTGATTCGTAGGGGCGTGCTCTGAAAGAATAGAGCGAGAAACAAAGCGAAAGCGAGGTACTTATATGGGACGGGAATTAGTTGATAAAAGTGCTTCGTTGAGCGCCCCAAAGAAAAAATTACATCGACTTTAATTCAGCCACTAAATCTTGCAATACCTTTTTGGCATCGCCGAATAACATGGATGTTTTAGGTTGGAAGAACAAGGCATTTTCAATTCCGGCATAACCGGGTTTCATGCTTCGTTTGTTCACAATAACGTGCGACGCTTGTTCCACTTCTAAAATAGGCATACCATAAATAGGAGACGATGGATCGCTTTTGGCGGCAGGGTTCACCACATCGTTCGCGCCGAGAATAAGCACCACATCGGTTTGTGCAAACTCCGGATTAATTTCTTCCATTTCTTTCAGTTTGTCGTAAGGCACATCGGCTTCCGCTAAGAGCACATTCATGTGTCCGGGCATACGCCCCGCCACCGGATGAATGGCATAAGTCACTTCCACGTCTTTTTCTTCCAGCATTTTTTCTAATTCGTGGCAAATATGTTGGGCTTGGGCCACGGCCAATCCATAACCGGGAACAATCACCACCCGCTTCGAATAGGCCATTAATACGGCGGTATCGTTGAGGGAAATTTCTTTGTAACTACCGCCTGCATCGGCACTACCGCCACCGCCTGCATTACTACCGCCAAATGCCCCCACCAATACATTGGTTAAGGAACGGTTCATGGCATTACACATCAGGATGGTTAAAATGGTACCGGCACTTCCAACTAAAATACCACCGGTGAGCATCACGGAATTATCGTACAAGAAGCCACCAAAAGCTGCGGCTACACCCGTGAATGAATTCAATAAAGAAATTACCACCGGCATATCGGCACCGCCAATGGGCATCACAAATAAAATACCATACAAAGCGGCCACTAAAAACAATACCCAAAACATGAGTCCGGCATTGGGAATCCACGCCATGACTATACCCACCAACAACACTACCGTAAGCGCCAATAAACCTAAATTAATGGCTTGTTGAGCCGGTAGCACTTTGTCTTTAATATTGCCATTCAGTTTCCCGAAAGCAATCATACTCCCGGTAAACGACACGGTTCCAATTACCAAGCCAAGCAAAATGGTTAAGAGTTTTAATCGATCGTCTTGTAAGGACGATACCTCGTTGGCAACGGCATTAATCAATTCGGTTACAGAGCCATTCACCGTAGCCAAATGTTCTTTTTCGGCTACAAAATGTTTGAACTCCACCATCGAAATAATGGCCGCACAAGCACCACCCATCCCATTGAACAAACTCACCATTTGTGGCATGGCTGTCATTTGAACGCGTTTGGCGGCCACGGTACCGAGAACGGTTCCCAAGATTAACGCCGCCGCAATAATGCCTAAATTCAAGGCTTTGTCGCTCAATGGACCATCGTGGTAAAAGAATAAGGTTGCGAAGATGGCAATGCCCATACCGGCTGCCGCCACCAGGTTACCCTTTTTGGCGGAATCGGGA
>JBPCSZ010000031.1:0-5352 GCA_051006655.1 Chitinophagaceae bacterium
GAATGATCCCGCCCAATCCAATAAGCCAATATAATATGGGTTGGCACGGCCCAAAATAAATTCAAATTAAAGGCGCAAACCGTATGTTCGGTGCCTAGCCACATGAATATCATAAATACACCCAATAAGCCTAAGGCTAAAAACCAAAATACATCGAAGAAGACCATAAAACGGCGCGTAACCGGCGAAATGGACGCAAGTATTAAGGCGAATAATAAAATCCAACCCATCCGACGTGGCGCATTGCTTTCTGTACTAAATGGTACTCGAGAAGGCAATACCTGTAAGGTTTGTTTTACCAAAGGGCGACCATCGAGTTGGGCCCCGTGAAATCCTTTCTGCAAATAATCGGGCAGGAACATGCTTTCATAACCCTTCATACGGCGGTCTACCGTGCTACTCAGCAATAAATTAATGCCAAAACGTTCCCAATGAATATTCCGCTCGTAAACATCCAGCAATTCGCGAAAGCTTAAACTATCATCGCTCATGGCTACCCCATAACTGAATCGTTCGCCCATGAGCTTCGGAAAAATATCGCGAATGCGGGTGGAACAATTATCGAAAAGAAAATCGTAGCGGTAATATTTATTCTCGGGTAAGGCATTCGTTTCTAAAAAATTTTGAATAGCCAAGGCATCGGACTGATTTAAATTCAGTACCTGTTCGTACATCGAACGGCCTTCGCGGTCGTAATTCTGCACAAAGCCTTCATACGATTCCAAACTGAGGTAATACAATAATTTGCCTCGGGTAAACTTCCAATAAAATTCAGGGTCGCTAAAATCGAAGGTGCCGTAATTATACACCTTGTCTGTACCACGCGTGCTATCTATAATACGCACCGCACTGTGGCCGTAAACCGAATATAAATCTTGCCCGGGACCGCAAGTAATAATGCTTACCTGCAAACGAACGTCCTGCATCAATTCGGCAGCACGTGCTGAATGAATAGGCGTTATACTCCACCCAATCAGTAAGCCAATAAGCCATTGCCAAACCCGCATCATGCTATTCAATTAACGCGAATAATTGGGCGATTCTTTGGTAACCACCACATCGTGGGCGTGACTTTCGCGCATGCCCGCATTCGTTATGCGAACAAACTGGGCCTTTTGCAAGGTGCTTATGTCTTTAGCGCCGCAATAACCCATACCTGCCCGTAAGCCACCTATGAATTGATGCACCACTTCGCTCAATAAGCCTTTATATGGTACGCGGCCAACAATCCCTTCAGGTACCAGTTTTTTAATATCATCTTCCACATCTTGGAAATAACGGTCTTTCGAACCTTCTTGCATGGCTTCAATACTGCCCATACCGCGGTACGATTTAAATTTACGTCCTTCGAAAATGATGGTTTCTCCCGGACTCTCTTCCACCCCGGCAAAAACCGAACCGGCCATTACGGTAGACGCACCGGCCGCTAAGGCTTTCACCACATCGCCGGTATAGCGAATACCCCCATCGGCAATTACCGGAATGCCTAATTTTTTTAAGGCTTCCGCGGCTTCCATTACAGCGGTTAATTGTGGCGCCCCACAACCGGTTACAATACGGGTAGTACAAATAGAACCCGGACCCACACCTACTTTTACGGCATCGGCACCGGCCGCTGCTAAGGCTTTAGCCCCTTCGGCGGTAGCCACATTCCCCGCAATAACGGGTAGGTTCTTATAGGCTTTTTTAATTTTCTTCACGCTTTCAATAACCCCTTTCGAATGGCCGTGGGCACTGTCTAAGGTAATAACATCTACCCCCGCTTGTACCAAGGCTTCCACACGATCCAATACATCGGCGGTAATGCCCACCGCAGCGCCCACCAACAAACGCCCTTGCGCATCTTTACTGGCCAAAGGGTGATTGCGGTATTGTAAAATATCGCGGTATGTAATTAACCCAATCAAGCGATTGGCTTTATCTACAATCGGTAGTTTTTCAATTTTATATTGTTGTAAAATCTTCTCGGCTTTTTGCAAGTTGGTGCCTTGTGGCGCGGTTATCAACTTGTCGGAGGTCATTACATCGCGCACCGCCATTTTCACATTTTTTTCAAAACGCAAATCGCGGTTGGTTAAAATGCCCATCAATTTATGCTTGTCGTCTACAATGGGAATTCCCCCAATACGATGTTCTTTCATAATACGCAAGGCATCGCCAATGGTGGCATCGGGGTGAAGCGTAACCGGGTCGGTAATTAACCCACTTTGACTGCGTTTTACTTTGCGAATGAGTTCGGCTTGGCGTTCAATGCTCATGTTTTTATGCAACATGCCAATACCGCCCAAACGGGCCAAGGCAATGGCCAGTTCCACTTCGGTTACTGTATCCATAGCCGCAGAAACCAAGGGAATATTCAATTCCAATTGTTTCGTCAATTTAGTGCGGGTTGAAACTTCGCGGGGTAATACCTCCGAATAGGCGGGGAGGAGCAAAACATCATCGAAGGTGAGACCTTCTTTTACAATTTTATTGTTTGTAGCCATATGCAAAGGTATAACAAATTTGAAAAAACAGAAAACCGGGAATTTTTGTGTTTCTGAAATTTCATAAGGTTGCCAATATGCCTTCACCTAATTTTATGATACTCGCCACACCATCACCCATCAATTTATACTACATTTGAACCCTAAGATTTACATTATGAACCCGAACGAATTTAATAAGTACGCCATTAAACATCATGGTATCAGCAGTGCAACCCTGCATAATTTCACTTCGCACCTCAATAAATCCATCACCAATTTAACGCCTTACATCATTGAAGAACGCCCCATGAATGTGGCTAGTATGGATGTGTTTTCGCGCCTCATGATGGATCGTATTATTTTCCTCGGCGAACCCATCAACGATTATGTGGCCAATATTGTAACCGCCCAATTGTTGTTCTTGGAAAGTACCGACCGCACCCGCGATATCCAAATGTATTTGAACAGTCCGGGTGGTAGCGTTTACGCCGGTTTGGGCATTTACGATACGATGCAAATTATTCAGCCCGATGTAGCCACCATTTGTACCGGTATTGCCGCTAGCATGGCCGCCGTATTGATGTGTGCCGGGGTGAAAGGAAAACGCACCGCCTTGAAACACGCACGCGTTATGATTCACCAACCATTAGGTGGTGCCGAAGGTCAAGCCAGCGATATCGAAATCACTGCCCGCGAAATTGGCAAATTGAAGAAAGAATTGTACGATATTATTGCCTTGCATTCCGGACAAAAATTCTCGAAAGTTGAAAAAGACAGCGACCGCGATTATTGGATGACCGCCGAAGAAGCCAAAGCTTACGGCATGGTCGACGAAGTATTGGTTCGCAACCCACGCAAAGAACCTTAGTCGATTTTCGCTTAAATTATAAAACGCCTCACGCCGAGGCGTTTTTCTTTTTGGGGCTGTCGGCATCGAATCTTTATTCAACGAATATCGGGCTACTCCGGGCTCCGCTCCGCTCCGGCCCGCTTTCGCTCTCGTCTGCCTCCGGCAGACTTCCGCTTCGGCGGGCTTCCCCTTCATATCCCGCAGCCTGTGCACAGAGAATCATTCATCAGCTTTTCTTCGCCATACAATAGCACGATTTTAATAGAAACAGGATTCTCAGAATGAACCAGATTGAACAGTCGCTCGCTTCCGCTTCCACTCTCGCTTTGTTTTTGCTTTCGCTCTGTTTTTCTTAGTTTTGTTCAATCAACTTGGTTTATGGAAAATCATGATATCCGCTGGAAACAACGTTTTGCCAATTTCGAAAAAGCTTTTATTCGTTTAAACGAGGCCATGCAACGCGATTCGTTGAACGAATTAGAACGCAACGGCTTGGTGCAACGTTTTGAATTTACCTTGGAACTAGCCTGGAAAACCATGAAAGATTTTTTAGAAGAAAAAGGGTTTTCTTTTAAGCCTTCACCCAAAGACACGTTCCGGCAAGCCCAAGAAGCACAATACATAACCTACGCCCAAGCCTTGATTGACGGTTTAGACTTACGCAATGAATTAGCCCACGATTACGATGGGCATAAATTCGAAAAGGCCGAAGCACAGTTGCGAACAGAAACGTTCGTTGCACTTCAAAACTTAATGCAGTTTTTCGTGCAAGAAATCAAATCAATCAGTTAGTGAATCCATGATGACGAAATCCCTAAAATATGGTTTATCTGAACGTAGTGTCGAGATGCTTTGGGCCATATTTTCTAAATATCCCGATATCCAAGAAATTCGATTATTTGGTAGCCGTGCTAAAGGGAATTATCACCAAGGCAGTGATATCGATTTGGCCATTATGAACCAAGGACTTTATCCAAAAACAATTCAACAAGTATTGAGCGATTGCGAGGATAGTAATTTGCCGTATAGGGTCGATTTGATTGATTTTAATACCCTCAAAAATCTTGAATTAAAAAAACACATTGAGCGTGTTGGTGTACTGTTTTATTCAATTGGGCATTGATTGCAAAGAACAGTATAGGATGGGTTTTGCGCCTGCGGCGGAACAGGATGTTCAGAATGAACAAGATTTATAGGCTCACGCTTACGCTTCCACTTCCGCTTTGATTTTTTGGCTTCAAAAAAAAGCCTTCGTATAAAACGAAGGCTTCAAGATGTGATTAAGCTAAATTTATTTGATGCTGAACGAAACGCTGTCGGTAAAGGTGCGTCCGCTGTAGTCGGTTACAATGGCTTTAGCTTGGCAATAGGTGGTGCCCACGCCGCTGTTGATGACCATTTTCTCGTTGAGGGTATAACCTTCTTTGCCATCCACCGGAACATTTTTTTGCATTAATTCTTTGATGATGCTTTGGTTATTTTGGTCGGTTTGGTTCACAACCAAAACTAAACTTTTCAATTTGCCACCTTTGTTTTTAACTTCCAAATCGCTGGCAACGCCCACAAAATGAATGTCTTCGGTATAATCGTATTGCGCATTGTCGGCCGGTGTATTCAATACCATATTCGGGGCAATGGTGTCGCGAAGGGCATCGTAGAAATAGGTGTTGTTGTTGGAGGACGGACTACAAGCACTGATGAACCATACGCTCAGGGCTACAGGTAAAACGCGAAGTGCGGCACGAAAAGCAAAATGCATGAACAAAATTTTAATTGACCAAATATAGCAATTGGAATACAAAATAGTTCAATTATTTTTGCCCAATAACCTATTTGTGGCATGGAGATGCAAGAGCAACGCTGTCGACTGGCGCTCAGTTGTGTGGAGGGGATTGGTCCCGTTAAATACCGTTTATTATTATCGGCTTGTGGTTCGGCTGAAGTGTTGTTTCGTATGAGTTTGCGCGACTTGAAGCAATTGCCGGGCATGCATGAACGCTGTGCTTCGGCCATTCATCGGTTTTCCGATTGGGA
>JBPCSZ010000032.1:0-27275 GCA_051006655.1 Chitinophagaceae bacterium
GTTATATTGTATATGGTCCCTTGAGTGCGGGGGCTACTTCCTTGATGTTCGAAGGCATTCCTACTTGGCCCGATGCCGGTCGCTTTTGGGATATTGTCGATAAATTCAAGGTGAATATTCTGTACACGGCGCCCACCGCTATTCGAAGTTTAATGGGCTTTGGTTTGGAGCCATTGAAACATAAAAATTTAAGTTCCTTAAAAGTGTTGGGGAGTGTGGGTGAACCCATCAACGAAGAAGCTTGGCACTGGTTCCACGAACATATTGGGGGCAAACGATGTCCCATTGTAGATACGTGGTGGCAAACCGAAACCGGCGGTATATTAATTTCGAATTTAGCGGGTATTACCCCGCATAAACCCGCTCATGCCACCTTGCCTTTGCCGGGTGTTCAACCTATGTTGGTGGATGAACACGGAGCCCCTGTTCCCGGTGGCGATGCGACCCTCGATGAACTTCCCGAAACCACGGTGCAAGGTAATTTGTGTATTAAGCATCCGTGGCCAAGTATTTTGCGTACCACTTGGGGCGATCACGAACGGTGTCGCACCACGTATTTTTCGGTGTACGAAAACTTGTACTTCACCGGCGATGGTTGTTTGCGCGATAGCGAAGGCAATTACCGCATTACGGGCAGGGTAGATGATGTGTTGAATGTGAGTGGACATCGCATCGGTACCGCAGAAGTAGAGAACGCCATCAATGCGCACACCGGTGTGGTGGAAAGTGCCGTGGTGGGTTATCCGCACGATATCAAGGGACAAGGGATTTATGCCTATGTTATTTTCACGGGGACGATGAACGATATTGATTTGATTCGAAAGGATATATTGCAAACAGTTACTCGTTTGATTGGCGCTATTGCCAAACCCGATAAAATTCAGTTCGTGAGTGGCTTGCCTAAAACACGTAGTGGAAAAATCATGCGTCGGATTTTGCGTAAAGTAGCAGAAGGCGATACCGAGAACTTAGGCGATACCTCTACCTTGCTCGATCCGGCGGTGGTAGAGGAGATTAAAGCGGGACGGTATTAGTTTTTTTAGTTCCGTGGTTTGTGGCTACACCAACTACTCGAATAAAAACATGCGGTATGGCGGCGGAGAGGAAAGCGATGGTGCTTCAGTGTGCGACGCAATTGCGCCGAGGAGAGAATCGGTAGCCGACCCCATAAAAAATACGTTCTTGGTTGTCCGACGCATTGTTCGGTATAATTTTTTATATCGATAGAATAATTTAGATATATTTGTGAGACCGCCTAAACCGGGCGGTTCCTTTTTAAAACCAACACATACTATGAGTTTATTTTTGAAGAAACCCATGAGCCATTTATTGCGCGAGGCCGACGATACCGAAAAAGGGATGAAACGTACCCTCGGACTCACCGCCTTAGTTGCGTTGGGAATTGGGGCCATTATTGGCGCCGGATTATTTGTGCGCACTGCCGCCGCCGCCGCCGAACATGCCGGTCCCTCGGTAACGTTTGGTTTTATTGTGGCAGCCTTAGGGTGTGCCTTCGCGGGCTTATGTTATGCCGAATTATCGTCGAGTATTCCTATTGCAGGTAGTGCCTACACCTACACCTATGCCACCATGGGCGAGTTTATTGCGTGGATTATTGGTTGGGATTTGGTGTTGGAATACGCTGTGGGCGCCGCCACCGTGGGTATTGCATGGAGCGAGTATCTCAATAATTTACTCACCAATGTGTTGCATTTGCCGCCCATTCCGTACGAGTTGAGTCACTCGCCGTTTCAGGTGAGTGATACGGGCGTGGCGGGTATTGTGAATTTACCGGCGCTCTTTATTATTATCGTAATGAGTTTGTTGCTCATTAAAGGCACCCACGAAAGTGCCTTGGTGAACAACTTGATTGTGATTACCAAAGTAGCTATTGTGGTGTTGGTGATTGTGTTAGGCTGGGGCTTCATTAACCCTGCCAACCACACGCCGTATATTCCTGAAGCTACGACCTATACCAACGAGTTTGGCATTACGCATGCCTTTGGGGGGTGGTCGGGTATTATTGGGGCGGCCGGCGTGGTGTTCTTTGCCTTCATTGGCTTCGATGCCGTGAGTACGGCGGCCCAAGAAGCGAAGAATCCACAACGCGATATGCCCTTAGGCATTATGGGTTCTTTGTTGGCGTGTACCGTGTTGTACATTTTGTTTTCGCATGTATTAACGGGGATTGCACCCGTTGAATTTTTCCGTAGTTCCGAAGGCGGAGAAGCCTCGGTGGCTGCCGCCATCAATAAGTATATGATTGGCTATGGTTGGTTAGCGCAGTTTATTACGGTGGCTATTTTAGCCGGGTTCTCGTCGGTGATCTTAGTAATGTTGTTGGGACAAAGTCGCGTGTTTTATAGTATGAGTCGCGATGGCTTGATTCCCGGCCGTTACAGCGAATTGCATCCGAAATTCAAAACACCGTTCAGAGCGAATTTATTTGTGATGGTGATTGTGGGCTTGTTTGCCGCCTTCGTTCCCGGCGATGTAGTGGGCGACATGAGTAGTATTGGCACCTTGTTTGCTTTTATTTTAGTGTGTGCGGGCGTTATCATTTTACGTAAAACCGAACCCAATTTGCCGCGTCGTTTCAAAACACCGTTGGTGCCTTTAGTTCCTATATTAGGCATACTGTTTTGTTTAGTGATGATAATTGGTTTAGGCTGGGCCAACTGGATGCGTTTGATTGTGTGGTTGATTATTGGCGTAGTTATTTACTTCGGTTACAGCAAGAAGCACAGCAAGTTGCGCCAGGTAGAAGAGAACGATTTGAAACACTAAACCACGAAAATCGCACCACGAACAGGGTGCGATTTTTTTTTGACGTTATTTTTTTGAAGCGCATCGGCATCGCTTGAGTCGGCACTTGTCTTGCTGTTCGCTCCAAGGCCGGCGGGTTGTTGCGCCTCGCTTCGCTCGGCGCCCAACCGCCTGCGCTTTCCGCTACCATCAAGGCTATTTTTCAGCGGCAGATTCTTTCTGCAACAGGTGGACTCAGTAAAAATATTTTGTTTAATATCCTTACATTAGTATTTATATTTGCGAGCATGAGATCATGTATATTATTATTGTTGGTTATTGTTGGGTATTTAGCCAATGCACAAGTTAATTCAGGACTTATTTCTCAATATTCGTTTTCCGGCAATGCCAACGATGAAGTTGGAACGAATCATGGTACTGTTTCGGGCGCAACCTTAACTACCGATCGTTTTAATGTTCCTAATAAAGCGTATTACTTTGATGGCTTTAATAATCATCATATTTCATTGGGTAGTTCATCGAATTTGAAACAAAGCACAATGAGTATTTCGTTGTGGGTGAATATTGATACAAACTATTGTTTTCAAACAGCATTAAATTATCAACCCTTTGTATGCACCAAAAATATTAATTCACCGAATGCTTGGCAAGAAGCGTATGCAGTTGGGTATTGGATTCCGGGAGGTAAATATTTAGGTATTTCGTATCTTGGAGGAACACAAAGTGGTCCTGAAATTTTTTCTTCATCACCGGCAACATTCGATTCATGGCATCATTTGGTTTACACCTTTGATAATAACAATGCTCAATTGTATATTGATAATGTATTGATTCAAACCGCCACAAAAGGTTTTACAACAAACTACTTGCAAAATGATGCTGTGTTTTTAGGTATTACCGGTAACCCAACTAAGGAAGCTTATTTTCATGGTAAGTTGGATGATATTCGGTTTTACAATCGGGTGCTAAATGCAGCCGAAGTGGATACATTATTCAATTCGCAAGGTTTTGAACCCAATAGTTTAGCAGACCAATTTAAGACAAATGACATAACTGTTTATCCTAATCCCTTACAAGATGAATTGGTTATAGAATCAATTAATTTTGCCAATTTCAGGAAAGTTCAACTTACCGATTTATTGGGTCAATCAAAAACGTTGTTACCATCAGCGCAATATAATAAATACTACTTACCTAAAATGACCTGTGGTATTTACATGGTAAGCATCGAATTAGAAAACAAGCAAGTTGTTTATCGGAAAGTTGTTAAGAATTAAAGTTATCTTTTACTACCCCGTATCGTTCCCTGCCACCGGTGTTGATGGTAACGAAGAATGATTGAAGTAGCGACCTTCATTCCCGTGGTTTGTGTCCTCACAAACCACTCGTAATACTGTTTTCAGTGTGTGAGAATGCTGTTGCCAGAAGCAAGAGCAGAACACGACGAAACGAGGATGTTTCAAAGAACGGGGTAATTTATGTCCGTGGTTTGTGTCTTCACAAACCACATTCAATATTGTTTTCGATGTGGGGGAGATATGTTGCTAAAAGCAACGGCGTATCACTACGAAGCGAGGACGCTTCGTAGAAGGTGAAATAAATATTGCAAAGTTTCTTTTTAATTATGTATTTATACATACATTATTTTTTATGAACTTTATTTTAAATAAGCTGATAATTATACTGTTTAGTTTTTTTGATTTCAAATTCTGTTTTTAGTCAAAATATTGCAACTTACAATGATGTTATAACAAAAATTAAGAAGGGGGCAATTGATCAGTATGTGACACAGAGCGGTGAGGTGTTTAAAGTAGGAGATACTATCAAATTAGGCACTGCATTCAGAAATGATTATTTTGATAATGTGTATCAAAATGCGGGCATTCAATTATTCCCTTTGTCAACGGCGGCTTCATATGGTAACGTCATTATTAAAAAAATAAGAATAGAAATGAAAATAGTAGTTGTTAATACTTCAAAACCTGAAGGGCTAGTTTACGGTTTGACTATCTCAAACCTAGAAACTGTTTTGAAAAATGGCGAAGTGAAATCCAAAATTATGTCTTCTGATGATGCATTGACTGAACTAAAAAAGTGGAAAGAAAAGTTAGAACTTGGACTGATAAATGAAGAGGATTTTAAAAGGAAAAAAGGAGAACTTAGTCAGTACATTAAATAGGTATTAAAATGCATAGTTCTCATTCCCATGGTTTGTGTCCTCACAAACCACTTGAAAAAATGTTTCGATCTGGGAGAATGATGTTGCCAGAAGCAACATCATAACGCTACGAAGCGAGGACGCTTAGTAGAACGGATTAATTTTACAAATGTGCTTTAACTACAGAAGCAAGTGATTTTAATGATATATTTTTTTGTGCACAGTACTTGCTATTTAGCCAATCTTTAAGATGCTTATTTCCTTTACTTGCATTACATGAACCGCAGCAACGTGCAATATTATCAATTCCATTTATTTTAATGTCGTTTATTATATGTTCCCAAGTAGGTTTTGTTTTACGTGTTGGATTGTCATTGTTAAATGGTATTCTGCAATACACACAATTTGTATCACGTATAATAACATATTCTTCTACATCTTTAGGAATTCCCCAGCGATTTGACATAAAATTTATTCTTCTTCTCCGAAATAGTCACTGTCGATTTTTTTAACTTCATAGGTTTGTTGTGTAGTACACCCTAAATTGTAATCTATCATTAATTGGGCTATTTGTTCACCATCTATTAATACAATTTTTGTTTCATTTCTTGGGGTGTATTCTATTGCTTCTTTTGTGAAGTTAGATGTTGTTATAAAGATTCCTTTTTTTGCTCCTTGACCTGCAAGAGCACCAACAAATTTTTGCAACTCGGGTCTGCCAACCACATTGCCTGGTTTCCATCGTTTAGCTTGGATGTAAATTATGTCAAGTCCAAGTTTATCTTCTTTAATGGTTCCGTCGATTCCTTCGTCACCACTTTTGCCTAATGCTTTTCCTGCATCTTTTATTGAACCGCCATAACCCATTTTAACTAATAATTCAACCACTAATCGTTCGAAAAATGATGGTGATAATTCAACTATTCTATTTAACAGTTCAGATGAAAGAGATTTCCTGATTCGTTGATATGCCTTGTCTAAACTTTCTTCAGGTGTTTGTTCATTTGCTGAATCTGTATTTAGTTCTTCATCTGTTTCATTATCATTTCTAGATGCGTTTTGAAATTCTATAAATGATGGAAATTGCTTTAAATATTTAGCATCAATATTATCTAGTTTTTTTGCTAATGTATCACGTCCAATTTCTGTTATTTTAAAAATTGCTCTTTTGGGTGATTCTAAGAGGCCTGCCTTTTTGAGATAAGTTTTAGCCCATCCAACTCTATTGTCAAAAATAGCTTGGTTCCCACTTGCCAATAATTCTTTTCTTTCATCATCGGTTATTTGAAATTCTATGGCTAGTTTTTCAATTAAATCGCGATATTTATGTTCATTACCATCAGATACAAGTTTTAACAAGGGAAGCATTAATTTTTGGTAATCAGGTATCATTTTTCTTAATAGGGTTTACTAATATAGAATTATTCAAAGGTATAAACTTTTCACAAAGAGTTATATTTTGTTATTTTTTACAATTATAGTTTTTGAAAATATCGAAGTATATTATTGTTGATATTGGTTCCATCGCTGAAGTGCTGCAGTGCCTGGAGGGCTTGGCCCTAACGAGGAACGAGTAGGGCGGGAGCGAAGCGGACCTCGGAAGGGACGTAGTGTGGATGAGGAAGGTGTGTTGGCTGACAGCCCAAAAAATGAGTGTCAGGGAGCAGGGGCAGGGAATGGTGAGAGTGAGAAAGAGTAGGAGATTGAGAATGAATTTTTTTAGAAACAGGATGTTAGAAGCAGAAGCTGAATCAGAGGGAGAATCAATGGGGGTGAAACAGTGTGTTAGAAACAGAAGCTGAAACAGAAACAGAAAGAATTTAAACCGATGATGATGAATGATGTTCCGCCGCTGAAAGGCTGCCGTGCCTGGAGGGCTTGGCCCTAACGAGGAACGAGTAGGGCGGGAGCGAAGCGGACCCCGGAAGGGACGGAGAGTGGTTGAGGAAGGTGGGTTGGCTGACAGCCCATAAAAACAGTATTAGGGAGCAGGGGCAGGGAACGGTGAGAATGAGCGGGAGCGGTGATTCAGTGTCAGGAACAGTGCCGGCGAACAGGGTTAAAACAACAACCCCGTTTTGCCGCCCAACTTGTGGTCTAGGTTTAAATGTTTGTAAGCCTTCTCTGTCGCTTCGCGGCCGCGCGGTGTGCGTAGGATGTAGCCTTCTTGAATCAAAAACGGTTCGTATACTTCTTCGATGGTGCCGGCTTCTTCGCCCACCGAGGTGGCAATATTGCTGATGCCGACCGGGCCGCCTTTGAATTTTTCAATGAGGGTAGTTAAAATACGATTGTCCATTTCGTCGAGTCCGTTGGCATCGACGCCGAGCGCTTTTAAGCCGTGTTCGGCAATGCCCATGTCGATGACGCCGTTCCCTAATATCTGCGCAAAATCGCGCATGCGCCGTAAGAGTCCGTTGGCAATCCGTGGGGTGCCTCGACTCCTACGAGAAACTTCAGCCGCTGCGTCGGAGGTGATTTTTACGTTTAACAATCCGGCACTGCGCACAATAATTTTTTGAATGGTTTCGGCGGGGTAATACTCTAAGCGCGATTTGATGCCGAAGCGCGATAACAAGGGCGCGGTGAGTAAACCGGAACGGGTGGTGGCGCCCACCAAGGTAAACGGATGCAAGGCCAATTGAATGCTTCGGGCGTTGGGCCCCGAATCGATCATGATGTCGATTTTGAAATCTTCCATGGCGGCGTAGAGGTACTCTTCTACCACGGTGCTGAGTCGGTGTATTTCGTCGATGAATAATACATCGCGGTCTTCGAGACTGGTGAGGAGTCCGGCTAAATCGGCGGGCTTTTCAATGACGGGGCCGCTGGTTTCTTTGATGTTCACGCCCAGCTCGTTCGCCACAATGCGCGAAAGGGTAGTTTTGCCTAAACCCGGTGGACCATGAAACAATAAATGATCGAGGGCTTCGCCGCGTTGGTTGGCGGCTTTGATGAAAATAATGAGGTTATCAATCAAGGCTTGCTGCCCCGAAAAATCGTCTATACGTCCCGGACGAATGGTGTTTTCGAATTCCTTTTCGTTGCGGTTCTCGGCGTTTAAATTCGGGTTCGACATACAAGCGTAAAGATAGGCAATTAAACGGCTTCGGTGGGGGCTTCCGACTCAGGGTTCGCCTCGCCAGCTTCTTTGGCGGCTTTGCTGCTGCCGTTCGGATTGCGGACTTCGAGTTCGCGGGTGGGTTTTTGCGGATCGCCTTTGAGTTCGAGTTGCCCTTGTTCAATGAGGGTGCGGATGCGCCATTCCACAAACCCTACGGGCCAATTGGCGGCGTTTTTCTTGTTGTTATCGTTGAGGGCTTTGCCGGCTTTTTGCCAATCGCTGCTGAGGTTCAGTAAGAGTCCGGCATCGATGTGATTGTCGGGTTTAGATATAATTTTTTTACCGCCTTCGTGCACACGCAATCCGGTTTCGTCGCGTTGCAAGCGAAGCCATTCGTCGCCATCGGTTTCGTATTCCGCCAAGGAAACTTCTTTCAATAAGCGTTTGGTTTTAATAAACTCTTTGGGTGGCACTTGGGTGAATTGTGTAGGATAAAACAATTGCCCTTTTTCGTTCAAGAATGGGAGTCCGCCAATGCTGATAACATGCAAGCGACCGGGATTGTTTTTGAAATAAGGCAGGAGCCAGAAATAACGAATCACATCGTTGGCATTGGGTGCGAGCCAAAAGCAACAGGGTTCATCGTCGGCTTGAGCACGTACGATAAGGGCTTCAATATCGGCACTTTCTTGCAAGGGCAAGGCATCGGTTTTGTTCCACGATTGGCGGAAGGCGGTGCGGGTTTCATCGAACGATTTTTCGGTGTCGGGCATTAAGGGACCATAGCTTAAATCGTCGCGGAAAATATGAATTTCGCCTCGCAGGTTTTCATCGAGTTGAAAAGCTTCTGCCAGAGGGCGCGCGTTTTGTTCGTCGTTAATTAAATGAATCATGCGGGTACTTCGTTGAGGGTTTCTACGGGCGTATCGAGTTCAATACGCAAGTTGTCGATAATAAATTCTTGGCGTTGTTGGGTATTCTTACCCATATAATATTCCAAGAGTTTTTGAATATGGGCTTCACCACTTAAGAGCACAGGAACTTTGCGAATGTCTTCGCCTATGAAGCCTGCAAATTCGGAGGGTGAAATTTCGCCCAATCCTTTGAATCGGGTAATTTCAGGGCGACCGCTTAATTTACGAATGGCCTCTTGTTTTTCTTGTTCGTTGTAACAATAAATGGTGGTTTTTTTATCGCGCACGCGGAAGAGCGGCGTTTCGAGAATGAATACGTGTCCGTTGCGTACTAAGTCGGGAAAGAACTGCAAGAAGAAGGTCATAATCAACAAGCGAATATGCATCCCGTCCACATCGGCATCGGTAGCAATTACTATATTGTTGTAGCGTAAATCTTCAATGCCTTGTTCAATGTTCAAGGCATGTTGAAGCAAGTTCATTTCTTCGTTTTCGTACACAATTTTTTTGCTCATGCCAAAGCAGTTGAGCGGCTTCCCTTTTAAGCTGAAAACGGCTTGGGTTTCTACATTGCGCGATTTGGTAATGGAACCACTCGCACTGTCTCCTTCGGTAATGAAAAGGGTGGTTTCGAGTTTTTTTATTTCGAGGTCGGCTTTGTTTTTGCCGTCGTAAGTTTCATCGAGGTGCAATTTGCAATCGCGCAATTTGCGGTTGTGGAGGTTGGCTTTTTTGGCACGTTCGTTGGCAATTTTTTTAATGCCGCTGAGTTCTTTGCGTTCGTGTTCGCTTTGCTCGATGCGTTTTTTTAATTGCTCGGCTACGGTTGGATTGCGATGCAGGAAATTATCGAGTTCACGTCCCAAGAAATCGGCCATGAAACTTTTCACCGTTGGTCCGTTCGTGTCCATATTCAAACTGCCCAATTTGGTTTTGGTTTGACTTTCGAACACGGGTTCTACTACACGCACGCTGATGGCGGCTACAATACTTTGACGGATATCGCCGGCTTCGTAATCTTTCTTATAAAAATCGCGAATGGTTTTTACAAAGGCTTCGCGGAAGGCTTGCTGGTGGGTTCCCCCTTGGGTGGTATGTTGTCCGTTTACGAACGAATACAATTCTTCGCCATAATCGTTGCTGTGGGTAAAGGCAATTTCAACATCGTTGCCTTTGATGTGAACGATAGGGTAGCGAATTTCGTCGGGATTGGTTTTGCGTTGCAATAAATCGAGCAAGCCATTTTTCGATAAGAATTTCTTCCCATTGAAATTGATGGCGAGTCCGGCATTGAGGTAGCAATAATTCCACAATTGGTTCTCGATATATTCGTCGATGAACTTGTAATGTTTAAAAACGGTATCGTCGGGCGTGAAAGTTACTTCCGTTCCATTCATTTCGGTGGTAGGAACTTCCTTGTGTTCTTTAATGAGTTCACCGCAAACAAAGTCGGCTTGTTTCATTTTGCCTTCGCGAAAGCTACGAACGGTAAACTCTTTACTGAGGGCGTTCACCGCTTTGGTACCCACCCCGTTCAAGCCCACGGATTTTTGGAAAACGTTGCTATCGTATTTTGCCCCGGTATTGATTTTACTCACTACATCCACCACTTTTCCTAAGGGGATACCACGACCATAATCGCGGATGGTGGCAGTACCTTGTTGGAGGGTAATTTCTACCGATTTACCGTGGCCCATGGTATGTTCATCGATACAGTTATCGATGACTTCTTTGAGGAGTACGTAAATACCATCGTCTACACTGCTCCCATCGCCGAGTTTACCGATATACATACCGGGGCGGAGGCGAATATGTTCGCGCCAATCGAGCGACCGAATGGAACTCTCGTCGTATTGATTATTGTTTTTTTCTGTGGCCATGAGCTTTAATAAATTCGAGTGGGCGAAATATGCCGCGAACAAAAGTAATTTTTAGGGCATGAAGCCCAAGGGGAAGATTATACACAAACGGGTGGAAAAAATGGGGGATAAATTTTCGTGTGACGAAAATCATACAAATATGACATACATGCCTTTGAATCTATGTTTATCTTTGTGTCCATTGTTAAAATCATTATGGCAAAAGTTACGTTTCAGAAGAACAAAACCAATTTTTATTCCACCCTCAAACAGCGTGTTGACGAGTATTTCAACACTACCGGTCAGCGTAAAACAGGCAACTGGGAATTGTATTTAAAGTCGGCTGTTTTATTACCATTAGCCATTGGTTTATTTTTTAGTGTCTTGTATTTCTACAAAGACTTGCCTATTTGGGCTTTGATTTCCATGTGTGCGGTATTAGGGGCTACCTTGGCTTCCATTGGCTTCAATATCATGCACGATGCTTGTCACGGGGCCTATTCCACCAAGAATTGGGTAAACGATTTAATGGGGTATACCTTGAATGTAATGGGCGGTAATTCTTTCATTTGGAAACAAAAGCACAATATCATTCATCATACCTATACGAATGTGGATGGGGTAGATGATGACATTGCCAAGAGTCCGATTATGCGCCAAGCCAATACCCAAAAATGGGTACCGGCCCACAAAATTCAGTACATTTATGTATTTGGGGTTTATGCCATTTCTTCCTTGGCTTGGGTATTTTTAATGGATTTCCAGAAGTATTTGTCGCGTACTATTTACACCACCAAAATGTGGGGCGTGAATAAAACCGAGCAAGCTATTTTCTGGTTGAGCAAACTCTATTATGTAGCGGTATTCGTGGCCTTGCCTATTGCCATTGTTGGTTTCACGCCTTGGATTATTGGGTTCTTAACCATGCATATTGTGATGGGGTTGACCTTGGCTTTGGTGTTTCAATTAGCCCACGTGGTGGAAGGCGCTCATTTTGAAGCCGCTTATGAAGATAAGACCATTGAAAACGATTGGGCGATTCATCAGGTATTGACTACGGCCAATTTCGCACCCCGTAATTTATTGATTCGTTGGTTTGTTGGTGGCTTGAATTACCAAATTGAGCACCACTTGTTCCCGAAGGTGAGTCACGTGCATTACCCTGAAATTTCGGAAATTGTGAAACAAACTTGTGCCGAATACAATATTCCGTACAACGAGTTCAAAACTACCCGCAAAGCCTTGGTTTCGCACTTGAAAACCATGAAGGAATTCGGGAAAATCCCCGATTTAGCCATGGCTTAAGCCGAAAGGGCTATTTTTTCTCTATCGTAGGCAATAATTAAAGTAATTTCATTACTTTTGCCTGCTTTTATACCGAAAAATAAACGAAAATTATGGCAAAACGCGATTTATATACAGCCCCACGCCAGGTGGTGAACCAAGGGGAAGAAGTTCTTGATGTACCCACGGCGGAAGAACAACTCAAAGGAGTTGAGCATTGGTACGAGAACAATAAAAAAATCATCAACAATACTGTAATTGCTGTTTTAGCGGTGGTATTGGGGTATATCGCATACGATAAGTTTTATAAAACCCCTCGTATTGAAAAATCCAACGATGCTATTTTCCGTGCTCAAACTTATTTCGGGATGGATTCCTTGAATTGGGCCTTGAATGGTGATGGTTCTAAATTAGGTTTCTTAAGCATCATTGATAAATACAGCGGTACGCCGGCGGCTAATTTGGCCACTTACGGTGCCGGTATTTGTTATTTAAAGATGGGTGATTTCGCGAAAGCCGAAAAATACTTGAAAGAATTCGATGGCAAAGGCACTATGGTTGAAGTAGTGGCTAAAGGTTCTTTGGGAGATGCTTTAATGGAACAAGGAAAAACCGACGATGCCATTAAAGCCTACGAAGCGGCTTCGAAAGATGATGATAACATTCTCCTTTCGCCTATGTATTTAGAGCGTTTGGGTATGGCTTATGAAGCGAAGAACAACAATGCAGAAGCTATCAAAGCGTATCGCAAAGTGAAAGAACGTTTCCCGATGAGTCAGCAAGCGCGTGAAATGGACAAACATTTATCGCGTTTGGGCGATTTCAATCCTTAATTGTATCTATGACGGACCATTCCGTAAACGAAATAAACTCAATTAATAACAACCTGCAGGTGCCCGCCTCGCAGGTTGTTCTCGTTTCCACCCAATGGAACAAGGCCATCATCGATGAATTGGAACGCGGGGCCATGGCGGTATTCGCCAATTTCCCGCAAATCAAAGTCAGTTCATTTAAAGTGCCCGGGGCTGTTGAAATTCCCCATGCCATTCACCAACACCATCGTTTAGTGGGCGCAGACGCCTATATTGCTTTGGGGTGTGTCATTCGGGGCGAAACACCGCATTTCGATTATGTATGCCAATCGGTTACGCAAGGCATTACCCAGTTGAATGTTCAACAAGATGCACCGGTTATTTTTGGCGTGCTTACGGTGAATACCCTGCAACAAGCCCACGACCGTTTGGGCGGGAAAGATGGTCACAAAGGGGAAGAGGCTGCTATGGCTGCCTTGAATATGTTGGCTTTACAACATCATTTCCAACATTCGAATCAAAATACGCAACCTTAATTTCGCGGTATGCACATACAATTATTCATTCCTTGCTTTATCGATCAATTATACCCGCAAGTGGGTTTAGATATGGCCAAGGTCTTGGAGAAAGCCGGATGTACGGTGAGTTATAATCCGAATCAAACTTGTTGCGGACAACCCGCTTACAATGCCGGCTATTTGGAAGAAGCGCGAACGGTGAGTGAAAAGTTCATCAACGATTTTCCCGGTCCCGATTATATCGTAGGCCCATCGGGTTCTTGCGTAGGTTATGTACGAAGCAGTTTCGGGGAATTATTCGATAATACTTCGTGCCGAAATGAAGCGCGACAAGTTACAGGGCGTATTTATGAGTTCACTGAATTCATGACCGATATTTTAAAGGTTGAAGCCGTTGGGGCGTCTTTACCCGGCATAGCCACTTACCACGATGCTTGTGGGGCTTTGCGTGAGTGTGGCATCAAGGGTGCGCCGCGTAAATTATTGGCGCAAGTACAAGGACTCGAACTGCGCGAAATGAAAGAATGTGAAACTTGTTGTGGCTTCGGAGGCACGTTCGCCGTGAAGTATGAACCTATTTCGGTGGGTATGGCCATGACGAAAGTAAACAGTGCTTTAGAGCAAGGCGCCGATTATATAATTTCTACCGACATTTCCTGCTTAATGCATATGGAGGCCTATATTAAAAAGGCCGGACTACAACTCAAAACCATGCATGTGGCGCAGGTTTTAGCGAGTGGTTGGTAGTCTATTTACTTTCCAATTCTCTGAGTATATGACGCAACAAAAACTAGTTCGCGGCTTAATGGTGGTAATTATCCCTACCATTTATGCCATCTTTTTACGTTTGCTTTTTGGCATTGATTCTTGGGACAGTTTGTTGACCGTCATGTCGGTTTCTTTTTTGTTTTGTTTACCCACCATTGTAGGCGCTTTGGCCATTTATTTTTCGAGCGAGGAAAATGCCCGGAGTTTCAAGTATAAGTTCTTTGTGCCTTGGATTCCCATATTTATTTTCTTCGCACTTACCTTGGCCTTGGCTTGGGAAGGGTGGGCTTGTTGGTTGATGGTATTGCCCCTATTTCTGATTGCATCTAGTATTGGTGGTTTTATTGGGGCTTATTTCAAATTTCGAAAAAAAGACAATACCGTTTATCTTTCGGTACTTACGCTACTTCCTTTTTTAATGGCTCCTGTAGAGCATTTTGTGGGAGCCATTCCGGGTACTTACAAAGCGTATACCTTTATTGATATTCAAGCTCCGCGCGAAACCATTTGGCGTAATGTGACCCGTGTTCGTGCCATTGAAGAAAAGCAAGACAAAGGTTGGTTGACCCGTTCATTGGGTTTTCCTCGCCCTGTAAAAGCCGAATTAAATTATGAAGGGGTAGGGGCTTATCGCGAAGCCATCTTTACCAATGGTTTAGTGTTTCATGAAACAGTTTCGGAATATATAGACCAAGAAAAGATGGTGTTTTCCATTAAAGCCTATCCACACGAAATTCCTTCTACTACTATGGATGAACACGTGGTGATTGGTGGAAAATATTTTGATGTACTTAATGGCACCTACGAATTGGAACAACTGAATACAACGACCTATCGTTTGCATTTGTACAGCACGTTCAAGTTAAACACCACCTTTAATTTTTACGCCGGTTGGTGGGCTACTTGGATTATGAAAGACATTCAAAATAATATTCTGCAAGTAGAAAAACAACGGGCCGAACAAGGTGTTTAGTGTCCGTTCGAAGGTCAATCTTATTTTTCGTAAACTACTTAGACTTCGATGTGAAAAACACTTTTCGTAAGTCCATTAAATTTAAACTATTACTTTCCCAACCCGCCACGTGAGGTTGAATGAAATGCATCACTTCGTCGTAAAACAACGGAATGACGGGCGATTCAGCCATTAATAAGCTATCCATTTGTTCGTATAAATCCACTTGTTTTTCCGGTGTTTCCGCTTGCAAGGCCAATTCATAAAGGCGATCGAAATAAGGGTTATTGAAACGGGTATAATTGGGTGGGGCGGCGTGTGGACTGTAAAACAAACTCAGGTAGCTTTCCGCATCGGGATAATCGGCAATCCAAGTGGCCCAAAAGAAATTCGCTTGACTATTGCTCATGGCTTCGCGAAGCAAGGACGGTTGCATGATTTCAATCCGCACATTCAGTCCTAAATCGCTTAATTGCGAGGCAATGAATTGACAGCGATCGGCATAATTATCGTTCGACAAGAGGGTGATTACCGGAAGGCGTCCTTCGTTGGCTGTTTTCACTTCTTGAATTAAGGCACGCGCTTTTTCCGGCTGATAGGCTAAACTATGGTTTCGCTTCGGATTATAACCGGGTAAGCCATTGGGAATAAATCCGGCATCGGCAGCATGCCCAATATGATTACGTAAATACATAATCATTTTGGTGCGGTCGAACCCAATTTGAATGGCTTGGCGCAGTTTTTTCGACAATAAAATAGGCATGCCTTGCTTTGGTGTATCGAGCAAAATGCCCAGATACTCCACATTCAAATATGGATTTTTAATGAGTTTGATTTTCCCGTCGAAGGCCGGTTTCAAGGTGCCTTGTTTAGTAAGTACTTGATCTTTAAAGGTAGCATCGAGGCCATTCATAAAATCGAGTTCACCTTGTTGGAACATTAAAAATTCGGTGGCTTTACTGTCGATGAATGTAAATATTAATCCATCAAGATAGGGGAGTTGTTTTCCCTTGGCATCGCGTTCCCAATAGTGTTCGTTCTTCCGATAGGTTAGGGCGGTATTTTCTTCCCAATCTTTTAAAATAAATGGACCGGTACCACAAGGGTGGGCACGAAAATCATCGCCCCAATGTTCAACCACTTCTTTTGGAACAATAGAACAATATTGCATGCTTAAAATACCCAACATGGGGTTAAAGGGTTTGATTAAGCGTAATTCAAAAACCGTGTCGTTGAGGGCGGTGAAAGGGTGCAAGGTATCTACACGATCGTTGAATACCCAAGCCCCTGGTGAAGCTGTTTTCGGGTCTATGAGTCGTTGAAACGAATACACCACATCGTGGGCGGTTAATTTTCTTCCTTCGCCTTCGGCGAAAAGCGGATTCGGATGGAAATATACATCGGAGCGCAAATAAAAACGGTAGCTTAAACGGTCGGCACTAATTTCCCAGCGGGTAGCCAAGGAGGGTTGAACTTTTCGTTGCGCATCGAATTCCACCAAGCGATTATACAATTGTTGCACATGCCACATGATGTTTAAATTCTTCGCGAAAGCCGGATCTAAACTTTCAACCCCTTGCACTTGATTGATGCGAAAAATAGATTGATTACTTACGGTTTTAGAACCACAAGCGGAAATCAAAATTAAGAAGCCTGTTATAAGAATGAAACTCGCCGTTGAACGCATTGGCTCAAAGATAAGGGCCTAAGCGAAGAAACTGAAATAAGCAATTAAGGCTATACCGGCAATAATGCGATACCAACCCCATAAGGCGAACCCGTGTTTTTTCAGGAGTCCAATAAAAAACCGAATAGCAATAACAGCCACTACGAAAGCAATCACATTACCAATACCAAACATAAGGAGGTGATTTTGGTCTTGCAAAATCATTTCATACCCACGTACTTTTTCGGTTTCCGATTCGCTCCAATTTTTCAATAACACGGAATAGGAGGTTACGGCCAACATGGTAGGAACGGCCAAGAAAAAGGAAAATTCGGCGGCGGTTTCGCGACTTAATTTTTGTTGCATGCCACCAATAATCGAGGCGGCGGCGCGTGAGGTACCGGGCATCATGGCTAAGCATTGCCAAAAGCCAATTTTAACAGCGGTTGGAATATTAATTTCGTTTTCGGAATGAATGAGTGGTTGCTTGAACCAACGGTCTACAAAAAGTAAAACAATACCACCCACCACCAATACAATAGCAATTGGAATGGGTTTTTCTAATACTTGCTCAATGGCATCGTCGAACAAATAACCTAAAACCAAAGCCGGTACTACCGCAAAGGCCAATTTGATATAAAAAGACAAACGGGAAAAGTCGAAAAACTTTTTCCAATATAAAGCCACCACCGCTAAAATGGCCCCAAACTGAATGGAGACTTGGAACATTTTCACAAAGGCATCTTCTTGAATTCCCAAAATGGAACTCGCAAATACCATATGGGCTGTAGAGGATATAGGCAGGTACTCGGTTAGCCCTTCAATGATGGCTATTAAAATAGACTGAAATAAAGTCATTGATTAGTCTTTTGGCTTTTTCATGATGGCATAGCCTTCAATAAACAAGCCCAATAAAACCATGATGGGGGCGAGGGTAATGCGGCGGAAACTATAAATTTCACTTTCGTTGAACACATTCGGATCGGCACTTTTACCGCCCGACATCAAGAGGTAGCCAATAACAATAAACACCAAGCCCAAACCCATGAGCATGTAATTTTCTTTGCCGAATAAAAAGCGTTGGGGTGTATTTTTTTCTGTAGACATAAAAGCGAAGTTAAGTGGATTAATACAAATCGTCGAGTTGAGTACGTAAGTATTTGATAACCGAACGGTGAGTACTTAAAAATGAAATGACAATACCTAAAACCAAAATGCCCAAGCACAATACAATCATCCATTGGGTGCTGGCCAAGGTTTTTAATTCAGGCAGCCACGCTTCGGCGGAAGCCTTTAATAATAAAATGCCTCCGATGGCCAAAAGGGCGCTGATAATACCATTAATCACGCTTCGCACATTGAAGGGCTTGGCAATAAACCATTGAGTAGCCCCCACCATTTGCATGGTTTTAATAAGGAAGCGATTGCTGAACATAGCCAAGCGAATCGTATTGTCGATTAGGAAAATAACGGAAATAATCAGGATAATGGAAATGATGAGAATCACGATACCCACCCGGCGAACATTCTTGTTCATGAGGTTCACCAAGTTCTTTTGGTAGCTCACATTGCGTACAATATTGCTTTGCTTTAAAAATTGTTCAATGCGAATTAAACTGTCGGTATTCATGTAGTCGGCATTCAAATGAATGTTCACCGAGGTGTACAAGGGGTTATAATCGAGCACTTGTAAGAACTCATCACCAAAGTCTTTCTTAAATAATTCGGCGGCTTTTTCTTTCGAAATGTATTCACTCGATTTGGCGAAGGCTTGTTGGTCGATGATTTTTTGAAGGGCCAGGGCTTTATCGTCGCGGGTATTGTCGTTGAATTCCACCACCACTTCAATATTCTCTTTGAAGGTTTTGGAAAGTTGTCCCGCATTAATCACAATCCAACCCAAGGTGCCCAATAAAAATAAAACGAGGGCAACGCCAATAATAGAATAGACATAGGTGGCTTTGCCCTTTTTTACTTTCGTTACCAATATTTGGTCTTGACTCATGATGCTCAAAGATAAAAAAAAAGGGATAACGCCCAAGGAGAAAAGAAAGTCTTAACGCCGTTTGTTGATTTCGTCGCGAATCATGGCCGCTTGAATATAATCTTCGCGTTCCAATACCTCTTCTAACAAGGTATTGAGTTCCGCTAAACTCATATTGGCTAGTTCGTTACCGGGTTCATTGGTATTGGTATCGATATCCAATTCAGGAATATCGTCAATTTCTTGCGGATTGCCCGAGCCACCTGCCGCGCTCAAAATAGCTTCGTAGGTATAAATTGGGGCTCCGAAGCGAACGGCCATGGCCAAGGCATCGGAGGTGCGTGAATCGATTTCGATGGTTTCGTAGGCCGAATGACAAATCAATTTCGCATAAAAAACCCCTTCGTGTAAACGATGAATGATGACCTCATCGAGGTGAATCGAAAAGGCCATCATGGTATTTTTCATCAAATCGTGCGTGAGCGGGCGACCGGTTGGAATATTTTCCAAGGCCACTGCAATGGCTTGGGCTTCGGCACTGCCAATCACAATCGGTAATTTACGTGTGCCGTTTACTTCGTTTAAAACCACGGCATAAGAGTGCGACTGTGTTACAGTGTGCGACAAGGCCATGATTTCCAATTCGATTTTTTGACGGCTCATGCTTGAATTAGGCGTTTTGGGCGGCTTTGAATTTCTTCACCGATTCAGTTAAACGAGGCAAAACTTCGAAGGCATCGCCAACAATGCCATAATCGGCGGCTTTAAAGAAAGGGGCTTCTGGATCTTTATTGATTACCACGATGGTTTTGGAGCTATTAACCCCGGCCAAGTGTTGAATGGCACCGCTAATACCTACGGCTACGTATAAGTTTGGACGAATGGTTCCACCTGTTTGTCCAACATGTTCATGGTGCGGACGCCAATGCGAATCGGCTACCGGACGAGAACAAGCCAAGGTGGCTCCAATGGAATTGGCTAAATCTTCTAAAATACCCCAATTTTCAGGGCCTTTCAAGCCACGACCACCACTCACTACCAATTCAGCTTCACTTAAAGGAACGGTTCCGCTTACTTTAGAAACTGAAACTACTTTAACAGCTAAATCGCGTTCGCTTAAAGAAACCGAGGCCGATTCGATGGCGGCCGGAGTTCCGTTAGCGGCAATAGGGAATGAATTCGGTGTTAAGCTCACTACTTTAATGGCCGAGTTGATTTTTACGAAGGCAAAGGCTTTACCGGAAAATACCGACTTCTTCACCACAAATCCGTTTTGAACATCGGGAAGGGCAACGGCACCGGCCACCATACCGGCTTGCAAAGCGGCGGCCACACGAGGGGCAACGGCTTTCGCGGTATTGTTGTTCGAGAATATAATCACCGAGGCTTGATGCTGTTGGGCAAGGGCCACAATGGCTTTGGTATAGGCCATGGCATTCAAATGGTTCAAATTGGCATCGGCCACATGAAACACTTTATTAGCACCATATAAACCTAATTGATCGGCTTGTTCAGCGTCGCCTAATACCACCGCGTGGCAAGGAACCTGCATTTGTTGGGCAAGGGCAGCGCCATACGAAACGGCTTCAAAACTGGCCTTCTTGAATATTTTTTGAGTGGCTTCTGCAAAAACGAGTACCATAATTCTTTTTATTTCAGGTTAAATAACTTTAGCTTCTTCATGCAATAAACGCACCAAGGTATCGGTATCCTCGGGGTTGAATAATTTCACGCCACTTTTTTGTGGGGGCATATCGTACGAAACGATTTCGGTTAAAGGAGTAATAGCAGCCGGACTTACCACGTTTAATGGCTTAGTACGGGCGGCCATAATACCGCGCATGTTAGGAATGCGGGCTTCGGCCATGCCTTTCATACACGAAATAGCCAAAGGCAAATCGCAAGTGTCGGTTTCTTCACCGCCTTCAATTTCGCGAACTACCGTGGCCGTATTGCCGGCAATGTTTAATTGCGAAGCATTGGCAATAAAGGGCATCGACAACATTTCGGCCATCATAGCGCCTAAACTGGCATTGTTATAATCGATACTTTCCTTACCGCTTAAAATTAAATCGTACCCTTTGTCGGCCGCATAATCGGCAATCAATTTGGCTACGGTATAACTGTCGGTACTGGTGGCATCAATCCGAATGGCTTCATCGCCACCCAAGGCTAAAGCCTTACGAATAACCGGTTCGGCATCGGCTTGGCCCACCGTAATTAAATGAACGGCAGTGGCAATTCCGGCTTCTTTTAGTTCTAAGGCACGCACTAAGGCATACCATTCTTCGTAGGGATTAATAATCCATTGCACACCGGCTTCATTCAAACGCGCATTATTGTCGGTGAAGGCAATTTTTGTTGTTGTATCGGGTGCTTTGGTAACACAAACCAATATTTTCATGGGATGTTAAATTGAGAGCGCAAATATATGAAACCTCAGTCAAAGGCCATATCATTTTCACATTGGCTTATCCACCAAACGTTGAGTACTTTTCGGAGGTAAAATGCTAAGTTTGCAAACCATCATGACAGAACGCATCGAAAAACTCAACACCATGCTGAAACTCATGCCCAACGATTGTTTTTTGTGGCATGCTTTAGCCTTGGAATACGCTAAAACAGGCGATTATTCGTCCGCACAAGCCTATTTCGAAAAGGTATTGTCTATAGATGCTAATTATATTGGTTCTTATTACCATTTGGGAAAAACCGTTGAAAAACTCAATAATCTCGATGCTGCCAAGTTGATTTATGAAGAAGGAATTCGACGGGCCGGTGTTTTAAACGACCGTCATGCCCGCAGTGAATTACAACAAGCCCTCGACGATATTAGCGATGAATAAGGAATCTACTTTGTTGGAAGCCATCGCCCAATTGCCCAAACAGCCATATTTGTTGGCCGTTAGCGGTGGGCCCGATTCCATGTGTTTGGCCCATTTGTTTCATACATGCCATCATGTATTCGCTATAGCCCATGTTAATTTTGGCTTACGCGAAAACGATTCGGTACTCGATGAAGCTTGTGTAAAACAATGGGCCGAAGCCCGCCAAATTCCACTGTTTGTGGAAAGGCCCGATACCAAGGCATTTCAACGCGACATGGGACTTTCCTTGCAAGACGCCGCCCGCCAATTACGCTATGCTTTCTTTGAACGCATTCAAACCGAAACTATCTATAAAACCTTGGTAACGGCGCATCAGGCCAACGATGAAGCAGAAACCCTCCTCATTAATTTATTTCGGGGAAGCGGTTTACGTGGTTTAAGGGGCATCCCTTCGGGCGAAGATCACGGTATTCGGCCGCTACTGTCTTTTTCGCGACAGCAAATTATGACCTATGTGGAGGAGGAACAAATACCATACCGCACCGATGCCAGCAATTTGAGCGATGCCTATACCCGCAATGCTTTACGCCTTCAGGTGATTCCGGCCTTGCGCGACTTATTCCCAAATTGGGATGAAACCATGCGTCAAAATGCAGTCCGTTTGAATTCGGCTTATAACGTATTGCAACGGGAAATTTTACGTTGGCAAAAACTGTGCACGCAACAACGTGGACAAGATTTATACTTCTTCATTGAAACTTTTCGCCACGATGCCGAAGCCTTGACCTATATCATTGAAACCTTAAGGCCTTATGGTTTTAATGCGAAACAAGGTGAGCAGGTGCTTCAATTGATTGATGCACAATCGGGCGCTTGGGTGGGGAATGCCCATTACCGCGTGATCAAACATCGAAATGCCTTGATTGTGAGTCCACGAAGTACACCCAATGCCGGTTTCCTGATTATTGAAGAACAAACCGAGCAAATGAGAACACCACAAGGTGAATGGCAAATTCAACGAAAAGCCTATCATGGTGAACCGCTCAATAATACTCCCGGTATTTTCTACCTCGATGCCCACAAACTCGATTGGCCTTTGTATGCCATGCCTTGGCGAGCGGGCGATTATTTCTACCCTTTGGGGATGAAGAAAAAAAAGAAAGTCGCTCGATTCCTCATGGATGCCAAAATGCCCATTTCGGAAAAAGAAAAAGTATGGGTCTTACGTTCCAATCAAAAAATTAGTTGGGTGGTTGCACAGCGCATCGATGAGCGATTCAAGGTGACTGCCCAAACCCGCGAAGTGATTATCTTTACCCCAAGCAACGATTAATATTATGTCTACCGAACGTTATCACGAACTCAAAGAACGTTACAATACCCTCACCGATGAAAAAGACCGCATCAATTGTTTGGTGGACATGGTATTGGAAATTCGGAATTACGATATTGAAGAAGCCTTGGAACTCTCCGAAGAAATTGCGGAACGTTCGCGTAATATTGGCTATCGCGAAGGGGAAGGACGTGGTTTAAATAATAAAGGCGCTTGCCATTGGTTGCGTGGCGAATACGATTTGGGTTTATCGACCTTGGGCGAAGCCTTGAAGATTGCGAAAGAAAATCGCTTCGAATTATTGAAGGGGCGCATTTACAATAATTACGGAAACATTTATCGCGATTTGGGCGATTTATCGAATGCCCTTCGTTACTATCAATGGGCTTTGGAAATTAACGAAATCGAACACGATGAATTGGCACAGTCGACGGTGATGATTAGTATTTCGAATATCCATTTCGATTTATACGATTACGACAATGCCCTCGATTATGCGAAACGTTGTTTGCATATTATTCAATCGTACGAAGACCGTAACCGACTCATTGGGGTTTACCATTCCTTGGGTAATATTTATTTGAAGAAAGAAGACAACGATAATGCCTTAATTCATTTCAAGAAAAGTTTAGAATTAACCGAGCAAAATACCGTTGGACACATGTTGGCGAACAGTGGTATTGGGAAGGTGTATTACAAACAACAAAATTTTGAAAAGGCCGAGAAATATTTAAAGGCGGTGTACGAGCAATCGGAAGAACTGATGAATATTGAAGGTATTATTATTTCGGAATTTTATTTGGGAAGAATCGCCTTCGATTTGAACGATTTGCCATTGGCCTTGAAACGATTCGATGCGGCCTTTGCGTTGGCCACAGAACATTCGCGTAAGCACGATGTAATGAGTATTCATGAAATGTATGCGAAGGTGTATGAAGCCATGCGCGATATACCAAGAGCCTTTTCGCATTTGAAACAATTTGAAAACCTCAAAGAAGAAATTTTTCAGCAACGCACCTTCGATCAGTTACGCAACTTGCAAATTCGACATGAAATTGAATTCGCGGTAAAAGAAAAAGAAGTGGCAGAACAATCGGCCAAACTCAAACAGCAATTCATTGCCAATATGAGTCACGAAATACGCACCCCCATGAATGCCATTGTGGGTTTAACGGGCTTGTTGTTGGAGAAAGAACCGCGTGCCGATCAATTAAAATACTTGAATGCCATTTCGCAAAGTGCGGAAAACTTATTGGTGATTATCAACGATATTTTAGACTTTTCGAAAATTGAAGCCGGTAAGGTGAGTTTAGAAAAAATTGAATTTTCCTTGCGCAATTTGTTGAAAAATGTAGTGACTTTATTGCGCTTTAAGGCGGAAGAAAAAGGCATTGACATTCGATTTGATATCGAGGATCATGTGCCCGATCATCTGATTGGCGACCCAACCCGTTTGAATCAAATTATCATGAACTTGGCGGGGAATGCCGTGAAGTTTACCGAGAAAGGTTCTGTGCGTATTCATTGTGCAGTGCTGAATCAGAATAAGGAGAGCATTCGATTGGCCTTTAAAGTAATTGATACCGGTATTGGTATTCCGGCTGAATATGTGGGGCGCATTTTTGAAAGCTTTACGCAAGCCGGTATGGATGTAGCGCGTCGTTTCGGAGGAACCGGATTAGGACTTACCATAACGAAAGAATTGGTGAATCTTATGGATGGCAGTATCGATTTGGAAAGTAAAGTAGGCGAGGGAACCACCTTTTCGTTTACCATTCCGTTCATGCCGGCCGATGGCGAATGGCGTGAACACCATGAACAATTGGTATTGTCGGAAACCGATAATAAAGTGCTCAATCAATGCCGTGTATTATTGGTCGATGATAATGAATTCAACCTTATGTTGGCGGTAGATACCATGAAAAGTATTTCGCCGCTCATTGATATTACCGAAGCTGACAGCGGCAGTAAGGTATTGGAATTATTGGCCGAGCAATCGTTCGATATTATTTTGATGGACATTCAAATGCCGGGTATGAGTGGTACGGAAACTACCATTAAAATACGGCATGAATTTCCGGAGGCCATTGCTCAAATTCCTATCATAGCCATGACGGCCAATGTGATGAAAGAAGACATCGATGAATATTTGTCGATAGGCATGAACGATCATATTCCGAAACCGTTCAAGAAGGAAGTGTTGATTCAAAAAATATTGAATCATGTGAATCAAGCCGCCATTTTAGCACGCGAAGCACAGCCTGTAGCCTCAACAGTCAATAACATTGAATTGCCTGTTGCTACCCCTGTAACCGAAGACATAATCTCTCCCATGGCCGGTCCGGTAACTGATCCTCGTTTCTTATTGTCGTTTGCGGGGCAAGACAAAGCAAAGCAGAAAAAGTACATTCAAATTTTCTTGCAGAACGCCCCTAAATTATTAGAGCAAATTGAACAGGGCTTGGTGGATAAAAATTACGAGACCATAAAAATTGCGGCACATTCTTTGAAAACGCAATTGAATTATATGGGCGTGAAGGAGGAATTGTCGCATATTTTCGAAATTGAACAATTATCGAAAAATGCCCATCGACACGAAGAATTGCAAGTACTCACCCACAATTTACGCCGGGTTTGTACCTTGGCGTTCAATGAATTAGATCAGTTGGCCAATAGTTTGTAGGGTAGGAGGCTTCGCAAACGGATTCAGAATACTGTATCTTTGAAAAAAAGTAAGTATGCTGGAACTCCATCATTTACGAAAATATTTTGCCGGTGTGAAGGCGGTCGATGATATTTCATTTACTGTGCAACCCGGTTCTATTTTTGGTTTATTGGGACCCAATGGGGCCGGTAAATCCACCATCCTTCGTATGATTACGGGCATTACGATTCCCGATGAAGGTCAAATTTTATTGCATGGACAATCCTTTACCGGATTAAAGCAACAAGCCCTAATTGGTTATATGCCCGAAGAGCGTGGCTTATACAAGAAAATGAAAATTGGGGAACAAGCCTTGTACTTAGCCCAATTGAAAGGCTTATCGAAACAAGAAGCCATTAAACGCTTGGAGTTTTGGTTTAACCGTTTGGAAATGGGTTCTTGGTGGAACAAGAAGGTGGAAGATTTGAGTAAGGGAATGTCGCAAAAATTACAGTTTGTAACTACGGTGGTTCATCAACCTAAGTTGTTGATACTCGATGAACCGTTTAGTGGATTGGACCCGGTGAATAGCGAAACCATTAAGCAAGAAATTTATCGCTTAGCGAAAGAAGGCACCACCATTATTTTTTCTACCCATCGCATGGAACAAGTGGAAGAAATTTGCGATGATATTGCCTTAATTAATCAAGGCCATGTGGTGTTGAATGGCAACCTGCAACACATCAAACAACAGTATAAAGAAAATGCCTATCGCTTGGTGATTCAAGGTGAATTGAATGAATATGGTGGACAGGCTACCTGTATTGCCCCAGGCGAATACCGCTTGCATTTACAAGGGGAAGAAGACGTTAAGCAACTCTTGCAATTTTGCATCGACCGTAATATTCCTATTCGGGCTTTTAATGAAATTCTTCCCGGACTCAACGATATTTTCATTCGATTAGTGCAACAAGGGGCTGTTCGAAAATTCAATGAACCTCAATAAAACTTACCCATGAACAAAATTGGTTTAATTATACAGCGCGAATATATTACTCGGGTTAAGAAGCGTTCCTTCTTGGTAACCACCATTCTCTTGCCCATTTTTATGTTCATCGTTATTGCAGGTATAACGGTTGCCATTGCCATGAGCGACAGAACACAAAAGGTATTGATTTACGATGAAACCGGAAATTATACGCATCGCTTCGATTCGAACAGTTCTTCGTACAACTATATTTATATTGATAAGTCGGAAGGTGTTTCGGATGCTGATTTATTAAAAAGTAAAGACGCCGATTTATTAGTCCATATTTTCCCAACCCGAGAAAATGAACCCGATAGTAGCGTGATTTTTAAAGACGGGGGCGTGAGTCTTTCCGTGAAGGAACACTTTACCTCGGCCATGAATACCATTTGGCAAGACCAACAATTGAAAAATGCCGGCATTAATATTCAAGCCTTAGATTCCATTAAGAATCAATCGGTGCAAGTGCGCAGTTATGATGTTGAAAAAGCGCAAGAAACCGATGCCGATATGACCTCGGGGATTGCCTATTTTATGGGATTCCTCATTTACATGGTGATATTCATTTATGGCAGTGGGGTCATGCGTGGGGTGATGGAAGAAAAAACCAGTCGCATTGCCGAAGTCATCATTAGCAGTGTAAGTCCATTCGAATTAATGATGGGCAAAATTATTGGCATTGCCTTGGTTGGATTAAC
>JBPCSZ010000033.1:0-5622 GCA_051006655.1 Chitinophagaceae bacterium
ACCCACACACACGCATCAAGTGGCGCACCGCCCGTACCGCTTGTTATAGGATCACTCACCCCTACCCAACAATCACAAATAGAAAACCCCCTCGTAAAACATGGCTAAACGATACGATATAGACCTCAATCCTACGGCAATAACAACATACAACGACTTGCCTGTGTATGAATCGGACATCGACCATATCGAAGATACTATCGCCTCACCCAAAGGCGCTTATAAGGAGTTTCCCAACGATGGTGTGCAGATTGATTCCTATTTAAACTCGTCGGGCCAAGAAACGACCATACAGCGGGAAATTATACTCCAGCTAAAATCGGATAATTATCGTTCGCAAAACCCGGTTATTTCATATAATGCCAATGGCGAATTACAAATTCAGCCAAACGCTGTCCTTGACCTTTAGTAACTCATTCAACTTTGTAACTCACTTCTAAAAATACCTTTGTTTTATGGCAAATATTTTAACCATCGACACAACATCAAGCGCAATCGTTCCCGCAATTTACGTGCGTACACCATCGGGCAATTACACCTTAGTTGGTCAATTTTCGTATTATAATATTGGTAATAAATTATTTATTACAGGCACAAGTTCAATTTTGCAATTTGATTTAACCACCGATACCGCGACCATAAACGGAAGTTCTAGCTTAGGCGCTGCCGCTTCCGTTGTTGCTTTGAATACACAATTTATTAATTAATGCTATGGCTCAAAAAATCTTTGTTGCCGTTGATAATTCGAGCTTGTTCGACATTGCCCTAAACACCTATGGCAGTTTAGATTTTATTGGAAAATTAATTGAAGATAATCCCGGTAACGGGTTGAACTTGTACCCGACCGCTGGCACTCAATTCGTATGGGACGACAGTTTACAGATTAGCCAAACGAATGCGATTATAGGCGGATCGGGTATTTTTGTTGGGCAGAAATTTGCTACACGACCAACCAATGACCCACAAGCGGACTACGCACCCGAAAACATATTACCGCCAACAATTAGCGGTGCCACATCAATCGGATCTACTTTGTTCGCCATATCGGGCGCATGGGCTGGGCTTCCAACGCCTACGCTGTCTTTTCAATGGCAAAGCTCTACGGATGGCGGTATAACTTGGTCCGATATTGTTGGACAAATAGCATCTACCTATGTGCTTGTGCCGGGTGATGAACTCAAAGAAATCCGCGTAAATCAAATTGCTTTAAACTCACTTGGAACCGCTGAAAGGGCTTCGGCTTATGTTCAACCCTATTCAAGCGGTGGTGGTTCGTCTATCCCCCCATCCGTTTCCGTTGCTCCCACTTCGTTTGTCGCTGGTGGTGGTGCGCCTACTATTGGCAAATACTTGGTGTTATCTCCCGGTGCATGGAATGGCGACGGCGCAATAACATTCACATACGAATGGACTATCGGCGCGACCGTTGTAGGCATCGCGCAAGTATATCAGATTCAATCGGCTGACTTTGGGCAAAGCATCGTTGGTAAGGTGATTGCCACTAATGCATTCGGTACAGCCAACGCAAGTACAGCCGGGATAACCGCAGTACAAATACCCATTAACACCGTTGCCCCTGTGGTATCAGGCACGGATATTGTCGGCTCGGTATTAACCACTACTAACGGCACTTGGACAGGCAACGCGCCTATTACTTTTACCTACCAATGGTTACGCAATGGCGCGGTAATATCGGGCGCAATAAACAGCACGTATACGCAAGTATTGGCCGACATGGGGCAAGTGATTACTTGCCGTGTGAATGGCAGTAATTTATATGGCAATGCCGACGCTGTTGGTAATTCAATTACTACACGCTATGCGCCTGTAAACGTAGATGCTCCAATCGTTTACGGAACGCCTACCGTTGGCTCGGTACTATCGGCTTTCGTTGGTAATTGGACTGAGTTCCCATCAAGCACCAAAGCACACCAATGGCAACTTAGTACCGATGGTGGTAGTACTTGGAGTAATATTGGAACAGGTACCACATACACCGTTGTATCGGGTGATGTTGGTAATCTTATTCGTGTTAGTATTACCGCTACCAATTCAGCGGGGAATAGCACAGCCGATTCGCCTAATTTTAGTATTCCATCGGCGGGAACTCAACGCCCCGAAAACACCATAGCCCCTGCAATTACGGGAACACCTGCCGTTGGTAATGTGCTGACTTGTAGTACGGGAACATGGAATGGAAGCCCAAGCGGTTACGATTATCAATGGTATAGAGATACAACACCCGTAGGCACAAACTCAAACACATATACACAAGTAACAGGCGATACTAATGCCTTAATTAAATGCGTTGTATCGGCAACTAATGTTGGTGGTACTGAACCCGCTACATCAAACGAGGTGTTTTGTTACGATGCGGACTTTTATGCAGTTGTCACTTTTGCAACATCGCAAGGATATACGCTACCAACTACCGCACAACAACAGCACTTTAGTCGTATAGTTACCTCGCTAAAAGGTATTGGATATTGGACAATACACGACCGCTTCTTTGTGTTTGCCAATAATGGAAGTTCAAATTTTGGCCGTATTAATTGGATGAATCCCACTTTGGGTACAATGGCGTCAACAGTCAACTCCCCCGCATGGACATCAAACGCGGGTTTTGTGTCTAATGGGACAAATGCGCATATAGACACGAATTTTAACCCGTCAATCGGTACTAACCAATATACGCTTGACAATGCAGGACGCTATATGTTTCTTATTCGACCTAATACAAACCCATCATTTGTTGATGGTACAAGTTCAGCAAGTTCGGAAAACACACTTGTACTTAACGCAGGCGCGGCACAACCTCGTATCAATCAAGGTACAAGCGGTGGTGCGGGTATAAACAGCCACGCAGGGGGCTTTCATTGTGTAACGCGAACAGGGGCAAGTGTTTCAAACTATGCAAATGATGTTATATTTAATTTAAATATTGCATCAACGGCTATCTTCAATTCAACTCAAAGAGTTTTAAGGGGTGCAGCGTCAAACGCAGTCAACGGAACGGTAGCAAGTTTCTACGCTATGGGAGGGGGTGTGCCTACTGCAGATATACCTTCTTATCGTTCAATTATTAACCGCTTAATCGCTAACTTGTAAGATGACAATTTACACCTCAAAAGACGACACAATCATGCAACTCGACGGAGTTGATGTTGACGGGTGGCGTATTGAAATAGTTGAAGATGGGGCGGGAGTGCCTTATGTCAATGAAGAAACAATACAAAACCCTATTTTTTCGGAATTTAAACGTATTTTTGATAAATTAACACCAATTGAATACACGCCACATGAAGACAATTGAACAAGTACAGGCTCTGGAATTAATACAAGTTGTAATGGGTATCATTGTATCACACGCACAGCATCTAATGTTTCGCAAAGAAGTACAGATGTAAACCAAAACTTAAACATAGCATCAACGGGTATTTTTAATGCAAATCAGCATGTGATGAGGTCAGCACAAGTAGCCGCTGCATCAGGTAATGGTTTTGGTTTTTACTGCATCGGTGCGGGCATTCCACAAGCGGACATAGCAACACATCGTGCAATCATTAATAAATACATGAATAATTTATGATAGTGTTAATGGCAACGCCCGAAGCCTTACATGAATTACAAGGTTGGGAAAACGATGGCCGTAGGCTTGAATTTATTCAAGACGAAAATGGTAATTATATTGTAGGTACGAGCGTATTGGATGATGTATATTATATGCCTATTTTTGACAAATTAAATTTACTTGAGCGAATAGAGTTTGTTCCAATTCAAAATTAACAACCATGAAACTTTTAAAATTTGAAAACAACACGATGATACAAATTTTTAACATTAAAACACCCATGCTTCTGTTAGCAGGTATTTCTTTCACTTGGTTTACAGTAGAATATGTACCAAGCGCCATGCTTTTCTTTTACTTGCTTGTGGCTATGTTCGGCGACTTTGTTACAGGGCTTTTAAAATCATGGAAAAAAGGCGAGGTTACATCAAGCGAAGGGCTTAGGCGTTCAATTACAAAAGTGCTTTCCTATGGTGGTGCAATACTTGTTATAATGACATTGGTTAATGTTGTTGGCCTTGTTGACACTACGAATAGTTACGACTTAGCAATAGTAATAAACGGGCTAATGGGCTTTATCGTTTTTGTTGAACTATACTCAATTTGCGAAAACATTAATCAAGCATACCCAAACACACCGCTGACAATTTATTTTATCGCTCCGGTGATGAAATTCCTTAGAGGTAGGTTCGAGAAAGCGCAAACCCAAGTAAATGAATAAAACACAATACGCACGGGCATATCGAGACAAATACGGCATGGAAATGCCGACGACTAAACTTGCTCGAATTATGTATAAAAATGAGCCGTTAACATTTAAAGATGTTGAAGATGCTCGTTGGGTTTTGCGATCGATTGAAGGTAAGGCCGGCAAGGTATCACGAACTACAAAAACGCATGTATTAAAAGAAAGGCCGAAAAACCCATATAAATTACCTGAATCCGATGAAACACAATATGAGCCGTTTAGAATCAACGCAAAACGATTGCTTGTATTATCGGACATTCATATTCCATATCATTCCGTGACAGCCTTAACAGCCTGTATTGATTACGCTAAAAAATACAAGCCGGATGCAATTTTACTTAATGGCGACACGCTCGACTTTCATGGTTTAAGCCGTTTTGCTCGAGATCCAAAAAAACGCTCGTTTGCCGGTGAACTCAAAGCATTCGAGGAATTTATGTTGATTATCGAAAAAACGTTTGATTGCCCTATTTATTTTAAAATAGGCAACCACGAAGAACGATACGAACATTTTTTATGGCAAAAGGCCGGTGAGCTTGAAGGTGTTGAAGAATTTAGCCTAAATGAAATAATCAAAAAACGCGCAAACGTCGAAGTAATAGGCGACAAAAGAATAATAAAAGCCGGTGATTTAAACATCATTCACGGCCATGAGTTTGGCGGTTCAATTTTCAGCCCCGTAAATATTGCACGGGGTTTGTTTTTAAGGGCAAAGGTTAGCGCTATGCAAGGCCATAACCACCAAACAAGTGAGCATACCGAAAGCAACATGAACGGGCAAATAACTACTACTTGGTCGCTCGGTTGCTTATGTGAGTTACACCCGGCATATTTACCTATAAACAAATGGAATCACGGGTTTAGCACGGTTGACATTGATGGCGAGAATTTTCTTGTAAATAATCTTCGAATCCACAAAGGCAAAGTTTTATGACCGGGTGGCTTCATTATATTGAACATTTGGCGTATTGGTACGTTATGTTTTTCGAGAATAAAGAAGAACTAAAATTATCAAGTTACCCGCTTGTTTTATCGGACGCCATGAAGATACCTTTTACAATGGAAGGGCAAGATTGCAGTTTTGCCCTAATTAGGGTAAAAGGCGTTACTTTTGCTAAAATACTTGAGCATGAAAAAAATATTGATATTCCTGACTGTGGTATTGGTTAGCCTTACCGCTTGCAACACCGAAAAAAGAGGCGCCAACCGGTTAGCGCGTTTGAAGATGTCGCAACCTACGTTGGTAGCCTCCTTTTGCGGTGATATGTTCCCTGTTAAAGTTGAAACAAAACACACCATCGAATTT
>JBPCSZ010000034.1:0-31583 GCA_051006655.1 Chitinophagaceae bacterium
TCGGCCTGAGAAAAATAGCGTGAAGAAAATGACGATTTTTATTGTAGAAATAAAAACAGGGAACAGTTTCAGCGAACTGCAAACAGATACACAAACATAAAACAGGAAACAGTTTCAGCGAACTGCGAACAGGTAAACTAACATAAATCAGTTATGAGTTTCAGCGAACAGCAAACAGGTACACCAACATAAACCTCAAAACCTCCGTGAAAACACCTCAATCCCTCTGTGATAAAAATAGTATCGTAGAGCCAGGGCATGCCCTGGCTCTACCAACCTCCGAAATGTTTTTTCCGCGGGCGAATTCAATTCGCCCCTACAATCATTCACAAATAAACTTTTTTATTTGTTGTATAATAGATTCTGTAGCCGAAGGATATCCACGTTCAACATGTGCATCAATCCATTCATGGATATGCCTTTGTTGCATCCAATTTCTAAATTCCAGTTGAAGATAAGTATGAATTTCTCCTTTTAAACTATTTAGCTCTTCCCATATGTTTGTTCTGTTTTCAAGTATAAAAATAATGTCTTCAAAATCTTGACTAGTTCTGCCATCATATTTACCTCGGCCTTTAAAAGCCTCCATTTTAGTGGCTATAAAATAACCGGGGTGTAAAATATTAATTGTACATAATTCATCAATTTGATAGGCAATGGCCTGTTCAAAACCTTCCTGGTACCACCGATTGGAAAACCCAATCGACGGATCGTTGGTGGGCATAATATCGACTATGATACCAGTTATAATATAACGACAAATAATACCTGATTCAATATCATTGATAAATCCAATTTTTCGAAGACGATCTTCTAATGCCGTTCTTTCATTGTAATTGAGAATTTCAAGAATAACATCCACATCATCGGTGGGTCTTATTTCCATCACCGGTCTGTTGGCATACAACGAAACACTGGCGCCGCCCACAAATACTACTTTCGAATTCAAGGAACTTAATGCCTGCGCAATTGCCTTGATTCGAACAATATTAATGTGATGCGTCATTCAATATAATTGCTTTAAGTTCTTTAATGGCGTAGGCACTTTCTCTAACCTTTCCTACACGAATTACATCCACCAAGGCCAAAAGTTTATAATAGGTTTCGTCGTTTAAGACTCCTTCGGTTTGTTTGGGGTAAAAGGGTTCTATAATCAAACCCAACACGCTCCCTTGGTTATGAGGCCAAATGTAATTTAAATCGCTAATAAATTTCACTTTCATAAATGGGTGACTATGGGCGGTCGGGATTCCTCTTGCCAAGGTCCCCGGCACTTGCGGAAATACATAACGTACGCCAAATTCCAAAAATTCCATTAAGTTTCTACGGTTTACTTGCTTCTTGTTATTGTCTAATAATTTAGCCAATTTGCTCCTGTTTAGCGATTCGGAGATTTCGGAAAGACTAATATTCAACGCACTCGATAATTCTGCGAGTTGCCATGACTTTTCGCCTAAACTCACAATTTTTAATAGAATAGGAACATCTTGCGGCCGCATGCCATTATGCTTTCTCATAGTGCAAAATTACAGCATATTTCGCATTTCGCAAATTGCGAAATAAAAATTCAATACGTCGTAATTAAGTATCATGCTTGGAATGATGCTTAACATGAAGGCTGTTCGAGCTGTTTGATTTTGCCGGCATCTCGAACATTAGAACCCCTCCAATCCAAATCAGTGAACAGTTTCAGCAAACAGCGAACAAGCGGACCAACATAAATCTAGGTTCGGCCTGAGAAAAACAGAAAACGGTGTGAGCAAACTGCAAACAGGTACACCAACATCAATCTCGGTTCTGCCTGAGAAAAATTGGCATTTTTAGCTGTTATTCGAAAGCCGAAGTTTTTTGCTCCACTTTTTTTAAAAAAAGTGGAATGAAAATTTTTTAAAAAACATCCGTGAAAACAACTATTAAGACTCTGTTATTAAAATGGTATTGTGTAGAGCCAGGGCATGCCCTGGACTTACAATGCCTCGCTCTCGCTTTGTTACCCGCTTTGTTTTTCCGCGGGCGAATTCAATTCGCCCCTACCTACACGGTATTGTTTTTGGAATCTAATCATGTTAATTCTATCAATCCTGTTCCAAAAAATAATTCATGATTATCGGTGTGATACTCGGTGCTTGAAGCGACTATAAACGTTTAAAAACGCCTTACTTATTCTTGATGCTTCAATTTTGTGTTATCCATTCAAAGGCGTTTAATGTGGACTTGTACCTTGTATGTTCATATTTACCTTGGCATTTGAATGGACTAAAACCATAACCTATGCCCATTAAAAATGCCGTATTCCATTTTTTCGCTAAACTCTTGGCTGTTCTTTCTTTTCCCTTGTGGGGTATCAATTATCGTTTGCTATTTCGATATGCATTATTTATTGTGTTATTACCCTTCGTGTTATTAGGGGGTATTTTAATTCGAATTTTGGTGCATCCTAAGGATAGAACATGAACTTTATATGAATAATGGAGTTGTAGTTACGTTAAATGCAATTTTTACCGAAATCTTACCCTAAATTTGCACTTACTCAATGATAGATAACACCTGCTCGGTTTATTGATTTATTGTATTTATACCAATATCTATATTTTTTTATGAAAAAATTAGTCCTTTTTATCTGTTGCCTTCTTGTTGCTTTGGTAGAAACCAAGGCTTGTAATGTCACTATTTCGGCAAGTTCAAATGCAATTTGTGTGGGGCAGTCAGTTACATTGACGGCCAACGGGGCAAATAATTATTTGTGGCTTCCTAATTTGTCAACAAATAATACCTACACAGTATCGCCTTCGGTAACAACTACATATACTGTAGTTGGTACCGGACCGGCCAATTGTAACGATACTACAACCATTACCATTCAAGTAAGCAATTACCCGAATTTAGGTGTAACAGCCCCTTCCGATACCATTTGTGCCGGTTCGAATAATATTATAACCGCTACGGGTGCCATGCAGTATACTTGGTTCCCGGGAAATCATGTAGGTAATACGTTCAATCCGAAACCTGAATCGACAACAACTTACACCGTGATTGGGGTGAATAATCCCGGTGGCTGTGCCGATACGGCGTATAAAACAATTTATGTGAAAGCCGCACCGAAACCGGTGTTGACGGATTCGAATGTGTTTAATGCATTCAATAATTGTTCTAATACAACTGGACAACCCAATTATTTATTGAGTGTAACAACTACATTGAATCCAACAATCTCAACATATTCACTCAATTGGGGAGATGGATCCCCTAATTTAAATGGACTAACTATTGCTAACTTTAATCCGAATGTTAGTCATACGTACAGTGTTTTTGGTGTTTTTAATTTAGTTTTTTCAGCGTCTTATACCAATGGTTGTGTTCGTGATACTACCATTCAAGTGATTAATCAAACGAATCCATCAGTAGGATGTACCGGTCCCGGGAATACACAAGGATGTGCTCCGGTTCAATATTGTTTTAAGTTAACCGGTTATCAGCAAAATTCGCCGGGTACGAGTTACTTGTGGAATTTTGGGGATGGAACTACTGTATTATGGAATACCGTTACCGTTGATTCAATTTGCCATGTATTTAATCAATCATCGTGTAATCAACCGAATAATGAATTTGTAGTATCAGTGACTGCGAATAATTTATGTGCTTCAACAACGGCTACGGTTAATAATGTAAGAATAGGTAGAAAACCAACCGCTATCTTTACTTTACCAGATACGATATTTTGTGTCAACACCGCTGTTCAACCGATTAATGTTTCAATTCCGGCAAGTAATTCTGGCCAAAATGGTTGCAATAGTATTACAACTTACAATTGGAATTATGGTGATCCCTTAGGCGCAAACAATATTGTTTTAAATACTCAAAACCCACCTCCTCATATTTATTCAAACCCGGGAACCTATACCATAACCTTAGTAGCCATTGGTAGTTGCGGCCCCGATACCATGAAAAAAGTAGTTTGTATCGAAAACAATATTGTCAATTTTAGTCTGAATAATTTTAATGCGTGCGCTCCGGCATTAGTTAATTTAACGAATACTTCTGTTAGTACCGATTGTTCACCTACGCCTTATACTTGGACTATTACCAAATTGAGTAATACTTGTGATCCCGATTCAATCAACGATTTTGTATTGCTTAGTGGAAGCTATACCAGCTCAACACCTTCATTCCGTTTTAATAACCAAGGTGTCTACCGCATTCGGTTATCACATACCAATAAATGCGGACTAGTAATTAAGGATACGCTAATTACTATAAAACGTAAACCTAAAATTGCTATTACAGCACCCAATTCAGTTTGTTTTGGAAACAGCATCAATCCAACGGCCACCATTCTAACGTGTGCCGGCATTGTGAGTAGTAGTTCGTGGTCGTTTCCTAATGGTAATCCAACAACGTCAACCAGTGCAACCCCGTCGTTCACGGCCCCAGTTGGAATCCAATATTTTTCACTCAGTGCTACCAATGAATGTGGTACCACCATTCAGCCTGATACCATTCAAGTATTGCCTTTGCCTACTATTAGTATTTCGTCTTCGGGGGGTAATGCTATTTGTAATGGACAAAACACCACACTTTCGGTGAGCGGTGCGGCTGCTATTTATACTTGGACGGGTGGACCATCGCCGTTTAATGGAACAAGTATAACGGTTAATCCGACCACAACCACCACCTATACCGTGACTGCCACTTCCGCGCAAGGTTGCTCTATTACATCGAGCATCACCATTACCGTGAATCCGGTTCCGAATATGGTATTGACGATTACGCCGCCTACTTGTGTGCCCGGTTCAGATGGTGTTATCAATGTGCTGGCCTCTAATGGAACACCGGCTTATACCTATCAATTGAATGGCAATCCATTTCAAGCCTCAGCTTCATTCAATGGCTTATCGCCGAATACCTATACCATCACTGTAAAAGATGCCAATAATTGCACGAAGACAAGCATTCAAAATATTGTGACTCCTAATTCGCCAAGCATTAATAGTGCCCCACAAGTCAACGTATCTTGTAATGGCGGTAACAACGGCAGCGTTCAAATTAATGCTACAGGTGGAACGGGCACTTTAACCTATGTGCGACAGCCGGGGAATGTGTCTAATACCAATGGATCCTTCACCGGATTAACAGCAATTCCTTATACTATTACTGTTACTGATGCTTCCGGTTGCACGGCATCAACCATAATAAATATTACCCAGCCGAGTGTTTTAAATGCCACCTTAATTGCCTCGCCGGTTATTTGTAATGGACAATCGAACGGTTCCATTTTAACCACAGCCACCGGCGGAACTCCGAATTATACGTATCAACTTACGCCTTTGGGGACTAACAACGGTACCGGTATTTTTAATAATTTAAGTGCCGGAAACTATACGGTAACAGTCACCGATTCGAAGGGTTGTACAAAAACATCTTCCATTGCTGTAACCCAACCAACTCCATTAACTTGGGCCAGTACGAGTCTGCAACATGTGGCTTGTTACAACAATGCAACAGGAAGTATTACCGTAGCATTAAGTGGTGGTGTAGGCACTTATCAATATACGCGTCAGCCGGGTAATTCAGTTAATTCAACCGGTATATATAATGGCTTATCAAGTGGTACTTACACTATCACCGGGCGCGATGCGAATAACTGTTCGATATCAACGGTGTTGACCATCAATCAACCCACTGATTTGATATTTACAACGAATGTTCTTCCACCAACCTGTTCACCCGGCGGCGATGCCACCTTGTCCATCAATGCCAACGGAGGTGTACCGGCTTATTCGTATCAATTGAATGGGAATCCCTATGTATCGAATGCCACGTTTACGAATTTATCGGCAGGAACCTATACCGTTCATGTAAAGGATAGCAACAACTGTATCAAAACGAGTGTGGTGAATATTGTTACTCCCAATGCACCCAATATCAATAATGTGAACACGACCCATGTTTCTTGTTTTGGTGGTTCGAATGGGGCAATCGTCGTGAATGCATCCGGTGGTACAGGAACCTTGAGCTATTTATTACAACCCGGTGCAATTACAAATGCAAGCGGAACATTTAATGGCTTAGCGTTCAATACCTATACCATAAAGGTGACAGACGCGTCGGGTTGTTTTAATACCAGTGTAGTTCAAATTAATCAACCTCCTGTATTGACTGCCGTATTAACGCCGAATGCTGTAACTTGTTTTGGACAAAGCAATGGGAGTATTTCAACCAATGCTAGCGGTGGAACCACGCCTTATACATATCAATTATTGCCTTCGGGTCCAAGTAATTCTACCGGACAATTCAATGGTTTGATGATTGGTACATATACGGTATCGGTAACCGATTTTAAAGGTTGTACCAAAACCGCTACGACCATTATTACGCAACCAACGGTATTGACTTGGGCGAGTACGAATGCCCAAGCAGTTCTTTGCCATAATGGGAATTCAGGGAGTATCAGTGTATCCTTATCGGGTGGTATTTCACCTTATAGTTATACGGGCCAACCCGGAAATCTCAGCAGTGGGAATGGACAGTTTAACAACTTGAGTGCCGGGACGTATACCATTGTAGGAACTGATGCGAATGGTTGTACCAAATCAAGCATCATGACGATTACACAGCCTACTACCTTGGGTGTAAGCATGAGTAGTTTGAGTTTGCCTACTTGTAGTCCCGGAGGTGATGGTATTTTAAGTGTTACAGGAAGCGGTGGTATTACACCATATACCTATGCAATCAGTCCGGCATTCAACTTTAGTTCCAATCCTACCTTCAATAATTTAAATGCAGGCACGTATACCATTCAAGTGAAAGATGCCAATTTGTGTACTGCTTCCTTCGTTCAAATCATCAATGTACCGAATGGTCCGCAAATACAAAATATAGCGGTCGTTAATAATAATTGTACGCCCGTGAATATTGGTTCAATTACGATAACGGCAACCGGTGGAACAGGCAGTTTACAGTATAGTATTCAAAACAATCCAACGGTATTTGTTTCGAATAATGTATTTACGAATTTGGCCAATGCTACTTATTTAGTAACGGTGAAAGATTCCGCCGGATGTACCGCGACGGGTTCAGCCAACATCATAACTCCTAATGGACCAATTATTAATTCCGTTAATACGCTGAATGCCACGTGCAATCCCGGTTGTAACGGTAGCATTCAAGTGAATGCCACATCGGCTTTTGCATTGCAGTATAAACGCAATAATGGCCCTTTACAAGCGAGCTCATCGTTCAGCGGTGTTTGTGCCGGAACTTATACGATTACGGTACAAGATGCCAACCAATGTACCGCCACTACGGTAGTAACAATCACCACCCAAAATACTTTACAAATCATCACCGATTCAGTGAAGAATGTCACGTGCTTTGGTGCCGGTAATGGGAAAATATATTTGAATAGTACGGGTGGTGCTTTGCCGGTTAACTATACCATTCAGCCGCTCAATCTTTCTAATATGAATGGCGATTTTATTAATTTAATCCCGGCAACGTATACCATTACGGCTATTGATGCTGCCGGTTGTTCGCAAACCATATCCATTGGAATTACACAACCTACCGCCTTGAATGTCAACTTAGTTTCGGTTTCGAATGTATTATGCTTCGGGGGGAATAATGGAAGCATTAATGTGAGCTCAAGTGGAGGAACAGGCAATAAAACCTATACACGTCAACCGGGGAATAGTCAAAATACCACGGGTAGTTTTAGCGGACTCATTGCAGGAACGTATACCATTACTACCACCGATGCCAATGGTTGTACCATAACTACCAGTATTGCTATTTCGCAACCGAGTCAGATTCAAATTCAATCCATTTCCAATACACCGCCATCTTGTGTACCTAACAATAATGCTACCTTAAGTATTAATGCCATCGGTGGTACGGCACCATTGACTTACTCTATCGGGGCCGGTTTTCAAAGTGGTGCTACTTTCAATAATTTAACGGCTAATACGTATACCGTTACAGTATCGGATGCGAATAATTGTACAAAAACAAGTACTTGGGTTATTCTTACGCCGAATTCACCACAATGGACTTCGAGCAATGTTACTCCGGTGCAATGTTACGGTTTATCGAATGGGGCTATTCAATCTTTGGCGAATGGAGGAACGGGTAGTTTAAGTTATAATTTATTGCCGGGTAATTTGAACAATAGTACCGGACAGTTTAGCGGATTGATTGCAGGGACCTATACCATTACAGCCACCGATCAAGTGGGTTGTACTACCTCTACCATTAAAACCATCAATCAACCTACGAACATCGTATTTACCAATGTAAGTGTGAATGCCGTGGCTTGTAATAATGGAAACAATGCCGGCATTAATGCATCTGTATCGGGTGGGGTATTGCCTTACTCATTTACTTTATTACCGAATAATATCACAAACGGAACCGGTGTATTTAATGGCTTAGCGGCCGGTGTTTATACCATTGTGGTGAGCGATGCCAATGCGTGTTCGAAAACAAGCGTAGCCACGGTTACACAACCCAGTGGATTGATATTCAATACAGCAACTATCAACAACGTATCTTGTTTCAATGGGAATAATGGTTCTATTCAACGAACGGCCAATGGTGGCTCGGGAACCATTACCTATACTTTGAACCCGGGTGGATTTAATAATACCAGTGGACTCTTCCCCGGCTTAACGGCAGGTATATATACCTTGGTGGCTACCGATGCCAATGCTTGTTCAATATCGGCCACGCATACCGTAACGCAAGCCCCCCAGTTGTTGATTGATTCCATTATTAATTCGGCACCTTCTTGTGGACCGATGTTCATCAACATCAATGTGGTGGGTGGTGTATTGCCGTATCAATATTCGTTGAATGGAAGTGCGCCCATTGCCACCAACCAATTTAATAATTTAGGTCCGGGTGTTTATACCATTACCGTAACCGATGCCAATGGTTGTACTAAAACAGGAACCAAAACTTTGGTACTTCCTAACTTGCCACAAATTATCAGTGTAACGAAAACCATGCCATCGTGTTTTGGTTTCAGCAACGGGGCCATCAATACGGTAGTGCCCAATGGTGGAACATCGCCTTATGTATTGTCGGTGAGTCCGGGACCTTCTTTCAGTAATTTAAGCGCCGGTACTTATACCGTGATGGCGACCGATGCCAATAGTTGTACCGCTACTTCTTTGGTGAATTTAGGTCAACCACCGGCCATTACCACGGCCAATATTGTAAGTAATCAGGTATTGTGCCATAACCAAGCCAATGGTTCTTTAGCCATTACTTGCACCGGGGGTACCGGCACTTTGACGTATAACTTACAAAATACCGGCGCGAATAATACCAGCGGGAATTTTAATAATCTAGCCGCCGGAGTATACACCATTCAAGTGGTGGATGCCAATGCTTGTACCTATGTAATTACCTCAACGGTGGTTAATCCGCCGCCCATTTCATTCAGCAGTGTTTCCACTACGCCTATCAGTTGTAATGGATTGAATAATGGCAGTTTTGTTACCTTAGCCGGTGGCGGAACGGGTTTGTTAACCTATTCGATTTTCCCGAATGTATTGCCCAATAATACTACGGGTATTTTTAATCCGTTGGCAGCCAATAATTATACCGTAACGGTTTCCGATATCAATAACTGCGTGAAGGATACCGCCTTAAGTATTATTCAACCACCACCGGTTACAGGGAGTTTCTTGATTCAAAATCAGGTGAGTTGTTTTGGTGGTCAAAACGGACAGTTTACGGTATTTGCCAATAGTGGGTATGCGCCATTCCAATTTTATTTGTTAGGCTCGCCTTTAGTGAATTCTACCGGTGTTTTCTCGAACTTGAGTGCCGGTACTTATTCCGTGCAATTGGTTGATTCGGCTTTATGTTCTATTACGGTTGGACCTATTGTGATTACGCAACCTTCGCCCATACAGTGGAATAATGTGAATGTGCCTCATATTACTTGCTATGGTAGTTTAACCGATTCCCTCAAGGTGAATGCCATTGGTGGTAATGGTGGTTTTACGTATAGTATTAATCCATTAGGACCACAGAATAATTCCTTTGGACAGTTCAACGGATTGAGTGCACAGGTGTATACGGTTACGGCCCAAGATGCTTCGAATTGTACTTTATCGACTGTGGTGACTATTACCCAAAATACTCGAATTGTCTTCCCGGTATTCGATGTGCAGTACCCGAATTGTTATGGTGATTCGAATGGTCGAATTGAAGTTTATGCCGGTGGTGGTGTTCCGCCATTGGTTTATCAATTGAATGGTTCTGCCCCTTCATCGAATTCTGTATTTAGCAATTTAAAAGCCGGTTTATACACCCTGCGTGTGACCGATGCCTTGAATTGTTTCCGCGATACCACTGTTTTAATTACGCAATTGAATCAGTTGCAATTAACGGCGTTCAATATTGGCAGTGAGGTTTGTATTGAGGGCGATGATGCTACCATTTATATTCAAGCAACCGGGGGCGCGGGTAATTTATTGTATGGTTTATTGCCCGATTCCGTGTCGAACCAAACCGGTTTATTTACGCAATTGTCTGCCGGAAATTATACCGTATTCGTAACCGATACCGCCGGTTGTGCCCTCGATAGTGCGGTGGTGGTAACGCCTACCTTGAATCCATTAGACGTGACCATTACGAAAAACGATATTGGTTGTTTGGGTGTTGGCACCGAAGGTTGGGCTTTGGCCAATGTAAGTGGTGGGGCACAACCTTATACCTATTTGTGGAATACCGAACCGGCGCAATTCACGCCGAAAGCCGAGAACTTACGCTTTGGCTATTACATTGTGAATATTAGCGATGTGAAAGGATGTAAAGTGGCCGATACCGTTTATATTGAACCGGGGCCTTGTTGCGATGAAGTCTTTCTTCCAACAGCCTTTACGCCCAATGGCGATGGCTTGAACGATGTATTCCGATGCGTAACGGCAGCCGGTATTCAATTGATTCATTTTGATATTTATAATCGTTGGGGACAGAATGTATGGAGCACCGAAGATTATACCAAAGGTTGGAACGGCACCTATAAAGGGGAACCGGTAGCTCCCAATGAAGTGTTCTTCTTTAATTTCTCTTACCGCTGTTTAACCGATGGCACTATACGTCACAAACGAGGCGATGTTACCGTCATACGATAATTAGCATTTCAATTTTAGAGCGGTCTATCAACATGATAGACCGCTTTTGTTTTAAAACAATTATTTATGTTTGGCGACTTCATTGTTTTGTGTCTTCACAAAACACAGGCATGTTTGTTTCTTTATTTTTTCAATACTTCGTTAAATCCTTAACTACAACATAATCTATCGCTGAATAAAGAATCACAGCCCACCCTCGCGGCCCCGATAGTAGCGGTTACCCCGCATCCCGCAGGCGACGAAGGAGTCTTGCGGGATGCGGAGTAAGAGCGAATAGCGGGCAGATGCTGAAGAAAGTGATTCGATGCGCCGCCCAAAAATGATATGAATGGAAGGGTGAATCGTATTTATTCGACAGCAAGCTAAAACATTCCAAAAAAAGAATGAACCGCTTGATTACCTTTGTGGCAACCCAAATGTGTATGAAGACGTTTAAGAAGTTGTTGGTTGCTAACCGGGGAGAAATTGCTATCCGAATTTTTAGAGCGGCTACGGAATTGCATATCCGAACTGTTGCCGTGTTTACATACGAAGACCGATATTCATTGCATCGATATAAAGCCGATGAAGCCTATCAAATTGGCCAAAACGATGAGCCCTTAAAACCTTATTTGAATATTGAGGAAATTATTCGTGTAGCCAAGGAACATGGTGCCGATGCCATTCACCCCGGTTATGGTTTTTTAAGTGAAAACAGTTTATTGGCACGCCGTTGCGAAGAAGAAGGCATCACATTCGTTGGACCTTCTGCGCATGCTATGGATCATTTGGGCGATAAAATGGCGGCCAAAACCATTGCCCGTCAAGCGGGAGTCCCCATCATTGAAGATAGTCAACTCGACCTTAGCAACCCGGAAATTGCTGAACAAGAAGCCTTGCGTATTGGTTATCCGGTTATGATTAAGGCGGCCGCCGGTGGTGGTGGACGAGGTATGCGGGTGGTACGTAACCCGAACGATTTGCTCACGAATTTTCAGGAAGCCAAACGGGAAGCCGGCAATGCTTTCGGCGACGATACGGTATTCATAGAAAAATTTATAGACCAACCCAAACATATTGAAGTTCAATTATTGGGCGATGAACATGGTCAATTGGTCCATTTGTTTGAACGCGATTGCAGTGTACAACGTCGTTTTCAAAAAGTAGTGGAAGTGGCGCCTGCGGCTTCATTAAAAAAAGAAACACGACAAAAATTACACGAATATGCCTTGGCTATTGGCCGTGCCGTTCAATATACCAATGCCGGTACGGTTGAGTTTTTAGTGGACAAAGAAGAAAATATTTATTTCATTGAAGTGAATCCGCGGATTCAAGTGGAACATACCATTACCGAAGAAATTACCGGTATTGATATTGTTCGTACACAAATTTTAATTGCTCAGGGTATTGCTTTGTCCGACCCATCCATTCGCATTAACCAACAAAGTGATATTCGTTGCGAAGGACATGCCATTCAATGCCGTATTACCACCGAAGATCCTGCGAATGGATTCAAGCCCGATTACGGTACCATTATTGCTTACCGCAATGCGGCAGGCTTTGGTATTCGTCTCGATGAAGGCAGTAGTTACCCCGGTGTAAAAATTTCGCCCTTTTTCGATAGCATGTTGGTGAAAGTATCGGCTTGGGGTAGAAGCAAACAAGGGGCCAGCGACCGATTGGTTCGGGCTTTGAAAGAGTTTCGTATTCGCGGTGTAAAAACCAATATTGCTTTTTTACAAAATGTATTGCAACACCCCGATTTTATTGAGGGCCGTGTTACGGTGCAATTCTTGGAACAGCACCCCGATTTATTTACGGTAAAAAAAGAGCAAGACCGAGGTACGAAACTCCTGCGCTATCTCGCCGAAGTGGCCGTGAATGGTAATCCGGATGTGGCCCGAGTAGATACCCATAAAGTGTTTCGTGAACCGCGAATTCCTCATACAACGGAAAGCCTTGTGCCCGATGGCTTCAAACAAAAATTAAATACCCTCGGTGCCGATGGTTTAATGAATTGGCTGAAACAAGAAAAGGCCATTCAATATACCGATACCACCTTCCGCGATGCGCATCAAAGTTTATTGGCTACGCGTGTTCGTACGCAAGATATGTTGCGGGTGGCCAAACATTTTGCCATACATCATCCGCAAGTCTTCAGCATGGAAGTTTGGGGCGGTGCCACCTTCGATGTAGCCCTGCGTTTTTTACATGAATGTCCATGGCAACGCCTCGATTTATTGCGGAATGCCATGCCCAATATGTTGCTTCAAATGCTATTCCGCGGAAGCAATGGGGTGGGGTATACGGCCTATCCGGATAATGTAAATATCGATTTTATTCAACGTGCCGCCGAAAGTGGTATTGATGTGTTCCGCATATTCGATTCGCTCAATTGGGTGAAGGCTTTACGGACTTCCTTACGCACCGTGCGCTACAATACCGGGGCTATTGCCGAAGCTTGTATTGGTTATACCGGCGACATTACCGACCCTACCCGCACCAAATACACCTTAAAATATTATATCGATTTAGCCAAAGAATTGGAAGCCGAAGGGGCCCATATGTTAGGCATAAAAGATATGGCCGGTTTATTGAAACCCTTGGCCGCTGAACGCTTAATTAATGAACTGAAAAATCATATTCAAATTCCCATTCATTTACATACCCACGATACCGCCGGTATTCAAAGCGCAATGTATTTGAAAGCCATCGATGCCGGTGTAGATATTATCGACGTGGCCCTGTCGAGCATGAGTGGTACCACCTCGCAACCCAATTTCAATAGTTTGGTTAGTATGATGCAAGGCCACGAACGTGAAAATAAAATCAGTTTAAAAAGTTTAAACGAACACAGCAATTATTGGGAAGATATTCGGGAATATTATTATCCATTCGAAGCAGAATTGAAAAGCAGTACCGCCGAGGTGTATGAAAATGAAATTCCGGGTGGACAATATTCCAACCTTCGTCCACAAGCTCGTGGTTTAGGTTTAGAATCGAAATTCGATACCATTAAAGAGAACTTTAAAATTGCGAATAAACTCTTTGGCGATATTGTGAAAGTAACCCCTAGCAGTAAAGTGGTGGGCGATATGGCCATGTTTATGACGGCCAATAATTATACCGAACAAGATATTCTCACTAAAGGTGAATCGATGTCGTTCCCCGAAAGCGTGAAAGGTATGATGCGTGGCGATTTAGGTCAACCTTATGGTGGCTTCCCGCCGCTCATTCAAGGCATCATTCTGAAAGATGAACCGCATTATACCGATTTACCCAATGCGCATTTACAACCCGCCGATTTAGAAAGCGAATTCAAAGCCTTTCAACAGGAATTTGGTTCGGCTTATACCTACCGCGATTTTCTGAGTTATAAAAATTACCCGAAGGTATTTGCCGATTATCATAAACACCGTGAAGCATTTGGCGATGTGAGTGTATTGCCAACCCAATATTTTTTCTATGCCATGAAAAACAACGAGGAAATTCTGGTTGAAATTGGACAAGGAAAAAGTTTATTGATTCGTTTCATGTACATGAGCGAACCCGATAGCGAAGGGTATCGACATGTGTTCTTTAAACTAAACGGACAAACACGCGATTTGCTCGTACGCGATCGGTCTATTACCGTCAACACCATTAAACACCTGAAGGCAAGTGGCCCCAATCAAATTGGCTCACCCCTGCAAGGCTTACTGGCCAAAGTGTTGGTGAAGCCCGGCGATACCATCAAACGCAATCAGCCGCTATTCATTATCGAAGCTATGAAAATGGAAAGTAATGTATTGGCGACTTCCGATGGGGTTGTAGACACGGTGCATTTAACGCAGGGTACCATGGTTGAACAAGACGATTGTATAATTACGTGGCAGTAATGATTAATAGCTATAGGCGCTATCCCCTCGCTTCCGCTTAGTTACTCGCTTTTAGAAAAGGCATACCCTTTCTCTACATCCCTCGCTTCCGCTTCGTTACGCGCTTTGACCCTAGGTGTGTCCTGGCTCTACTTGGCATCCAATATCACTGAGCCATTGCTTGGCATCACAATAATTTTGCTGTTCTCGGAGGTGGCTAATTCTTTGTACGCTTTAATTTGTTCGTAACGCAATTGTTTGTCGGTAAGGCCTTCGCTAATAATGCGTTGGTAATCGGCAATACCTTGTGCTTCCACGCGTTTACGCTCCGCCTCTTGCTTTTCTTTCTGCAACACAAATTGCATTTTTTGCGCTTCTTGTTCAGCACTAATTTTACTTTCAATGGTTTGCTTCACCGTTTGTGGTAAGGTGATGTTACGCACTAAAATATTTTCCAATACCAAACCGCGGCGCTTGAACTCATCTTCTATCGACTTGAATATACGTTGCTGAAAATCGTCGCGACGGGTAGAGTATAATTCAACCGCATCGTAATAAACCGCATTGTCGCGAATTTTGGTGCGTGTTACGGGACGAATTATTTTGTCTTTATAATCGTTCCCAATTTCCCGCATCAACTTGGGGGCCGTGCTCGCACTCAAACGATACAAAACCGATAAATCAATGGTCACTTCCAATCCATCTTTCGTTAAAACTCGAATCGCATCATCGCCCGATTTATCGCCTTCATCATTCACCCCACTCATGGTATAATTCTGGGTTCGAATATCCAACTCTTCAATGCTCACCAAAGGGTTCACCACATTCATACCACTGTTCAAAATACCGCCTTGAATTTTCCCAAATAAAGATTGTACACCCACATGCCCCGCATCAATTTGTTTGAAACACGAGGAGAAAACGCCCAACACAATCAAGCCCAACCCACCATAGCGCAAGGCCTTCTTGATACTGTCTGTGGCTTGCCCATTGCGCAGCATGGCCGGAAAACGAAGCGAAACAAAAAAGAGCATGAGTCCAATGATAATGCCTGCCATAAAAAAAATTTTATCGAAGTTACATCCACTTCAAAGCCAAGCATCATTTTTTAGGTTAAAATCCACTTTTTAACCAATAGACCGTATTTTTATAAAAAAAACGATGGCAGATCAACACAGCCTGACTTGGTTTGAAATTCCCGTGACCGATTTTCTTCGGGCCAAACATTTTTACGAAACTATTTTTGCCATGAATATGCCCAGCACTGAAATGCATGGTTATAAAATGGCTTTTTTTCCTACCGGCGAAGGCATCGTGAGTGGTGCCATTTGCTTTGGCGAAGGTTATATTCCCAGCGGGGCCGGCTCCTTACTCTACCTCAATGCCAGTCCCGATTTAAACACCGTGCTCGACCGAATTGGCAATGCCGGTGGTCGCGTATTGGTGCCTAAAACCATGATCTCGGCCGAAGCCGGTTATTACGCCTTCTTCCTCGATACCGAAGGCAATCGCATCGCCTTGCATTCGGTGCGTTAAGAACCCCGCTCGGTTTGGAAGTTCCAATAAATTAAACCTAATTTGCACCCTCAAACGGATGTTATGAAATTACTCGAAAATAAAGTGGCTGTCATCACCGGTGGTAGCCGTGGTATTGGTGAAGCCATTGTGTTGAAATTCGCCGAACAAGGCTGTCACGTAGCCTTTACTTATGTGAGCGATAGCAGTACCGAACGCAGTAACGCCTTGGTGGCCCGTTGCGAGGCCATGGGCGTGAAAGCTAAAGCCTATAAATGCGATGCCGGTAATTTCGCCGACTCCGAAGCCATGATCAACGATGTGGTAGCCACCTTCGGCACCCTCGATATATGCGTGAACAATGCCGGTATCTCGCGCGATAATTTGTTGTTGCGCATGACGGAACAGCAATGGGACGAGGTAATGCAAACCAACCTCAAAAGTGTGTTCAACATGACCAAACAAGTCATTCGCCCCATGATGAAAGCACGCTCCGGTTGCATCATCAACATGAGCTCGGTGATTGGCGATATGGGCAATGCGGGGCAAGCCAGTTATGCCGCCAGTAAAGCCGGTGTGGTGGGCTTCACCAAATCGGTAGCCAAAGAATTGGGCAGCCGCAATATTCGTTGCAACGCCATTGCCCCGGGCTTCGTGGAAACCGATATGACCGCCTATTTGAAAGAAGGCGAAGCCGGCGATAAATACAAAGCCGGTATCCCCTTAGGTCGCTTTGCCAGCGGCGAAGACATCGCCAATTCGTGCTTGTTCCTCGCCAGCGATATGGGCAATTATATTACGGGACAAACCATCAGCGTTTGCGGTGGCTTGAATATTTAAGTCGATTTTTTTGAAGCGCATCGGGGTGCAAGCGTCAGCGTTCTTCGTGCTTTCCGCGCTGCATGGCAGCCAGCTCCAATCACGGCTATTCCTCATCGTCTGAAGCTTTAATCAACAGTCAGAAATGCTTTTGGTATGCTCTTGAAAAATACCTGCAACGAGCTTTTCAGCTAATCGGCTACAAACTCAAAATACAATAAAGCAATGGCGGCTACACTCATAATGAGTAAAGCCGCCATTCCTAATATATTCTGTTTTCGCGTATTGGTGAACTCACCCATTATGCGTTGGTTGTTGGCAATATGCAGAATAATACCAATCATCACCGGCGCGGTGAGTCCATACAAAATAGCCGTATACACCAAGGCCTTCACCGGCGATAAACCAATATAATTCATGCCCAAACCCAATAACAGCGAGAGCGCAATAATCATATAAAACGAACGCGCTTCATGAAATTTTTTATCGAGTCCCAATTCCCAACCAAAGGTCTCTGCCGCAATAAACGACAAGGAACCACTCAATACCGGAATGGCAATTAAACCGGTTCCAATTACCCCTAAGGCAAACAATAAATAAGCCGCCGAACCGGCCAAGGGTTGCAAGGCTTTGGCCGCTTCTTCTACGGTATCAATTTGATGAATGCCGGCCGGAAACAACACCGAACCCGCCGTTAAAATAATGAAGTACATCACCAAACCCGAAATGCCCATGCCAAAATCCACATCTTGGTCGATGGCATGAATCAACTTCTTGTTCACCATCAAATGCTTTTTCTTTTGCTTCATTTCCTCCACTTCCACCGAGGCTTGCCAAAAAAATAAATACGGCGAAATGGTGGTTCCTAAAATGCCCACTAAAATGGATAGAAAGGCCACATCCCAATGCATGGTGGGTAGAATACTCTTTGTTATAATGGCCCCAAAATCTTGCTTCACTAAAAACGGCACCACCAAATACACCAACATCACTATGCACAGGTATTTCAATATGCGCGCCATTTTTTGGTAAGGCAAATAAATAATTAAGCCCAACAATAACAGCGTAAAAAACACACTGAAATACACTGCCTCCACCTGCGGAAACAATAAATGTCCCACCGCACCCATACCCGCTATATCGGCCCCAATATTCATAATAATGGCGGGCGTACTGAACAAGAGCATGCCCCACAACACCGGTCTTGGGTAATAGGTTTTTAAGGTCCCCGTTAATCCTTTTTCCGTAATCAAACCAATACGAGCACACATTTGCTGAATGGCCGCCATCAAGGGAATGGTTAACCAAACCGTCCACAAGGTCGATAAACCATATTGTGCTCCTGCTTGCGAATAAGTGGCAATCCCCGATGGGTCATCGTCGCTGGCCCCGGTAACTAAACCCGGACCAATCTTCTTCATAAACGAAAATAGGTTCCCTTTTTTGTGCTTCCTCATACCGTGTCAGTAAAAATACAACCATTTCCTTTGCCGTCAATTTGTCGGAATATTGCCCTTGGCAAATTTTTTGTAATATGCCACACAGATAACGGAAAAAAAGACCATTTTATGAACGAACAACCCCAAGAACATCAAGAACAACAAGGCCCCGACGCGAATACCCCCACCAACGAAACGCCGGTAACGCCCAATGAACATACACCAAACAGTGACGAAATGGCAACGGAAACCCCCGATGAAGCGACAAACCTTCAGCATCAAGTTGATGAATGGAAAGACAAATACGCCCGTTTAATGGCCGATTTCGACAATTTTAGAAAACGCTCCAACAAAGAACGCATTGAAACCATTCAAACTGCCGGTCGCGACGTAATTGTTAGCATGCTCGAAGTGCTCGATGATGCCGAACGAGCCGAAAAACAATTGGCCCAATCTACCGACATCGACGCCCTGAAAGAAGGCACCCAATTGGTGTTCAATAAATTGCGCCATAAGTTGCAACAAAAGGGACTCAAAGCCTTCGAAAGTAAAGGCGAAGTATTCGATGTAGAAAAACACGAAGCCCTCACCGAAATCATGATGCCCGGTATGGAAGGCAAAGTGGTGGATGAAATGGAAAAAGGCTATTTGTTGAACGATAAATTAATTCGCCACGCTAAAGTGGTGGTGGGTAAATCGAACGAAGCCTGAAATAATCCCTTGAAATCGTGGTGGAAAAAAGCCACGAAAGGGGAATAAACCAACACAACATGAAACGCGATTATTACGATATACTGGGAGTCTCGAAAAGTGCCTCCGCCGATGAAATTAAAAAGGCTTACCGCAAGGTGGCTATGCAATTCCATCCCGACCGTAATCCCGGCAATAAAGAAGCCGAAGAGAAATTTAAAGAAGCTGCAGAAGCCTACGAAGTATTGAGCGATGCCCAAAAGAAACAACGCTACGACCAATACGGTCATGCCGGTATGGGCGGTGCCGCCGGTGGTGGTGGCTTCGGTGGCGGCGGTTTCGGCGGTATGCGCATGGAAGACATCTTCGAAAACTTTGGCGATGTATTCGGCGGCGGCGGTGGCTTCGATAGTTTTTTTGGAGGTCAACAACGCAGTCGTTCTCGTGGACAAGGCGCCAGAGGTTCCAACTTGCGTGTAAAAGTTAAGTTGACCTACGAAGACATGCTGAAAGGCGTGCACAAAACCATTAAACTTAAAAAATATGTGCGTTGCGAAACCTGCTCGGGGAGTGGCGCTAAAGATAAATCGTCGGTACAAACCTGTGGCACGTGCCAAGGTCAGGGGCAAGTAAAACGAGTGCAACAAACCTTTTTGGGACAAATGCAAACGGTTACCACTTGTCCTACGTGTAACGGCGATGGACAAACCATTACGGCCAAGTGTGGTTCGTGTAAAGGCGAAGGCCGTGTTTATGGCGAAGATGCCGTAAGCATTGATATTCCGGCCGGTGTACAAGAAGGCATGCAACTCAATGTGAACGGCAAAGGCAATGTGGGTGAACGCAATGGCGCTCCCGGCGATTTGTTGGTGCTTATTGAAGAAGAAAAACACGCCGAACTCATTCGCGAAGGCTTAAATGTGTTGTACGAATTGCATATTTCTTTCCCCGATGCCGTAATGGGCCTCGAAGTGGAAGTTCCTACCATTGGCGGCAAAGCGAAAATTAAAATTCCGGCCGGTACACAAGGCGGAAAAATTTTACGCCTCAAAGGCAAAGGCTTCCCCAGCGTGAACAGCTACGAAAAAGGTGATCAACTCATCAACGTAAATGTTTGGACACCCCAACAAGTGACTTCCGAGGAAAAAGCCCTCTTGGAAAAGTTGCAAAACTCGCCCAATTTCAAGCCCAATGCCTCGAAATCCGATAAAAGTTTCTTCGATAAAATTCGAGAAGCGTTTAGTTAAATCAAATACAGAACAGCAAAAGGGGCGAAATTTTTCGCCCCTTTTTTTATTGATTGTTCGAGATTCAGCAAGCCTAAATACAGGGAACAGATACAGGGAACAGAAAACAATTTCATCAGCTCTTCGGGATGTTCGTCGCAGACGGCATCCCGAAGTTGAAATCAAATCCGTTCTTTGAACGGATTCATTTCATTGATAATTCGAGATGCGGCAAGCCTAAAAACAGGGAACAGATACAGGGAACAGAAAACAATTTCATCAGCTTCGGGATGTTCGTAGGAACGGAACAATTCGTTCGTTTCAGACGGCATCCACAGAAAGGGCTTGCCCTTCCTCTAATACCTCCCTCTGTGAAAACACCTCCAACCCTCTGTGATGAAAATGGTACGAAATGGAGACAGAGCATGCCCTGTCTCTACAATACCTCCGAATTGGTTTTTACGCGGGCGGCCATCTGCCTGAGGCAGGGCATGCCCCTACGCCACACGATTTAGTTTTCTTTTTAAATCCTGTTAATTCTGTCAATCCTGTTCCAAATATTCAATTTTGACAAAGGGCGTTTTTGTAGAGACAGGGCATGCCCTGTCTCTACCCACTACCCATAATGCCCATAATGCCCATCCATGCCCACCTTTTGTTATCTTTGCGTCCATGCGGAATATAAAAATCATTGAGGTTAAATCGGAAATTGGTGCCGGTACCCGTGGCGCCAGCCTCGGTATTGACGCCCTCAAAATTGCGGCCCTCGATTTCATGAGCAACTTCTTCGTAAACTTCCCCAGCGATGTGGTGGAGGCCCAAAACAACCTCCTGTACGAACCGGTTGAAAGTCCGTATGCCAAGCGTATCAATGGTGTTAAAACCATGTACGAACGCGTCGCCTCCACGGTAGAAAAGAACTTAAAATCGGGCTTGTTTCCCGTGGTTTTATCGGGCGATCATAGCACCGCCGGAGGCACCATTGCCGGTATTAAAATGGCCAATCCCGACCGCCGTTTGGGTGTCATTTGGATTGATGCCCATGCCGATTTGCATTCGCCTTATACAACACCCAGTGGCAATATGCATGGTATGCCCTTGGCAGTTTCTCTCGCCGAAGACAATTTAAAATGCAAGGTTCACCAACCCGACGATAAAATTGTAGCGCAATGGAATGAACTCAAAAAAATTGGGGACATACAACCGAAAATAAAACCGCAAGACCTTGTTTTTATTGGACTCCGCGATACCGAAAAACAAGAAGATGAAATTATTAAACGTAACAGCATTAAAGTAATTACGGTGCAGGAAGTGCGTAAACGTGGGGTGGAACAAACCGTGCGTCAAGCGTTACTCACCTTGCAAGATTGCGATGATATTTACATCTCCTTCGATGTGGACAGTCTCGATAGCAGTATTTCGCGTGGCACAGGAACACCGGTAGCCAATGGCTTGAAAGAACGCGAAGCAGAAGATTTAATGGCCAGCTTGATGCAAAACCACAAAATTTGTTGCATCGAAATCACCGAGGTAAATCCCACCCTCGACAAGGAAAACCTCATGGCCGAAATTGCCTTTAATATTTTGCAACGGAGCGTCAACAATTTGTTGTTGCACTAATAGCATGGATTGATTGGCTTTTCGTGATTCCGTAGGAACGGAACAAGTCGTTCGTCGCAGATGGCATCCACAAAAAGGGCTTGCCCTTCCTCTAATGCCTCCCTCTGTGAAAAGACCTCTAACCCTCTGTGATGAAAATGGTACAAAATGGAGACAGGGCATGCCCTGTCTCTACAATACCTCCGAATTGTTTTTTCCTAGGGCGAATTCAATTCGCCCCTACGCTACACGATGATTATTAATTCAATAAATTCTGCTCCGCCTCAGGCGGAACCTGTTCCTAAAAAAAATCCTGTAATCGGTGCTATTGGTTGACGTCCATCGCATCCCTGAGCGCATTCCCGAGTATATTAAACGCCAACACCGTGAACATAATGGCGAAGCCTGGAATCAAGGCCAATAGCGGCCGATTGGTGATGATAAAATTGTAATTCTCTTTAATCATTAATCCCCACGAGGCGGTGGGTGGTTGTACCCCAATGCCTAAGAAACTCAATCCGGCTTCAATCAATATGGCGGTAGCAAAATTGCCGGCCGCTAATACTAAGGTTGGACCTAACAAATTGGGGGCTAAATGAAATACAATAATGCGGGGTAAGCTAAAACCCATAATGGATGCGGCTTTCACGTAATCGAGTTCACGCAGGGTGAGTACCTGTCCACGAATTAACCGCGCCGTTCCTACCCACATGGTGAGTCCAACCGCTATAAAAATTTGCCAAAACCCTTTGCCTAAAACAAAGGTGATGGCAAAAACCAAGAGCAAGGTAGGTATAGCCCAAATTACTTGAATGAGCCATGAAATAAGCGCGTCGGTAAAGCCACCTAAATAGCCCGATAAGGCGCCCAATAAAACACCAATGCTGAGGGATAGTAATACGGCAATCCAACCCACGGCTAAACTAATGCGCGTGCCTAATAACAAACGCGAAAGCATGTCGCGACCATAACGATCGGTGCCTAAATAAAAAGTGCGTTGATATATTTTCACTTGATTATTTTCAACGTGTAATTGTTGTTGACTGAAGGCCACGCGTTCGAACAAATTATCGTCCATCCATTGTTGTACAATTACGGAATCGCCTTGCATTTTTGGTGTGCCATGAATGGGAACCCACACATAGTTTTTTTCTTGTCCGTGCAGTAGATAATTCAACCACGAAACGCTTTGAACCGCATTGGGTTTATACACGCGAACAAAAGGCAAACTGAAGCCGGGTTCGCGGGCGGCTAATTCAACTTGTAAGGTATGTGCATCGGGGGCATCGTCGGGCGAAAGTGGGTAAGCGAACAAGGCCACGAGGGTGAGCAACACAATAAACCCCAAGGCCAAAATGGCCGGCCTTTGTTTAAAAAATCGTTGCCAAAATCGAGTGCCTTTCATGGGTTAATGGACGGTACGGTCTTTCCACGTATAAGAACCAAACATACCCCAAAATCCTGATATCAAGATATAGGGAACATGGAGCATTTTTAGGAGTATGAATTGAATGATATTACCGCGCGATTGAAAGAAAGAAAATACATCGTTTAATAATAGCCATTCCAAGAACAAATGGCTCGTGGCTAATCCTAAAAAGAACCACCAAGGCATGAGTTGAAACAAGCAGGCCAAAGGAAGTAAAAACCACAAGAGGTTGTTCAACAATACTAACAATAATACCCCTTGAATTTTTATGTCTTTAAATTGTTTTGCTTTCGATGCCCAACGAATACGTTGTTGAATGAAAGCATGTAGGGTGGGCATATAGCCGGTGCTGGCAATGGCGTCGCTTTGTTTTATGTACATCGATTGATGCGGAAAGCGTTGTTCAATTTTTTGCATCAACAACATATCGTCGCCACTGGCTAAATGATTAATGCCTTCGAAGCCTTGAACGGTATCGTACGCACGGCGCGAATAAGCTAAGTTGGCGCCATTACACATTACGCCGCTGTGGGTTGTGAGTAAAGCGGCCGTGATGCCTTGCATGGTTAAAAAATCGAATTGTTGAAATTGTTCGAACCAATTTTTGGGAGCATGAAATTGAACGGGTCCGGCCAACCATTTTACTTTATTCGTTTCGAGGGTTTGCACAACACTATGCAACCACCATGGGCCAACGCGCACATCGGCATCGAGGGTGATAATCCATTCGGCTTGGGTATGTTGAATGCCAATTTCTATGGCCTTTTTTTTAAAGGCAATGGTTTCGTTGCTTGTAATAAAATTGGCAAGCGATAATAATTGAACCTTCCGATGGGCTTGTGCAATTGTTGGTGTATCATCGGTGGAGTGATCGTCGATAAGGATGATTTCCCATAAGTGGGGAGGGAAGATTTGAGCGTCTAAATCGGCTAATAAACGGGGTAGACATTCGGCTTCGTTGCGGGCCGGAATAATGATGGCTACACGGGTTTTGGGTTCGTAGGCTTTGTTGATGTGTAAGGTGGGGGTGCGTTGCCATCCGGCACGGCAATACAGCATCAGGATGGCATACATGCCAAACACCAAGAGAATGAAAAAATAGGCAAGGGCCAACACGTGTGCAATATCCGATAAATTCAGCAAAGCAAGTTGATGCGGTTTGGGGTAGGGCTGTTTAACATCGATGACCGAAGCGAGAGACGATGCATGGCTAGCCCGGATTGGAGCAAACTGCCATGCAGTGCGGAAAGCCGGAAGTTTGTTGAAGCAGGCACGAAGATGCGCTTCAAAAATCGATTACCTTTACCTTATGAATAATTTACCTTATGTGGTGAGTGGTGGTGCCGGGTTTGTTGGACGGGCCTTGGTGCGTGCCTTGCGCGATGCCGGGCATCGGGTTTATGTGTTGAGTACGCAGGCGGTGGCGGGGCGTGAGGACACGATTTTTTGGGATACCGAAAAAGGAGAAATTGATTCGGCGTTTCGTTGTGGGGATTGTAAGGTGATTAATTTGGCCGGTGCGGGTGTAGCAGATGCGCGTTGGACGAAGGCGCGCAAGGCTTTGATTCGGGATAGCCGTGTGAACAGTTTGAATACGTTGCGCTTAGCCCATGAGCGTGGACAAATGAATATAACGCAATTGGTTTCGGCTTCGGCCATTGGATACTATGGCAATGCCACGGGGGTGCAAACGGAAACTTCGCCGGGCGATCCCTCGTTTTTGTCCACTACGTGTCAAGATTGGGAAAAGGCGGCCTTGCAATTTGAAACATTGTTTGGCATTCCGGTTTCGATAGCGCGTATTGGTATAGTGATGTATCCTTCCGGTGGGGCGTTGAAAGCCTTAACGCAAACCTTTCCTTGGCATGTAGCGGGTTTACCCGGTTCGGGCCGACAGATTTATAGTTGGATTCATCGCGACGATTTGGTGAAACTATTAATGTGGTTGAGCGAGGAAGAAAAGCGGGGTATTTACAATGCGGTGGCGCCTAAGCCGGTTGGATTAGGTGCTTTGATGCGTTCGGCAGTAAAGGCTTCGGGAAAATGGATTATCACGGTGCCGGCACCGGCGTTTGCGATTCGACTGTTGTTGGGCGAAATGGCTATAGAGGTTTTAAAAAGTACCGAAGTGAGTAGTGCCAAGATACAAGGGCAGGGCTTTCAGTTTAAATATCCTGATATTGATTCGGCTATGCGGCACTTATTTTCTTAACAAATTTCTGCAAGCCCTTCCCCTACCTTTGTGCATCATGAAACAAGCTTTATTTGTTTTGAGTTTATTGTTTTTTGCCTTGACCGGGAATGCGCAATTTTATGTGAGTGGTCGGATTGTTGATTCGGCTTCGGGGAAAGGCATGGGCAAGGTGAGCATCGAAAACCGGAATTTACGCAAGGGCGAATTTTCGCAAGCCGATGGCCGTTTTCAAATTTGGGTGCGGGAGGGCGATTATTTGATTTTCAGTAATGTGGGGTATAAAGATTTTGCCATGCAGGTGCAAGCGGTGCATCGAAATTCAAGCATTGAGGTGACCATGAAGCCACGTTCGGTTCAATTGAAAGATGTTACCATTACGAAGGGGTATACGCCGTATCAGTTGGATTCCATCAAACGGGCGTCCTTGTACAAAAGTGCGTTTGAATACAAGCGGGAGAAGTCGGTTCGTTCGCCCATTTCGGCGGTGCATCAGAAATTTTCGAAAAAGCATAAAGACCAACAGCGTTTTCAACGGCAAGTGCTAAGCATGGAACAAGAAAAGTTTGTGGATAGTCGGTATAATGCTACCTTGGTGAATCAGTTGATGGGTTGGGGAAGCGATTCGAGCTTATTGTTTATGCGTGTGAGTCCAATGGAATATGAGTATGCGCGGGTGGCTTCCGATTTAGAAATCAAGTTATGGATTAAATACCGGGCCGAGCAATTTCGAAAAAATGGCACGGTGGAGTTTAAACCTTAAATTTCAGCTTATTTTTACGGCATGAAGGTCGAATACCGCGCCATTGAATTAGCACTTGCTCCGGGCAAGAAGGTTTACTTCGCTTCCGATTTTCATTTTGGTATTCCTGATGCTGAGAGCAGTTTGCTTCGCGAAAAGCGGGTGGTGGCTTGGTTGGATGTCATTGCTTCCGATGCGGCCGCTGTTTTTTTACAAGGCGATTTGTTTGATGCTTGGATAGAATATCGTTCGGTGGTGCCCCGTGGATTTGTCCGTTTTTTAGGTAAACTAGCGGAATTAAGCGACCGAGGGATAAAGATTGTGGTCTTCACGGGGAATCATGATTTGTGGATGTCGGGTTATTTGGAACAAGAAATTGGGGCCGTGGTGCATCATGATATGCAGGCTTATACTATTGGAAATCGGCGTTTTTTGTTGGGACATGGCGATGGGGTAAGTGCGCGAGAGCAGCCTTACCGATTCATGAAAGGGGTATTTCGTAATCCCTTGAGTCAATGGATTTATAAAGGCTTACACCCGAATTTAGGGGTAGGAATTGCCAATTATTTTAGTCGCCGTGGATTGAAGCATAAAGAAGGGGGTGAGCCCTTGAAACCAGATGCGGAAGAGTACCAATGGGAGTTTGTGCAAGGTGTGCAGAAAAATCATTCGTTCGACTATATTATCTTGGGTCATCGACATATTGCTCAATACCGTAAACTCGAATCGGGGGCAGTTTTTGTGAATTTAGGCGATTGGTTTAAACAGGATACCCATGCTGTTTTTGATGGGCATGATTTGCGTCTCTTAAATTATTGAAATAAATTGAAAAAAAGTGTTTGCCATACAAGGCAAAAATCCTTATTTTAGCCTTTTGTTAAAAATAGTATTTCATTAACAGAACATGAATTAACGTTTCTGAAAGGGGTTGTTGTCATTATTCGTGCGAGTAATGATAGGGGGAATCGGCCCTTTTTGGAGAAAAATGAACGATATGAAAAGAATTTTTACGTCCTTGGTGATGGTATTGGCCTTTGCATTGCAAAGTCAAGCGCAGTTACAAACGATGAACTCGGCGTGTGAGCAAAACCCTTGTAATGCCTTGCCCGTATGTGCTACAACCGTTACGAATCCCTACTCGTATCAGTCCAATACCGGGAATCCCGGGGTGGCCGCTACCGGTTGTGGTAACTCCATTGGAGGTACAATTGCTTATGTACAAAATTGGGTGTATTATCGTTTTACCTGTCAAACCCCCGGTACCTTAAACTTCACCATTACTCCTAATGATCCTTCTGGCGATTTAGATTGGGCGATGTGGAATATCACCAACAGTGGTTGTGGTGGCATTGCTACCGGTAACTTGGTTGAGTGTAATTCGTTCCCCGGTTTAGGTGGCACCGGTATGCAAGCGATTGCGGCCCAAGCCTTCGAGCCTCAAGTGAATTTAGTGGCCGGGAATACGTATATCATCGGAATTAGCCGTCGAGCAGGAGGTACCAGTACTACACCGCCATCGGGTCCTCCGTTTGCCACCGGTAGTGCCGGGTTTAGCATCAACTTCGGCGGAACGGCCAACATTATTAATAATACAGCACCGGCATTACAATCTATTTTACCATACGACCCTTGTTTACCGGTTACACAGTTGAAACTTAAATTGACCCAACCGGTGCGTTGTTTTCAAATTGGGGCGAGTGATTTTAGTTTTACGGGCGGTGGTCCTGTTCCTGCCTTTAGTGCAACCGGTGGTGTGACCTGTCCGGGTTGTACCGGTACAACCGGCTTCAACTACAGTAATATAACCGATACGGTTACCATTAGTTTTTCGAGTCCATTGCCGGCCGGGTCTTATACCGTATCACTGGTTGGGGTTAATCCGTTCTCTACTTTATGCGGAACGCCTGCCAATACAGCCATTACTTTGCCTTTAACGGTTTCGGCCAATTTGCGCGATTCCATTCGAACCGGTTTTAGTTGTGCTACTTTGACTTATGTGGATACCGTATTGGGTGTAAATGGGGTTTCACCATATCAGTATAAGTCGCAAGGTTTTGGCCAAAGCAATACCTATGGGGCAGCAACGGCTTCCTATAATATTTTCAGTGGCTTACAAGGGGGGAATACCTACACCTTCACCGTAAAAGACGCTTCGGGTTGTACGGCGGATACGGTGGTAACGCATGCGCCCTATATTCCCTTGGGTATTACAACCTTTAAAAAAGATCCTCCTTGTACGAATCAGTTTACGAAAGATACCTTCCGTGTGGTGAATACCAATGGGGGGGCGGCTCCGTTTACTTATGCCTTAACGAGTACACCGGCTAGTGCTTCGGCAACTGCCATTCAATATGCGCCCGGTGCTTGGAATAATTTACAACAAGGGAGTTTTACCATTACATGTACCGATAAATGGGGTTGTACAGCCACGGCGGTTGCGAATATTGCCAATCCGCCGGTAGTAACATTCCCAACACCTACATCAACCAATCCGCAATGTTTTGGTGATAGTACCGGAATTATCAATGTGAATGCCCAAGGGGGGACCGGTGCCATGTCGTATACCATTAATCCGAATCCGCCAACGGTTGTTTTACCGCCCCCCGGTTATTTTACTCAACAAATTACCGGATTACCGGGTGCGGTTTCTCCCGGTATTACTTATACTATTACGGTAGCCGATGCCAATGGTTGTACTGCAACCAATACCCGTATATTAACAACACCGGCGGCTTTGAATGTGAGTACAGCGGCGGCAACACGGGTGAACCCAACGTGTACTAACCCATGTGGAGGATCGTATTCCCCTGTGGCTTCCGGTGGTACGGGTGGTAAGAAGTATTATCGTTTGCCCTTGGTAACTCCGCCGAATACCTACACGGATTCAGTAGTAACAACCGGTGGCTCTTTCTTGAATTTATGTCAAGGAACTTATACCATTCGCTGTGTGGACGTATTAGGTTGTAACACAACGGTTACCGTTACCCTTACTTTACCGCCCGTTCCAGATATCGTGAACAATTCGGTGACGAATGTGACGTGTTTTGGTTTGTGTAATGGACAAATTTTAAATACTACAACCGGTGGTACAACACCTTATACGTATAGTATTACCCCATCGAATAACCCACCATGCGGTAATGCCGTATTGTTTGGTACAGGGGGTGATTATCAGAACTTACCGGCCGGTACGTATAAAGTGGTAGTTACCTCTCCGAACCAGTGTAAGGATTCGGTAGAGAATATTGTTATTACCCAACCGGCTGCCATTACATGGAACTCGGTAACACAAACCAATATTCTTTGTTTTGGAAATAATACCGGTACTATTGCGGTGAATGCCACCGGTGGTAATGGTAGTCTCAATTACAGCATTAACCCGCTTGGTCCTCAGTTTGGTCCAAGTGGTAACTTCAATAACTTAACAGCACAACAATATACTGTAACGGCTTCCGATGCCAATGCTTGTTCAACAACAACTATGGTACTTATTACACAACCGGCGGATTTAGTGATTAGCTCGGCTACGTTTACGGCGCCTTCATGTAATGGTTTGAGCGATGGTACTATTACGGTAGTTACCACCGGTGGTACACCAACCAATACCTATTCAATTGCACCGAATCCGGCTTCTAATAATACCGGACTTTTCACCGGCTTACCGGCAGCAACTTATACAATTACAGTGACCGACGGGAACGGATGTTCTAAATCGAGCACCTTAATTATGACACAACCGGCACCCATTGCATTTACGAGTGCCACTTTTGTATCGCCTTTGTGTTTTGGTGATGCCAATGGGACAATTGCCGTAGCAACCAGTGGTGGTGTTTCTCCTAAAACGTATACCATTAATCCATCAGGTCCTCAATCGAATAGCACGGGGAACTTTACCGGATTAACCGCACAACAATACACGGTTACCGTAACGGATAATAATACTTGTACGAACCAAACTACCATCAATGTGGTTCAACCGAGCCAAGTGAATTTCTTGAGTTTGGGCTTTACCCAACCTTCTTGTGGTGGTAATTCCAATGGAACAATTACGGCATCAGCTTCGGGTGGTACCGGAACAAAAACATATTCATTATTACCGGCTGTTCAGCCTTCCAATACTACGGGTTCTTTCACCGGTATTACGGCACAAACCTATACAGTAACCGCAACCGACGTGAATGGTTGTACTACTACGTCTTCAGTGACCGTGACAGAACCTACGCCATTGCTTTTCACATCGGGTAACTTTACACAACCTTTGTGTTTCAATGGAACAAATGGTACCATATCGGTAACTACCTCGGGCGGTACCGGTCAAAAAACGTATACCATTAATCCATTAGGACCACAATCGAATACAACGGGTAACTTCTCGAACATTGCGTTTGGTAGCTATACCATTACAGCGGTTGATATTAATGGTTGTAGCAATACAACGGTTGTTTCGGTTACACAACCAACTCAATTAACCATTGCCTCAGCTTCTTTTGTACAGCCTTCTTGTAATGGCGGTAATAATGGAACTGCCACAGTTAGTGCTAGCGGTGGTACAGCAGGTTATACTTATACCATTACACCGTTGGGACCACAAAGCAACATTACCGGTAACTTCGCCGGCTTAAGTGCTCAATGTTATACTATTACGGCTACCGATGTGAATGGTTGTACTAAAACCACCACGGTTTGTGTTACGCAACCTACGGTTGTTGTTGCTTCTGTTACAGGAACTACCTCACCTACATGTACTCCCGGTTGCGATGGTACTATTACCGTGAATGGAGCAGGTGGTACGCCTACTTATACGGCTACCATTAATCCTAGTTTAACACAGTCTCCGGCCTTGACCTTTACAGGTGCATGTGCAACAACGAATTATATTATTACGGTTTCCGATGCGAATGGCTGTACGGGAACAACCAGCACGACTTTAGCTGTGCCAAGTTCACCTACGCC
>JBPCSZ010000035.1:0-50928 GCA_051006655.1 Chitinophagaceae bacterium
GGCAATGGTCGCATGAAACTCGTGGCCTGCTCACCCAATACCTCTATCGATTATGAATTGTATTTTGAAGGGATGAGTCCCTCGAAAACCAGCATCCAATTAAAACCCGTTCCCGAAGGCACCGAAATTCGTTGGCGGATGTATAGTGAGGATTCCTTTCCTTTTGTGCTTCGCGGTATGATGTGGATGGCCAATATGAACCAACGGATAAAAGACGATTTTAATCAAGGCATTGAAACCATGGCGCGTTTGAAATAAAATTGCATTGTATTAATGCATACAAAATGGCTGTCAAATCGGACAGCCTTTTTTTTTTTTAATTCTATTCAGGTATTACTTCTTGATGTACGGTTTCGCTACGCGATTTTCGTTCATGATGCAACGTTCATAGTACATGCCATTCGGTAAAGAACCAATGGGTAATTGAATGGTGTTTTGTCCGGCTTGAACCATGTGCTTCATTTGAGCTAAAATTTGGCCATTGGCACTCACTAAATCAAACTGCGCTTGACTCATCGATTTAGCGTCTAAACGAATGCTTAATTCTTGGCTGTTTGCAATAATTTGCATGTTTTGCAAGGCAGCTTGAACATCGTTTACGCTAGTAGCCCAATTGGTATTGAAGTTCCAAGTGGTATTATCGTAAATACCATAGGCATTGAATCCGTTCGATACAAACAAGGTAGAATCGAATAATACGGTGTATTCTTTGTTGGCCAATAAGTTTACGCCAGTCATGGTACCAATACTACCACTCGCAGTAGTTTGGGCATTGGTAATCATTTGCGAAGTACCATCGGTGATATTCAAGACTAAACAGAGTCCTGTTGCCCCTACTGTAACCGGGCGGTCGAAGGTCACACTCAATGAGGCTGTAGAAACGGGAACATTGGTAGTTCCATCGGCAGGCGATAAAGCGGTAATGATCGGTTTGTCGTTATTTAATGGCACAAAGTTGATCGATAAATCGTCGATGGCTAAACCGTCGTCGCTCCCCGCTTTGTTGATATCGCGCCAACGTATCCAAATAACGGCATTGTTCGCTAAATTCAAATTGAAACTCCCATTCACATTAGCACGATTACCTACCAAATTACCATCTACAGCCCCTACAACATTCGAAGTTGTATTAGGGGTTATTAAGTTTAATACTGGTACGGGGGTCCAAGTAGCCAATGTATCGCCTAAACCGCTTGCATTCAACGAATATTCAAATAACGTGGTATCGGTGTTTCCAACAAGGGTATCGCCATTGCGCCACATTTCAGTCACAAAGCTCATATTGATTCCGCCAATAGCAGCACCGGTTGAGTTCAGGAACTGACAACCAAAACTGGGCAAGTTGGAACCTGAAGCAATACTTCCTAAAGCACGATCGGTGGCCATATCGGTACCATAGTTATAAGTATCTCCTGCATTAGATGCACCGGCATTGATGCGTACGCTATCATTTCCGTTGTTTCCTTTTTCCCAAACACCCCACCCTGTCATGGGTAAAATATGAAAGGTTGAGATTGGACCTGAAGGCATTTGATCGAAATTCTGTGTGTAGGGTGTTCCCACAGTAGTGATACTAATTTGGGCTGTAGCACCTATGATACCGGTGCACAAGGCCAAGATAGAAAGAACCGTTTTTTTCATGTGTTGTGTTGTTTGTTTATTGAATTTGTAATGGTAGTTGATTATTGAACATCGGTGGTTGCGCGAACACTGATTTGTTTGGTTGAACTGGTAGCCGTAGTATATTCCCCTAGAATACCGGTTAAACTAACGGGTGTGGTAGGTACCGTTGCCCCTGAAAATAAAGCAGACGTTGCAGTGTAATGGGTAATGGTATCGGTATTGGCCACATCTACTATTTGACGATTACCACTATAAGTACCGGTAGTTACAAAACGAGCATTATTTACTTTCACCAAAGTTGATTCCCAAACATCTAAACTGTCTAACAATTGACGGATAGTTGCCACACGTGGCGTTACGGTACCGGTTCCTGTTTTAGTAATGTTCGAGCTATTCAAATTGCTTACTTGCAACACCCCATTGAACATCGATAATGAACCACCGGAAATGAATACTTCCACTTCATCGTTTAAGGCTGGCAAAGTAGCTCCTGATTCGAAACGCAATACAATACCGCCGGTGGCATCTTGTAAAGCAATATTTTGTGAATTAATATTCTTATTCACTTTATCGGAAATCACAATGCCTTTTACTTTATACCCGGCACCAAGCGTCATGGAAGTTCCTTGATACATATCGCGAATTTGACGAATGGTATACAAAGACGCATTGGCATTACAACGAGGTCCATTCATATTCACATCGGTGGTATCGCGAATGGTTAATTGTGGGGTTGAATTGTAACGCGAGTATATGGCTAATAAACGACCACGCCCTGATGGCGTTAATGAGGTACGGAAATACGAATAACCGCTGGTGCGTAATACCACATTGTTTCCGGCACAATCTTCTACTTTACGTTCTGTAGCAGAAGCAATAGTTGGTGCATCGGCATAAGGAATACTACAATCGGAGCCAACAAATTCAACACTGTCCAATTGAACTAAAGTGCTCAACAATTTCAAATTTCCGTTGATATTTTTCAAATCGCTGATGCTTACCAATTTAGGTTGAATTTGGTTTAAATCGAAATTGGCTTTTACCACATAATTCGAAATTAAATTCGATGGAATTTCGGTTAACCCACCTGTCGCATCGGGCTGAGCACCCAATTGAATTAAGCTACCATAAGAACCTAAATAAAGTCCTTTACACTTAATATACACTTTACGTCCAACAGGATATTCGTTATACAAACCATTCTTGCTCAACAATACCGGAATACCGGTGGTACTGTCTTGAATAACGATTTGTTTGTAATAATTACCCCCGCGGTCGTCGCCAACCACTACCCCGTAAATGGTAATATCGTCTACAATTTGATACGGATTTACGCCACCATTGCTTACATACAACTGCTTCAAATCCCAAATGGTGCGGTTAACCGGCAATTGAGGATCGATGGTGGTGGTATCGGGTGGATTATCGTAGCGTTTTTTAACACAAGAATGAAATACCAAGGTACTCATTCCAAGCACGGCTAAAACAACAAGAGATAGTTTTTTCATATTGAAATTTTGAAACAATTTTAAAAATTAGAAACGAAGTGTGGCATTAATGAAGTACTGAATGCCTAAGGCATACGCATATTTTGGAACAAACCAATCGGGGTTTTGGCGATTGAAACGCATATTTTCAAACCCGTATAACATGATGTTTTTGTTGTTCAACAAATTGGTTACCCCTAAATTCAAATTCAAATAGGTGTTTGAACCGGCTTTGGGTAAATACTTGTTGACTTTAAATGATTTTCCACCGAACAAATCGACGGTATAAAACGACGGAATACGACGTTGCGCAACAACGGAAGTCCATTCATCGGAAGGATATTGCAATAAATCCACCGCATCTTTAGTACGACGCGTAGGTGCAAAATCCATCCAATTGTTCGCCATATAATTCAAGCTGGCCGTAAAGAACCAATAACGTTTTGAATTATAACGGAATGAAATTTGCATGGCTGTTTGCGGACCGGCCGGTACAAAGAAATTCTTCATGAAGATGGTGTCGCTAGCATTGTTGTTAGTTTGTTGTAATTGCACCGTGTCGTTGTCGCTGTAAATATTAATATAAGGGCGACTGGTATAATAGGCTTGGGTGAAGGCAGCGGCTAAGTTCATGGAAAAACTTGGACTGATTTTAATTTCAGCACCGGCTTCAATACCCATATAGCGTTTGTTGATTCCCTGCATGGCCATATTCACAAACGAGGCTGAATCGTCGCCATAATAACGTTTAATGTCTGAGGCATTTTTCACATTCGATAAAAAGCCGGTAACACGGGCTTTCACATTCGGAGAACGCAATAAATACCCGGCTTCTAAACTATTGACATCTTCGTGTTGTGGATTCGAAATCATGAGGTTACGTGTACGGGCCGATACAATCACATTATCTACAAATGGTGCACGCGTTCCGATTGAACCATTCACATACACATAATTACGACCGTTAATTTTATACGTTAAACCTCCTTTTGTACGCCACGTTAAGAAATTATTGACCGCCGATTTACCAAACGAGTTCGAAGGATATAAGCCGTTTAAATAATTCCCAACGCGATGAAATGAGGTATAACCCAATTCACCGGCGGCAAAGAAATCAATTTTGTTGTACGTCATTACGGTTTGAGCAAACAAGGCAGATTTGAAAAAATGCACATTATAATCGTATCCATAGGTATCCCCTACTCGACGTTCTAGGCTTTTATCGTTCACATTCAATTTATCGGCATTGGCTATACCCGGAAACTGACGGGCTGCAAATTGATTGATGTTCAGCCAATAATCGCCGCCCAATAAATCGGCCACACGTTGAAAATTATGATTCACTTGCGATTGAACTTGTAAGCCGGAATAGAACATCATATGATCGTTCACGGCACTTTCCAAATTAATGGCGCCATTCCATTTACGTGAAGCTTCCACATTTTCGTTCACGATATACATCGAACGACCGAATCCGCCTTTCTTGCTCAAGTAATTGGCTTCATACATTTTGTCCCACTGTATTTGCATGTAATCATCCGGGTTAGCTTTCATGCGGTCGTAAGCTTCCTGTGTCATAGCCGGTGAATCGATATAGCTGGGCATATAACGGTAATAATCCGGACGAGGGTCGGCGGAATTATACCAATCAATACCGGTATTCGAGGTTTCGCCCGATTGGAACGATACAGATGAATTGATTAAGGTATTTTCGTTGATTTTATAATCGTGGGTAAGAATAAACAAGGGCGAGTGACTATTCAAAATACGGCTATTGCGCATTTCGCCATTCTGATATCCCCAATAAGGATTGTAATAATGGGTACCGGCAATATCGAAGGCTTCCGCTGATGCGGGTCCCGATTTACCACGACGAATTTGAGAACCTACCACCATCAAGTTAAAGCCTTGACGTTTGAAACGGCGTTCAACGGCAGCATAATAGGCTAAGGCATCGTAGAAGGTTCCTTTTATTTGACCTTGTTGTGCCCAACGACGAGATACCGAAAATGAATAAGCCCAACCATTTTTCATTAAACCCGAATTGTGGGTCAACATGATACGATTACGGTACGAACGATTGGTGGCAGTATACGTTAAGCGAGTGCCTTTGCGTTGATTGGAAGCCGTGGCATCTAAAGAAGTATTCAAGCCCATGCCCCCGAAATTATAATCGGTTGGAGCAAGGCCTAAACTTAAGCTACGACCACGAAAAACATCGTTCAAACCGCTCCATGAATTGAAAAATACGCCTCCTTCTTCTAAATCGTTCATGGGAACACCATTCAAATACAATACGTTATGGTCGTTTTCGTAACCGCGCATACGGTAGAAATATTGCCCCCAACCAAAGGTAGCGGCCGATAAATAGGCATCGCGTGCTGCACTTAACACACTGGAAATGTTCTGATTCCCGGAGCTCACGCTATTATCGTCTTGACTGCCGGACTCTTCAAAATTGGAGGCCGAATTATCGAGGGTATAATTATTGGTTTGAGACACGGAAGGATTTAAATATACCGGCTCAAGGTTATTGACCAATTGCGAAACCGAGACATTGATTTTATCTAATTCAGTACCATCCATACTGAAAATCAATTCATAATTCCCATAAGGAATATTACCAAAGGTAAAATTACCATCGGCATCCGACACCGTCATGGTTTTAGCCTGAGGCATGGTAATGGTGATATCGAAATAGGGTTGTTTGTTTTCATTATTGAACACTTTACCTTTAATAATGCCCGTTTGAGCCATTAGGTAAGAGCCATTCAAAATAGCCAACAACAAGAGTAAAATACGCATGATAGACGCTGTTAAATAGTTCACAAAAATAATATGGGAAAACGGGAATTAAATTAATGAAACGTTACCCCTGCCATTCTCAGCTCAAATATTTGATTCCAATTTCGAGAAATCTATTGGTTCATCCATTTAAAATGATAACGTGTAGTAGGCGTTTCAATTTGAACAAGGTATAAACCTGATGGGAAAAACCCAATATCCATAGGGCTTACATCCAATGCTAAAGAAGTTTGGGTTTGCCAAATCACCTTACCGGTTAAATCAAAAACCCGGATAGTGGCCGACTGTACTTGATTACTCAAATTGTGGATAACTAAACGATTATGACTTGGATTTTGGAGCAAAATATCGTGGTTTGCTGAACTAAAATCGCTGATTTCATTGGGTTGTTGACCAAAGGTGAAGCGCCAATAACTTAAAACAGGATAGTGATCGGAACTGTTGGACACATAATTACCAATGTATTGGAGGGGTTCCGTAAAAATGAAACAACTGCTATCGATGTATTTCGGTAATAAGGCATTGCTACAAACCACATTATCAATTAAATGTCCGGTAGAATTTACATAGGTGGTTTGTGCGGGATACACCGAAGGCAAGGTAATGCCGGTATAATTACTATTCAGCAAACTTTGGTAGGGCGAAACGGTTTGTCCGTTTACGTGTGTGCCTTCCAAATAATCGTTGTAATCGCCTAGAATCAATATTTTTTTGCCGGGGAAGAGCGCATTCAAGGAATCTTTCATCTTATCGGCGCCACAGGCACGGCGGTCGTAATCGGCTTGCGTGCCGGATGCCTTTCCGTGGATATTGACGATATAAACCGTATCGAAGCCGCCGCCATACAATTTCATTTTCGCCTTCATGACATAAGGAAAGCGACCGGAAGAGAAACAATAATACGGAGAAGTATCGGCGGGATAGGTTGAAGCCAATAAGCTAAATTCGCCCATAGAGGCAATTTTAGTGGTATCGTAGATATACGCTAATTTTTGGCATCCGGGGAAATTGGGACTACCGGTATTCATAGCCCCCGAACAAGTGGTGGCAAAGGTTGATTTGAATTGGGGCCCTAAGGCTTGGCGAATAGTTTGCAATTGTTGTGTACTCACCACTTCTTGTAAAGCATACAAATCAGCTTGGGCATCTTTAAGAATTTGAATGGCGTTGTTTTTGGCCAAGGTGGTATCGCAATTGCAATTTTGCGGATCGCCGAGCCAACGCATATTCCATTGACAAGTTTTTAAACTGCTATAAGATGGAATTGAACTGCCTTGCAATAAAATTTTATCGGAAATAACCTTTCCATTTCCTTTAAAAGTAATTAAGCTACGATATAATTTATCGGGTACGGTTGGATTGATGCGCACATACATGGTTTGCTGTGAACCGGCATACGAAGAATCGTAGGTAATGTAATGCGCGTAATTAATACCATCTTTCGATATTTCGAAGGGAATGGGTGCAAAGGCTTCGAACAAACCTTTGATATACGACATATTAAATTGAAAGGTGGTAGGAACCGAACTCGTTCCGGCTAAAGTGCCTCCGGTATTGATGAAACGTTTGTTGCACGAAAATATACCATCCACCACCATGGCATCGTCGATACGCCATGTGGGGGCCGCGGCCGCCGTGGAGGTGTATTTAAAGGCGATAACCATGGGTTGATTTTTATACGGCGTTAGGTCGAGAGAACCACTCCCCTGCCAATATTGAGAATTAACGGCCGGTAATGAAGGGTTCAATAATGTCCACGACGCCGAACTTGGCAAACTCAAACCAACATAATTGGTAGAGACATAAACTTGAATTGGATTACCATTAAAACGCGTCCACGACAAAAAATGCAGTTGTGGTTGGGTATATGAACTTAAATCTAAGAAAGGTGAAATCAACCAATCTTCATTCACATTATTGTTGCCATTGCTATACCCGCTAATACCAATGCCATTGCCTGCAAAACCGGTGGTATTACATTGCCAAGCTTCATTACCTAGAATACTGTATTTGTACCATCCGGGAGGGAGTGTATTGCCCACACAAGTAAAAAAATCTTCCGTTAGTACGTTTTGTTGGGCTTGTACCGGGATTGAAAAAAACAAAGAGACCATCAATACCCAAAACGTGGTGCGAACAACTTGAAACATACACGAAACAATTTAATTACAATGAACTTATACAAGCAACCGGAGCTTAATATTACTTTTTGACGTACATCAATTCCTTGGCTATTTTAACAACACGCTCGGCATTGGGTAAATACGCGGCTACTAAATTAGGGGCATAGTGCATACTGGTATCGGCACTGCAAATACGGCGAATTGGGGCATCGAGGTAATCGAAGGCTTCCTTTTGAATGCGGTAACTCACTTCCGACGCTACACCACCAAATGGATTTTGTTCTTCCACAATCAATAAACGGTTGGTTTTTTTCACCGATTCCATGATGGTCATCCAATCGAGTGGACGGATTGTGCGTAAATCGATGACTTCGGCGGAAATGCCTTCTTTCTGCAGTTCTTCGGCGGCTTGAAGGGCTACCAACATCATTTTATTGTAGGAAACAATGGTAATATCGGTACCGGCGCGTTTGATATCGGCTTTTCCAATAGGAATCAAATATTCTTCTTCGGGAACATGGCCCATATTACCATACATCACTTCACTTTCCATCATTACTACCGGGTCGTTGTCGCGAATGGCGCTTTTCAACAAACCTTTAGCATCGTATGGATTCGATACGGAAATCACTTTTAAGCCGGGGATATTGGCATACCAATTTTCGAAGGCCGAAGAGTGTTGCGCGCCTAATTGTCCGGCAGAACCGTTTGGTCCACGAAATACTATGGGGCAACTGAATTGACCGCCGCTCATAGCCAACATACGGGCCGCATGGTTAAAAATTTGGTCTAAGGCTAAAACCGCAAAATTCCAGGTCATGAATTCTACAATTGGACGAACGCCATTGCTGGATGCGCCAACGGCAATAGCAGCGAAACCTAATTCGGCAATTGGCGTATCAATGACACGTTTTGGACCGAATTCATCGAGCATTCCTTGACTCACCTTATAGGCACCATTGTATTGTGCCACTTCTTCGCCCATCAAAAAAACCATAGGATCGCGACGCATTTCCTCTTGCATGGCTTCCCGAAGTGCTTGTCTAAACGCTATTTCACGCATGTTTATGTATTTTGGAGCACAAAAATAAGCGGTAAACATCGAATAAACATTTTTTTCTCTTCATAGGCAATAAGCTGCTAAAAGGGCGTTAAAATGCTACCCTAAGATAGGCATAGTTCGTAGCTTTTGTTCTACTTTTGATGTTTCTGTTATTTTTTCATTACGAAATTGTTTATTTGCTTCATGCGCGAATACGCCCAACGACTCCTATCAATTTGGCGTTCAGCCTTGTCTGAACCACGTTTTGCCTTAAAATTATTTTTGGCACCGGGGGTCTTTTTGCTTTATTCAGCGCTCACGCAGAACTTAGGCATGTATGTTGAAGCCCGTAATGGAATACAGCTGGCCGACCCTTTGCTTCATTTATTACCCCGATTTGATTTTTCGGTTTCTATTTTTTTATTGCTCTACACGAGTTTATCCCTCACCATATTATTTCATATTCACCGGCCTCAAGTAATACTGCGGGTAATTGAAATGCATTTGTATGTGGCGGTGATTCGTCAAATATGTATTTTATTGGTTGCCTTAGAACCGCCGGCCGGTTTAATTGTGTTACGCGATGTATTTTTAGAAAACACGGTATACCCGCGTGAATCGCCGCTTACGAAAGATTTATTTTTTAGTGGGCATGTGGCCAGCATTTGGCTTTATTTCTTATGCACTGAAAACAAATTGTTGAAACGCTTTTTGTTTTTAGCCACAGGGGTAATGGCCTTTATGATTTTGAGCATGCGCGTTCATTATACCTACGATGTATATGGTGCCATTCTTATTACCACCATCATTTATAAGTTCCCGGCTTGGCGGAAGTGGATGAGTCCGGCGCCGGCGGTGATATCGACCAAAAAGTAATTGGTATAATTTCTAATTTAAGGACTGTTGAAGAAAGTTCGAGGCCTTGACCCGCCTCGGGCGGAATAGCCCCGGTTGTAGCAGAAAGCCCACGAGGGGCAGTGCGTGTGCGGTAGCGTAAGCGAAAGCCACGCAATGGCCAACGTGGCTTGGCGCGGAAGACGGGAAGCTTGTTGAATCATGTTCAACTGATGCGCTTCTGAAAAAGAAACAAGCTTTAGATTAGATGACTTCTAATTAAAGTAAAATGCCATTCAGTAAAAACATGGCTACACTGAAGTAAATGAGGAGTCCGGTTACATCCACCAAGGTAGCCACAAATGGCGTTGATGAAGCGGCGGGATCGACACCGAGGCGTTTCAATAAAAGGGGTAACATGGAACCCATTAATGAGCCCCATAAAACCACACCAATGAGGGAAATGCCTACCACGGAGGCTATGCGGAGATAATGTTCGCCGAAAGCCGGGGTGAAAAAATGCCAAATGCTGATGACGCTGAAACTCATGATGCAGAGTGTGGCACCTAATAGCAATCCGGACACGAGTTCGCGTTTCATTACGCGCCACCAATCTTGAATGGTGACTTCGCCCAGGGCCATGGCTTGAATAATGAGGGTGGCTGCTTGCGAACCGCTATTACCGCCACTGGAAATAATTAATGGAATGAAGGTGGCCAACATGACCACTTTGGCAATTTGGTCTTCGAAGCCCGACATGGCGCTGATGGTGAGTAATTCGCCAATGAATAAAACCAACAACCAAACGACGCGTTTTTTGTACAAATTTTGCAGGGATACATCCAAGTATGGTTCATCGAGGGCTTCGGTACCCCCAATGCGTTGGATATCTTCGGTGTATTCTTCTTCTACCACCCATAGAACGTCATCGATGGTAACAATACCCAACAAAACATTGGTATCGTCGACCACGGGCAAGGCCACGCGGTTATTATTTTGGAAAATAGTGCCTACTTCATTGCGGCTATCGTTTACGTGCAAGGAAATGAAACGGCCATCAATCAAATCTTCTACTTTCGTGGCTTTGGGGTCGACCAATAAGACATCGCGAATACGCAAGTCGTCCATTAATCGGCCATTTTCATCGGTAACATATAATACATCGATGGTTTCGGAGTTTTTCCCGTAATCGCGGATATAAGTTAATACTTGTTCAACGGTCCAATCGGGTTCTACAGCAATATAATCGGGCGTCATGAGTCGGCCGATACTATCTTCGGGGTAGCCTAATAAAGATAAAGTAACCTTGCGTTCTTCCGGATTTAACTGCCGAATTAAATCCTTTACTACCGTGCTGTTAAGTTCACTGAGCAAAGAAGTACGGTCATCGGGGGGTAAATCGTTGAGGATGGAGTGCAATAAATTGGCCGGAAGGGTGCTGATGAGTTTTTCTTGGGCTTGCAAATCGAGCACACGGAAAACGGCCACAGCCCGATGAAATTCGAGTTGTTGGAAGAAAAAAAGCGCACGTTCATCGTCCTCGGCAATCAGCTCGGCCACATCAGAAATGTTCAGGTTATTGATTAATTCCCGAAGTTCCTTAAAGGCCTCCAATTCGAGGAGTTTTTCCACGCGGTCTTGTATAATCTTTAATTCGTCCATGCCGTATATTCGCACAAAAGTAGGCCTATATAAAGGTAAAAAACGCCCCTTTTTGTATTATTTTTTAGTATTCTTTCCGAATTAGGTGAAAAATATATAAAAAAAGTATATAAAATATGTGTTTTGTGGAAAAAACGAATTACCTTTGCGTTCCCAAAAATTGAAAAAATGGCACGTATTTGTCAAGTTACCGGAAAGACACCCCTGAAAGGAAATAAAGTTTCCTTTTCAAATAAAAAGAGCATTCGTCGTTTTATGCCCAATTTACAAACCAAGCGCTTTTTCTTAGCCGAAGAAGATCGTTGGGTTACATTGAAATTGACGACTAACGCTATGCGCACCATCAACAAGCGCGGATTAATGACTGTTGTAAACGAACTCCGTGAAGCCGGTCAAACCATCTAAAAGTTAAACATCCCTTTTAAAAAGAAGTAATCATGGCAAAAAAAGGAAATCGCGTTAGCATCATTCTTGAATGCACCGAGCATAAAGATTCAGGCATGGCCGGCACTAGTCGCTATATGTCGCAAAAAAACAAGAAAAACACACCTGAACGTGTGGAGTTGAAAAAATTCAACCCAATTTTGAAACGTTATACCATTCACAAAGAAATTAAATAATATTCATCATGGCCAAAGCAGCGAAAACCGCGATTAAAAAGGACTTGAAAGCTTCTGCTGAAGCTAAGAACTGGACGAAAGTTATCCGTGCCGTTCGTAGTCCTAAGACAGGTGCCTATACCTTCAAAGAACAAATTGTTCATAAAGACAAGGTTACTGACTTCCTCGCAAGCGGTAAATAAACCCGAAAAAAACTTAAAAAACCACATCCATACGATGTGGTTTTTTTTATGGAAAAACGTTTTCTAGTCCATGGAACAATCGGCGTTCAACGATTGTTTCTTACATTCGTTGCCGTATTGTGTGATTCCGATTAAATTGTTGTGCATGACCATTGTCCCCTATCCTTTTCCTTATAAAGCTTGGTTTACCTTGGCCAGCGACCCTGATTTTACGTTCATTGACGATTGGCATGAATTGCATCATTTCATTTGGAAAGAACTTCAGTTGCCCTTGGCCAATAGTTTATTTGTGAAATCGGTGAATGCCAATTTGCCGAAGCAAGTGAATTTGGTGGAATTCCCCGAAATAACCCAACAACCCCACGATACCATTCATACCTGGGGCGATTATATGCATGCCCGGAAAAATGCCTTCGACCGTGAGGATGCCGTGGAAGCCATGCAAATTTTAAAACAACATGATATACATCCGAAAGTTTGGATAGACCATGCCAAGTTTAGTGGCAATTTGCTTCATAATGCACAAGGGGGTTCGATACCGGAAACGATGGATATGTCGGGACATACCTACAAGAACTTTGTATACACCCTCGATTTAATTTATACCTTGGGGATTCGTTATGTTTGGAATGGCTCGTTGACGGGTATTATTGGACAAAATAGAAATTTATCGGCATCGGAATACTTCAATAATGTGTATGCTTCGCCTTTGAAAGCAAAACTCAAGTGGCTCCTGCATACCCTTCTGCCGAAAGGCCTACATAAGCAATTTAAAGCCGGTGTACCCAAAAATCAATTGATGCGGGCACACACCTTTCCCGATGGACATAAACTGTATATTTTTGAGCGTTACGGAAAATGGAAGGAAGCTGATATTTATGGATTAGGCAATATTATTACGCCTGCCATTATTGATACCTTGCAACAGAATGGTGGCACCATGATTGCCTATACCCATTTGGGGAAACGCATTCCGGGCACAGAAAAAGAAAAACAACATATTCCGGAAAAAACGCGCCAAGCATTTCGGCATATTAAAACTTGTTATGAAAAACAAGGTTTAATGGTGTCTTCGGTATCGGACTTATTGGATTATTGTCTGCTTCGCGAACATGTAAAAATAGATGCCGCAAAACAAGAAATTCGTTTTAAAGCAGATGGCATTCGATATGATAAAATAGGCATCAACGAATTGAAAGGCAAGCGATTTACGTTTCAAGGAAAAACACCGAACAAAGAAACATTGCGTGTTTTTGGCACAGAGGAATTGATTCCTTTTGCTGTAGAAGACCATGCGGGGCAAGCTTGTTTTACTCTAATTTTTTAATTTCGCCCATGCGTATATTAATCATGACGAATTCGTCGTTGCAGGCTGACGCACTTATTCAGGCTTGTTTACAAGAAGGCTTGGATGTGCAAGGTATTTTAATTGAAAACAAGCTCATGCATCAACCCGCTTGGCTTCGATTAAAAAAAAGCATCAAAAAAAGTTTGTCCGACTTACTACTGCCTTGGCGTGTAAACCCCAACACCTTAAAGGCATTGCGCTTCGAGCAACAATGTGAAAAAGAAGCCTCGGCCCGCTTGGCTGAATTTATTCAAACAATACCAAAAAGTAAAACGCGCGAAAACGTGGCATCGAAAACGGTGGTTTCAGTGAATGATGCGCAGTCCATAGCATTTATTCAATCTATAAAGCCCAACATAGTACTTGTTTATGGCACGGGCATTATTAAACCCACGGTATTGCGTTTAGCCAACACGTTTGTGAACTCCCACTCTTCCGTACTTCCATTTTACCGAGGTTCGAAGAGTGAATTTTGGCAATGTTACGATCAGGATTTTTCGCATGTTGGCATCAGTATTCATGCGGTAGATGCCGGGGTAGATACGGGGGCTGTATATGCTCAATTTAATCAAACGATACCGGCTCGTCCGAATCCACATTTATTGCGTTGCCAAAATTTAATTCTCATGCTCACGCATTATCCGAAGGTAGTTTCTAAAATAATTCGTGGTGAAATTGAGGCGAAACCGCTAACGGAAACAACGAATCAAAAAGCCTTCCGTATGAAAGATTTAAGCGAAGAAAAAAAGGTGGCCTTGTATTCACGTTTGGCTGATGCCAAGGCTTAATTACAGGTCAATTAGTTTGTTGAACAGAGGAACTAATTGAACTTGAAATTATACGTTACACTGGGCAAAATTGGGAAGATAGATATTTGCTTGGCTTTCAATTGAACACCGGCCGGATCGTTCACATTGCCTTGGGTATCTAAGTAAATGATATAGGGGTTCATGCGGCTGTATACATTGTATACCGAGAAAGTCCAACTGCTTTTCCATTTACGCCCCGGTTTTGGTGTTGGGTTATATATGGCGCCTAAATCCCAACGATGGTAAGCCGGCAAACGATAATTATTCAAGCGTTCTATATGTTGCACCAATTGACCGTTTACAATGTACAAACTCACCGGTAGGGTTACCCGATTGCCCGAACCATAAACAAATACGGTGGAGAGGGTCCATTTCTTGTTTAATTCGTAAGCCGAGGTGAAAGATACATTATGCCGTTGGTCGTATTTGGTTAAATACGGATTACCGCCGTTCAAGGATTTAAAATCGCGATAAGTCCAAGCTAAGGTATACGCCAACCAACCGGTCCAACGTCCCTTGGTTTTATTCAAATAAAATTCGGCGCCATATGCATATCCACGGCCAAATACCAAATCGTAATCAATATCGCGTAAGGAATTGGGGGTATAACCTTCACGATATTCGCTGAGGTTATGCATGTTTTTGTAGTATAATTCTACTGAGGTTTCCAATTTATTTTCGGCCCAATTTTTGAATAAGCCCACACTGTATTGCCAGGCCATTTGCGGACGAACAAAATAAGAACTTGGGCTCCAAATATCGGTGGGTAAGGTTGAACCATTGTTCGTAACCAAATGAATGTATTGATACGTTTTGGCTACGGCGCCTTTCAAGGAAGTGGTTTCATTTAAGGAATAACGAATATTGAAACGGGGTTCTAAGCCACCATAGTTCACCACATTTTCGCCTTCGCCGTAAGAGACGCTATCTGTTTTAATGCCATTATCATTCCACGTATAACGAGTATATGGGCCCATTTGCAAAAAGCCGGAATAACGCAAGCCGGCATTGATTTTGATGCGTTTGCCCAAATCGAATTCATCGAGCACATATAAGGCCGATTCGATACCAAATTTAGTAAAGGCTTGGTCGGGATTGATGGGGGCACCGGCCGCTTCGCCGCTTAAGGTACTTGGGGTAAATTTATGATGGGTAATTAATCCACCCACTTTAACGTTGTGGTTGAATTTGGTATACACATCCAAATCGCTTTTCAAGGTCCAATCGCGAATGCCGGAGAAAAACTTGACTTTAATATCTTGTTGATCGGCACCGAAGGTGAAATTATAATCGTTGTAAACTAAGGAAGTATTCAAGAATAATTTATTCGAAAACTCATGATTCCAACGCAAGGAAGCCGTTTTATTGCCCCAAGGTATACTAAAACCTAAACTGCTTTCTTTATTGTTGAATGTAAACACGTCTTTTCCGAGATAGGTACTTAAGTAAAGACGGTCCTTCTTACCCAAGATATAATTCACTTTGGCATTCAAATCGTAAAAATAATAGCCTGAACCTTTGAATGGACTAGAGGCTTTTACGAAGGGACGAATGAGGGCATCCACATAAGTACGGCGTGCACTAACAATGAAGGAGGCTTTATTTTTTAAAATTGGCCCCTGTATAGATAATCGCGAAGCAATTAATCCGAGTCCACCTTCTACTTGATATTTTTTATTGTTTCCTTCCTTCATGGAAACATCCACCACCGACGATAAACGGCCACCATAATTGGCGGGGGCGGCCCCTTTAATTAAGTTTACATTCTTGAGGGCATCGCCATTGAACACAGAAAAGAATCCAAACAAATGGCCGGTATTATAAACCACGGCATCGTCGAGTAAAATTAAATTCTGGTCGGGACCGCCACCACGCACATAGAAACCATTTTGCCCTTCGCCGGCAGAACTCACACCGGGCAATAATTGCAGTGATTTCATAATGTCCACTTCGCCCATAATAACGGGCAGTTTTTTAATGCTTTCAACCGACAATTGGTGCATGCCCATTCGGGCTTCTTTCACATTTTCGTCGCGGCGAACATCTTTGATGACAATTTCCTTCGACACCATAGAACGCGGACTCATGTCGATATCCAATTTCACATCACGGTCTAATTTTACCGCAATATCGCGTGCTTCAAAGCCAATATAACTTACTTTAAGGGTATAATTGCCTGCCGGAAGGGACAAAGAATAAAAACCATAGCCATTGGTGGTTACCCCTTTTTGCAGGGCCGGCACCCCAACGGTTGCACCCGGCAAATTTTCCCCACTGGTGGTATCGCGAACGTGTCCGCTAAGTGTAAATTTTGTACCTTGTGCATGTACTGAAGAAACCAAAGCCATCAAAGTCCAAACCAAAAATATTACACGCGTCATGGGTGCAAAGTTAGGTTCATTTCAGGCAAGCGGAAAATCATTCGCATTTCAGAATCCTAGAAACGTGAAAAACTTTCCTATACCCTATAAATTTAAAACTTGTTAAAAAATGATAGTATTACTACCACAAAATAAACTATCTCTATCTTTGCGACGTTAAAACACCATGGACTTTTCCGCTTTATTATACAACTTAAGCAACCCCACCCTCTTGTTTTTCCTTTTGGGAATTATAGCCGCATGGGTTAAAAGTGATTTGGAAATACCGTCAACCACGGTCAAATTCATTTCATATTATTTATTGCTGGCTATTGGCTTTAAGGGTGGACAGGAATTATCGCACAGTCATATTAATATGGCGATGCTATTAACCTTGGGTTCTGCCTTATTCTTATCGTTTAGTATTCCGATGGTGGTCTTTGCCGTCTTGAAAAAGAAAATGGGGATATGGAATGCCGGGGCTATTGCAGCCACGTATGGGTCGGTGAGTGCGGTTACCTTTGTATCGGCTATTGCTTTTCTAGAAAATAAGGGCATTCATTTTGGTGGACATATGGTGGCGGCGATGGCGTTTATGGAAGCCCCTGCTATCATTATGGGGGTTTTATTGATTCGCCGTGCCCAGGCTATAAAAGAACGCAAGGAAGGTTTAGGGGGCATGATTAAACATGCCTTGAGCAATGGCAGTGTATTAATTATTTTAGGGAGTTTGGTGATTGGTTTATTTTCGGATGCCAAGCAAGCCGAAGGGATTAAACCATTTACAACTGATATTTTTAAAGGATTTTTATCGGTGTTTCTATTAGACATGGGGATGCAAACAGCCAAGCGATTTTCATCGTTTCGGCATGCAGGCAAAACGCTCATGGTATGTGGCATCTTATTCCCCTTGGTATTTGGTAGTATTACAGCCATTGCCAGTGGTTTATTGGGGGCCGAAATTGGCGATCGATTTTTATTAAGTGTTTTGAGTGCCAGTGCATCGTACATTGCGGTGCCCGCCTCTATGAAAATTGCCGTACCACAAGCCGATCCGGGTATTTATGTTCCAATGGCTATTGGTATAACCTTTCCATTTAATATTTCGTTTGGTCTGCCCATATATTATTACTTAATTACGAATTTTTCTTAATGAACAATCCATACAAAATATTAGCACAACATATTTCTTCCGAAAAAAAGGAAGTATATGCTATTTATGTATTTGCCATTTTAAACGGATTAATCCAATTGTCGATTCCCTTAGGGGTTCAATCCATTATTGGATTTGTGATGGGCGGTGCATTTTCAACCTCCTTGGTGGTACTCATAACGCTCATGTTATTGGGGGTTTTAATGTCGGGTGTATTCCAAATTCAACAAATGAAAGTGATTGAAAAAATTCAACAAAAACTCTTTCATTTTTATGCGTTCAAATTCAAATGGCAAATTATGCGCATTGACATTCGCCAAAGCGATGGGCATTATTACCCTGAATTGATGAATCGTTTTTTGGATGTGGCCAATTTACAAAAAGGACTTTCGAAAATTCTGTTGGACATACCCTTAGCTAGTATTCAAATTTTACTTGGATTATTAATGGTAGCGATTTTCCATCCGTTATTCTTGGTAATGGTTTTTTTATTGCTAACTATCATTGTGGTAATGTTTGTTTTAACCGGACGAAAAGGCTTGGAAACCAGTATTAAAGAAAGTAGTTATAAATATGAAGTGGTTGGTTGGTTAGAAGAAATTGCACGCATGATTCATATTTTCAAATTGAATCGAAGTCAAGGTTTATCGTATAAAATTTTAGACAGTAAAATCGGTTCATTTCTCGATTATAGAACCAAGCATTTCAATATCTTGGTATCGCAATTTAGAAATCTTATTTTCTTAAAGATTATTATTACGGCGGCCATGTTGATTTTAGGCACCTATTTATTAATAACACAACAATTGAATATTGGTCAGTTCGTAGCCGCTGAAATCATCATCATTACCATGATCAATTCAGTTGAAAAAATCATTATTAATTTAGACAGTTACTACGATGTACTTACGGCACTCGATAAGTTGAATACCCTCGACCGCGAAGCGGAAGAACGCGATGGGGAGACCCAATTTCCACAACCGAACAAAGGCATCAAAATTGAATGGCATCATGTGAGCTTCGCCTATAGTCAATCGGCCCCGGTGTTCGATCATGTCAATTTACAGTTACCGGCCGGCGCCAAAATTATTGTTCATGGGGCTGAAGGTTCGGGTAAAACAACCTTCCTTCGATTATTATCGACGGGCTTACAACCGAGCAGTGGCAGTATCATATTCAACGATATTCCGGTGAATACATTACAGAATGATTCTTATCGAAAACACATTGGATTTATGTTGAACCGCCCGGATATTTTTAGTGGTAGTATTCTCGATAATATCACCATGGGAAATCAGGAAGTGAGTTTACAAAAAATCATACATATGGCACAAGCCATCGAGTTGGATGATTTTGTGAATATGACTGAACACGGATACCATACCCATTTAGACCCCGTTGGAAAACGGATACCTCAAACCGTTATCAAGAAAATACTATTCATTCGTGCCATTGTTCAGCAACAAGCCCTTATTTTATTGGAAGAACCCTTCTTGGAAATGAACAAACCTGTTAGAAAAGCCATGGTAGATTTACTCATCCATGAAGTACCCGATTCAACCGTCATCATTGTAAGCGACGAGCCATTGTTGAATGGGTGGTGCACTCATCGTTTACACATTGGGCAACTACGTATTAATCAAGAAAATCGTTAATCATGTCGCTCCATTATACAGAATCGAATTCTTACCAAAAGATTTTTCAAATCGATAAACAAAAAAGAGGTTATCGATACATTTTACTTTTTGCTTTATTGTTCTTGGTATTTCTGTTTTTACCTTGGACGCAGAATGTGCGCAGTACAGGTAAAGTAACCACCTTGCGACAAGAGCAACGTCCACAAAACATCAATGCTATTATTCCCGGTCGAATTGTGCGTTGGTATGTGAAAGAAGGCGATATGGTGAAAGCGGGAGATACCATTTTACAATTGGGAGAAATTAAAGACGATTATTTGGATCCTGAATTATTAGCTAGAACCGGTGAACAACTTCGAGCCAAAAATCAAAGCATTGATTTTTACATTGCTAAAACGAATGCTTTAACGCAACAACAATTGGCCTTAGAACAAGCCCGTAATTTTAAATTGGCGCAAATTGAAAACAAACAACAACAACAACAATTAAAAATCAAATCCGATTCTGCCTCGTGGGGAGCAGCCCAAAACGACTATCTGATTGCACAAAAGCAATTCGATCGTCAGAAAGAATTATTCGACCAAGGTTTGGTTTCCCTCACCCAATTGGAACAACGCAACATGAGTTTGCAAAGCACGCGCGCCAAATGGATTAGCACTCAAAATAATTATAATAATGCACAACAAGAATTATTAAACCTGCAGTTGGAATATAAACAAGTGCAACAAGATTATACCGAAAAGTTGAGCAAAGTAGAAAGTGATTTGATGCAGAATGGTTCATCGCAAGCCGGAAGTTTGGGCGATCAAGCTAAACTTCGGAATCAGTATTCCAATTATGAACAACGGCGTAATTTATATTTTGTAATTGCACCCCAAGATGGACAAATAGTACAAGCGAAACGAAGTGGGATTGGCGAGATTGTCAAAGACGGGGAAACCTTGGTGCAAATTGTTCCCCCATTCAACGATCCGGCCGTTGAAATTTTTGTAGACCCATTGGATGCCCCGCTTCTCAAAACACAACAAAAAGTGCGTATTGTATTCGATGGATTCCCGGCCATTGTATTCAGTGGTTGGCCTAAAGCCAGTTACGGTACATTCGGTGGTAAAATCTATTCGATTGAAAATAATGTGTCGCCCCAAGGAAAATACCGCGTTCTCATTAAACCGGATACCAAGGATAGACTTTGGCCTAAAGAATTACGCTTAGGCGGTGGCACACAAAGTATTGCCCTCTTAAACGAAGTGCCCATTTGGTATGAATTGTGGCGAAACATCAATGGCTTCCCTGCCGATTATTATAAGCCCGTAAGCACCGAAACGAAAAAATAAGTATGAAGAATATATGCTTGAGCTTATTGTTGATATTAAGTTGTTTTCGCTTAATGGCGCAAGACACACTTTATCGTTTTTCGGAGAAGCAGTGTATTCAACTCGTTAAAACATTTCACCCCTTAGCGAAGCAAGCCCAATTGGATGTGGCTATTCAAGCCGCTGAACAACGTAAAGCCCGTGCCGCCTTCGACCCCGTATTGGATGCCTCGAAAGGACAAAAAATATTAGGTGGGTCTAATTATTACGAGTACCAAACATGGAATATCGACATCCCAACTTGGTATGGCATTGAACTGGAAGCCGGACAAGAACAATTCAATGGCGACCGTTTAAGCAATGAACGTACCTCCGGCAATTTATCGTATGCCGGCATTTCCTTTTCGGTACTACAAAATTTAATGATTGATAAACGACGGGCTTACTTAAAACAAGCCGGTATTTTATTAGATCAAAGCCGTTTTGAACAAAACAATGCTATCAACGATTTATTGTACGAAGCCCTTCAAGCTTATTGGGAATGGGCACAAGCCTATGCGGAACGGGAAGTAATTCAAAAAGGCATGAAGAATGCCGAACAACGACTCGTGTTTACCCGACAACAAGTGATGATTGGGGAACGAGCCGGGATAGATTCTGTGGAAGCCCAAGTGCAATTCCAATATTTTCAACAACAAAACTACGAGGCTGAATGGCGTTTGCAACAAGCCCGGTATGTATTGTCGGCCTTTTTATGGCAAGACGATAAAACCCCTTATGTTCTCCCCAATAATATTCAACCTGAATTTCCGGCTTCATCGCCGGCCATCATCTCGAATAATTTAGAACAAGAAGATTTCTTCCTGAACGAATTATTCGATACTCACCCTGCCCTCAATGCCTATCAGCAAAAAATAAATTATTGGCAAGTGAGTCGGCAATTGGCACGACAAGAATTACTGCCGAAGTTGGATGTTCAATACCGTTTCCTGAACAAAAAAAACAATGCCGTTTTTTCCGAGGCCTTTCCTTTATTGAACAATAATTTTCAATATGGGGTTAAATTCAATATGCCCTTGCGTTTGTCGGAAGGTCGAGCCGATGTGCGCATTACGAAATTGAAACAAGAACAAACACGTTTCGACTTATACAATAAACAACAATTATTGGCCAATAAAGTAAAAGCCAATTATACCGGCGTGAAAGTATTGGCGGCGCAATGGCAATTGCAACAAGACTTAGTAAGCAATCAGTTGAAGTTACAAACCGGTGAAGAAATTCGTTTTCAACAAGGGGAAAGCTCCTTATTCTTGATGAATAGTCGAGAACAAAAAACCATTGAAGCGCAACAAAAAGAAGCGGCAATCAAAGCAAAGTTTTACAAACAGAAAGCTTCTTTAATGTGGAGTGCCGGCTTGTTATACGCATTGTAAAACAAAACCGGCATACCAAAATTAATTTTATTTCAATCGAGCAAATTAGCCTTTCTGCATTTCAGCGAAATTGCGATGGAAATGCGGAATGGTTTCAATTCCTTTTTGATAGTTCAAGATATCGTATTTTTCATTCGGCGAATGAATATTGTCGTTATCTAAACCAAAGCCCATCAAGACGGTTTTCAATCCTAAAATGCGTTCAAACAAAGCAATAATAGGAATACTACCACCACCACGGGTTGGAATAGGTTTTTTACCGAAGGTAGTTTCAATGGCTTTTTCAGCGGCTTGATAAGCTACAGAATCGGTTGGTGTAACCACAGGCTCACCACCATGATGCGGTGTCACTTTCACCTGAACAGAATCCGGTGCAATTTTCATAAAATGCTTGGTGAACAATTCAGAAATTTCATCGGATACTTGATGAGGAACCAAACGCATGGAGATTTTCGCGTAAGCTTTAGATGGCAATACCGTTTTAGCTCCTTCACCAATATAACCACCCCAAATACCATTCAGTTCTAAGGTTGGGCGAACACCGGTGCGTTCCAAAGCGGTATAACCTTTCTCACCCCAATCGGCTTTTACTCCTAATTCATTTTTATATTCTTCCAAATCGAATGGCGCACTATTTAAGGCAGTACGTTCAGTGGCGGTTAATTCCAATACTTTATCGTAGAAACCGTCTACGGTAATGTGATTATTCTCATCGTGCAAACTGGCAATCATTTGACACAAAATAGTAATTGGATTAGCTACAGCGCCACCATATACCCCACTGTGTAAATCGCGGTTAGGCCCCGTAACTTCCACTTCCATATAAGCCAAACCACGTAAGCCGGTTTCAATACTAGGATGCTCCATGCTAATCATCGATGTATCGCTCACCAATACAATATCGGCTTTCAATTTGGCTTTGTTTTGTTCCAAGAAATCGCCCAAATTATTGCTACCAACTTCTTCTTCCCCTTCAATGATGTATTTCACATTACAAGCCAAGGTACCGGTTGCATGCATCACCTCTAAGGCTTTTACATGCATGAACATTTGTCCCTTGTCGTCGCAAGCACCACGGGCATAAATTTTACCATCGCGCACTTGTGGGTCGAATGGACCGGTAATCCACAATTCCAACGGATCGGCCGGTTGAACATCGTAGTGTCCATAGGTCAAAATGGTGGGTAATGCCGGATCGATAATGCGTTCGGCAAATACAATGGGATGTCCCGGAGTTGGACAAATTTCAGCATGGGTACACCCCGCTGCCAACAAAGCGTCTTTTACCGCTTCCGCACAACGAGCCGTGTCGCCATTGTGGGCGGGTACGGCACTCACCGACGGTATACGCAATAACGCCATGAGTTCTTCTAAAAATTTATCGTTGTTTTTTTCTTGATACTCTTTCCAGACTTGCATAATTTTACGTTTTAACGCTGTTTTTTCAGCCTGTCAAAAGTACAATTTATTCGGTAACTGAATGCAAAACACACGAATTATCCAACCCGACCTCACGCATGCCCAAGCACTGATTGATTTGGCCAAAATCACTTGGCAACATACCTATCCCGGCATCATTTCGCAAGAACAAATCGATTATATGCTCAACTTGTTTTACAGCCAAGAGCGGGTTGAACAACAATTGCGCGATACCAATCAATTCTTTAGCGCCATTGAGCAAGACGGTCATTTACAAGGTTATATTCATGCTTATCCTGAAAATCAGAGCATCAAAGTAAGTAAACTCTATATTTTACCTGAAGCCCAGGGGAAAGGTTTTGGACAAATGCTCTTAGCTACAGCAGAACAAGAAGCCATTCGACTCCATTTGGAAGGTATTCGCTTGAATGTGAATCGTTACAACCCGGCCTATCATTTTTATTTAAAACAAGGTTTTGTGGTGGAAGAGGAAATTGATATCCCCCTTGACCGCTTTGTGCTGAACGATTATATAATGTTTAAACGAATTGGTATTTAATTAGTTCGATTGAATAAAAACAATGTTCTCACTATCGCGCTGTTCTTGGCGCATCCACGCTAAAACATCGTTCAAAATGGTCAACGAACCATCGGCTTGTATGCCATAGGCGCTATAACCATACTCGCGAAAACGTTGTTCGGCCCGTTGATACGACAAGGTATTGCCCGTCGACAAATATTCCATCATCCAAACTGTATTTGAAGATAATAGCGCTTCTCCCCCTTGCAAAATCCGATCTTCAGCGCCCTCTACATCCATTTTAATCCAACTTACGCCCGGTGCATGCTCCGCACAAAAAGCATCCAAGGTATTCACCGAAATCGAATGAATTTCAGGAGGATTTTTTTCGAACCATACTTGTCCGGCATAAGGCCCAATATCTAAGGTATTGTATTCTGAATATTGCGCCGGGAAGGTATAAAAAGGCATACTTCCTGCAGATTCTCCTAAGGCCATGGAATACGTTTTAATACCGGAAACTGTTTCTGTATTGTATTTCAAATAGACCATCGAAGACGGTGCCGCTTCAATACCCAATACCCGACCTTCGCACGCCAAATGGGCCATCAACAAGGTGAAGTAACCGTAGTGCGCTCCAATATCCAATACATGGGCATTTTGCGGTAAGTATTGAATTAAAAAACGGGCCAAGCGAATTTCCGAATCGTGGGTTTTCCCCCCGCATAAATAGATATCGGCCGCGGCCGGCAGGGCTAATTTGAAGGATGGTCCAAAAAACAAATTACAACGCATATTGGCTGGTTTGCCCAAGCGTGTTCGCCACAAATGAAAATACGCCATCGGATGGTGCAATACCCGTTTCCATCGAGCAGCCAAGGCACATTGCTCCACCTGAAGCAAAGCATTCAAGGTTGCAGTACGATTGGGTTGAATGGGCAATGGTATTTTCATGAAGGCTGTAAATATAACCACAGTTGATTCATTCTATTCAAGGCGAAACATGTATTTTTACCCATCAAATTAGCCACCATGCTTTTCACGTATTTAGGCCACGCTTGCTTCACAATTACTTCGAACAATAAAACCATTTTGGTCGATCCATTTATTTCGGGCAATCCCTTAGCCCAACAAATCGATATCGACCAAATTCAAGCCGATTATATTTTACTGTCTCATGGACATGCCGACCATGTTGCCGATGTGGAACGCATCGCCATTCATACCGGGGCCTTGATCATTTGTGCCTACGAAATTCACGAATGGCTTCATCAAAAAGGCATTACGCATACCCATCCCATGAATACCGGTGGGGCTCATACCTTCGGACCGTTCCATATCAAGTGCACGGTTGCTCAACACAGCAGTTGTTTACCCGATGGTACTTATGCCGGAAACCCCATGGGATTCCTCATTAAGACGGAGGAAAAAAGCGTGTACTACAGTGGCGATACAGCCTTAACGATGGATATGAAACTGATTCCGCATTGGGCCAAACTCGATGCCGCCATTTTACCCGTAGGCGATAATTTCACCATGGGCTATGAGGATGCCTGCTTAGCCGCTCAATTTTGTGAAGCCAAACGCGTGATTGGTGTGCATTTCGACACCTTCCCGCCCATCCGCATTAACCACGAAACGGCAACACAACATTTCGCTCAAGCCGACATTCAACTTCATTTACCGAGCATCGAACAGTCCATTCATATTTAATTTTTTGGGGCTGTCGGCCAATGGCTTTCTTCAAGCAATATCAGGCTGCTACGGGCTTCGGCCGTCTGCCGCACTTCGCTCTCGTCTGCCTGTGGCAGACTTCCGCTTCGGCCACAGCCGGCTTCCCCTCCACATCCTGCAGCCCTTCAACAACTTCCATTTTTCAGCTGAAATAAACCGGCTACATGTTATTCCCTTTTCAACTGAATAATTAAGGAGTTTAAACGACCTACACCCAATACGAGCTATTTTATTTTGTTGTAGTTTTAGCGCAACTAAACCCCAAACAACTATGAAATCAATGATGCTAATAAGCACCTTACTTTTACTATGCAACCCACTCATGGCCCAAGCGGCCGAAACAAGCTCGCAAACCATTGCCACTAGTTCAGGCATTGGCTTAGGAACTGCCATTGCGGTTGTGGCATCCTGGTCTAGAAACAAATCCATTTTATGGGCTATCATACACGGTGTTTTTGGATGGTTATACGTGATTTATTTTGCGTTAACGCGATAAGTTTAACTCACTTGTATCAGATCAATATCTGCTCATCGGCAAAACTGTAATACCGATTATCGGCCAAAATCAAATGGTCTACCAATTGAATATCCAACAGTTTTCCACCATCGCGAATGCGTTCGGTTAATTTTTTATCGGCTTCACTGGGCTTCAAATGGCCCGAGGGATGATTATGCGCCAATATAATTTTCGAGGTGCTTTGTCCACTTAAAGCCCGTTTAAAAATAATCCGAATATCCGCTATGGTCGAGGTCATACCACCGGTGCTAATACGTTCCACGGCCATGAGAAAATTCGCATGATTCAAATACATCACTACAAATTGCTCTTCGGTTTTATCCATGAATAGCGGCACCAAAATATCGAAGGCTTGTTTGCTTGAATTGATTTGTGCGCGTTCAACCGCTAAGGCCATCTGTCGGCGTTTACCAATTTCCAAGGCCGTCATTAAGGTTACTGCTTTCTTTTCGCCCATACCATGCACCGTGCGTAATTCGCTTAAGGTCATTTTTCCTAATTCCAATAAATTATATTCTCGACTGCTAATAATTTCTCGAGCAATGTCTAAGGCTGTTCTGTCCTTCGTACCGGTATTAATTAAGATGGCTAATAATTCGGCATCGGAGAGCGCATCGGCACCACGTTTAATTAATTTTTCTCTTGGGCGTTCGTCTTCGTGCCATTGATTGATTCGATGAAGCGTAGGCATATGGGTTATTCTTATACCCCAAAAGTAGACGCTTATTTTATGCCAAGTTCTTGCAATACGGTTTTAATCGAAACATAAGTGTTTAGTAAATGTTTCGAAACGGCTTCAAGGGGCACCCATACCGCTTCTTCAATACCTTCTTCTGTTTGTGGAATAAGATCTTGCTTTTTCGCCCGCATGATAAACCAATGATTTTCTTTTAAAATCCATTGCTCTTTTTCAGCATAAATATGATAGGTTACCCTGCATTTTATTCCCAAACTTATATCCTGTAATCCGGTTTCTTCCTGCACTTCACGCAAGGCACAATCTTCAATGGTTTCGCCCATTTCCCATTTCCCTTTCGGCAAATCCCAAACCCCATTTCGTTTAATCATGAGCAATTCTTGGTTTTCATTCATCACCACACCACCACCGGCAATTCGTATCGGCAAAAACGATTTTAATTCAGCCAAACGCGCATCCGCGTCACCTTCAACCCAAACGGCATCAACCCCTTTATTCGCCAAGGCATTCAAAATAGATTGTCCCGATTTTGACCATGTTGAACGCATGAGATAAACCGATGAACCCAATGGTTGATTCGAATTTATTTCGTTCTCTGATGCGAAAAAAATAGGGCGTTCATGCAAGGTAATGGTATACATACATCGATATTTATTTGCAAGGTAAGTCGCTTTGCTGTAGGTTTGCGCCACCATGATACGCGAACAAGCCGTTGCCGATAAATTATTGCAAATTCAAGCCGTTAAATTAAGTCCAAACGCCCCATTTACTTGGGCTAGCGGATGGAAGAGTCCAATTTATTGCGATAACCGTCGCATACTATCGTATCCGCATATTCGCGACTTCGTAAAAAGTGAATTAACCAATATGGTATTCACGCAATTCCCCGACGCCGATTTGATTGCGGGTGTGGCTACCGCCGGTATTCCACACGGTGCTTTAGTGGCCGATTTATTGAGTTTACCATTTGTATATGTTCGTTCTAAACCCAAAGAACATGGTATGGGAAATCAAATTGAAGGGGAAGTTAAACCCGGACAAAAAGCCGTGGTGATTGAAGATTTAATTAGCACCGGCAAAAGCAGTATGGAAGCGGTTGTTGCTTTGCAAGCGGCCGGTATTGAAGTAGTAGGCTTATGCAGTATTTTCACCTATGGTTTTCCGCAAGCTGAAAAAGTATTTTCCGATGCCGGTATTAAAACCTTAAGTTTAAGTAATTATGCGGCTTTAATTGATACTGCGGTTCAACGCGAAATTATTACTGCCGACCAAGTGGCATTATTAAGTGCATGGCGCGAACACCCTGATACGTGGGGACGATAACTAACTAATACGCCGCCAAATTTCTCGGTCGGAACGCAACATTAAAAAACGCTTCAGGACATCATTATTGGCGTTTTCCAAAAACGGATCTTCTTGTAATAATTGTTGGGCTACTGCACGGGCTTGTTCCATAATGGGAGCATCTTTAACTAAGTCGGCCATTTTTAATTCCGCCACACCACTTTGGCGCGTGCCATCAATTTCGCCGGGACCGCGCAATTCCATATCTTTTTCCGATATGGCGAAGCCACTGCTTTCTTCCACCATGGTTTGCATGCGTATTCGGCCATTATCGCTCAACTTATTGGAAGTAAGTAAAATACAATACGATTTATCGGCACCACGCCCTACCCGCCCACGCAACTGATGCAATTGCGATAAACCAAAACGCTCGGCACTTTCAATCAACATCACACTGGCATTCGGTACATTAACGCCCACCTCAATAACGGTAGTAGCCACTAAAATATGGGCTTCACCACGTATAAAGGCTTGCATATTGGCTTCGCGTAAATCGATGGGCATTTTACCATGCACCATGGCAATTCGATAACGATGCTCCGGAAAAAATTGTTTCACTTGCTCATAGCCCGCCATTAAATTTTCATAATCTAACTTTTCACTTTCCTGTATTAAGGGATAAACAATATAGGCTTGGCGACCTTGTTCAATTTCAAATTTTATGAAATCCATAATTTTTGCCCGATGCATTTCGGAGCGGTGCACGGTAGAAATGGGTTTTCGTCCGGGTGGTAAGTTTTTAATCACCGAAACATCCAAATCACCATAAACCGTCATGGCTAAGGTGCGTGGAATGGGCGTTGCGGTCATCACCAACATGTGCGGCGGCAAGGAATTCTTTTGCCATAACTTGGCCCGTTGTGCTACCCCAAAACGATGTTGTTCATCGATAATACATAAACCCAAATTTTTAAATTGAACGGTATCTTCAATCAAGGCATGGGTGCCTATAAGAATATGAATGTCGCCTTGTAATAAACGGGCCAATAATTCTTTGCGTTGTTTGCCTTTTACGGTGCCCGATAAATAGGCTACTTGCAAGGGCATGTTTTTTACTAATTCGCTTATACCGGCAAAATGTTGTTGGGCTAAAATTTCGGTGGGTGCCATAAGGCAGGCTTGAAATCCATTATCGAGCGCCAATAACATACACAACAAAGCCACAATGGTTTTTCCACTCCCTACATCGCCTTGCAACAAACGGTTCATTTGAAAACCGATTTGGGTATTTTGCCTAATTTCCCGCAATACTTGCTTTTGATCGTCGGTTAATTCAAAGGGCAAATGATGTTTATAGAAACCATTAAAGTAATCGCCTACTTTTTGAAAAAGAAAACCCACCTGCGCTTGGTGTTTGAGTTTTAATTTACAAATACCAATTTGCAGAATCAATAATTCTTCAAATTTCATGCGATAACGCGCCGCTTCCAATAAATCTAAATTAGTAGGGAAATGCAATTGTTTAAACGCTTCGAAGCGGGGCAATAAACGATAGGCATTGACCACTTGGGCCGGTAATATTTCAGGTACATCGTCGGGCTTCAATTGGGCCATAAGGCTTTGAACCATCTTACTGAAAACACGGTTGGTAATACCGCGATTTTTTAATTTTTCCGACGAAGAATACACCGGATGAAAGGGGGGGAATTGTCCGGTTTGTTGTTCTAAGCGCTCAATTTCGGGGTGAGAAATAGACCAAGTTTGATTGAAACGGGTTGCTTTACCGTAAATTAGAAAATATCCGCCTTCTTGCATGAGTTTTTCCATGGCGGAAATCCCCTTGAACCAAACCAATTCCAAACGCCCTGTTGTATCGCGAACCGTTGAAACCAAGCGTTTGGTTCTACCCTCGCCCACCACTTCGGTAAAAATGGGTTGAGCCATGAATTGAACCCATGCATTTTCGGTATTGATTTGCTGAATGGTGATGAGCGATGAACGATCGACATAGCGAAACGGGAAAAACGACAACACATCGCGGAACGTATGCAAGTTCAGTTCCTTACGCAATAATTCGCCGCGTTGCGGTCCAACTCCTTTGAGATACTCAATGGGAGAATCGAGAATAGTGCGTGAAGAGAACGACATTATAATGTAAAAGTCATTTTAAAAAGTTCAAATGTAGCATTTTTACTTACTTTATTATCTTTGCGCGCATGAAACAAATCATAATCCGTGTGTACGGAATATGGATTGACGAAAATGCTAGAGTTCTCCTGAGTGATGAAAGGATAGGCAATCGTGAATTCACTAAATTTCCCGGCGGCGGTCTCGAGCCCGGAGAAGGTACACATGACGCACTTCGCAGAGAATGGATGGAAGAATTAGAAGCGCCTATAGATATCATTAAACATGTTTATACTACCGACTTTTTTCAAGCATCTGCCTTTCACGAAAACACACAAATCATTAGTATTTATTATCGGGTAGAACCTACTGAAACACCTAAAGTTCCTATTTATAACGAACATCAACCCTTTAAAAATGAAGGTGACCGAGAAGAAATTTTTCGCTGGGTTTACTTGGATGACTTAAAGGAAGACATGTTGACTTTCCCGATTGATAAAAAAATCGCGAATTTCCTGTTATCTAAATATTAATTCGCGGTCAAAGGACTAATATTCAATTGAAATGGGACGTATTACGCATCCATTCGAATTACCTTTGCCCTATGTTGCGTGTTTTTATAATTTCTTTTATTTTATTGGTTACATCGAAGTCCATGTTAGGTCAATGTGTAACTACCATTAACACATTTCCTTACAACGAAAATTTTGAAAATAACAATGGTGGGTGGACTTCAGGCGGTGTCAATAGCGACTGGGCTTGGGGCATTCCGAACAAAACCATTATTAATTCAGCGGCTCAAGGGCAACGTTGCTGGGTTATAGGCGGTTTAACCGGTTCCTTTTACAGTTTCGGGCAACGTTCATATGTATATAGTCCATGTTTCAACTTTACAAACGTACAACGCCCTTTCGTAAAAATGAAAATTTGGTGGGAAGGTGAAAATCAATACGATGGTACGGTATTTCAGTATTCCTTGAATAATGGTCAAACATGGACGAATGTAGGAAGCAATAACGATCCCGTTAATTGTTTGAATCAGAATTGGTTTAATACTGCGAATATAACGGCCTTAAGCAGTTTAGCTTCGCCACAACAAGGATGGTCGGGCACTATATTACCCACCCAAGGAACTTGTTTCGGAGGTAATGGCAGTGGCGGTTGGGTAACGGCGAAACATTGCATGAATAATTTAGCCGGACAATCGTCGGTGATGTTTCGTTTTGCTTTTGGTGCGGGCACTATTTGCAACGATTTCAATGGTTTTGGCTTCGATGATATTACCATTTCAGAAGTACCCGCCGATACGGCTGCCTTTACGCACCAATGTACCAATACCCCACTCCAATATCAGTTTACCGATGTGTCTACAGGTTGTCCAAATAGTTTTTCTTGGAATTTTGGCGATCCCGCTTCAGGAGCCGCCAATACATCTTCGGCACAAAACCCAAACCATACATTTACTACGCCCGGCATTTATACAATAACCCTTACCGTTCAAGGACCTTGTGGACAAAGTGCAACAACCACAAAAACAATTCAAACCCTGAATTTAAATTTAATTGCCACCAACCCAACATGTAACGACCAGAATGGCTCTATTACAGCCACAGGAACCAATGCAAGCGGCACATCATTGTATACGTTGGCGCCTTCGGCACAATCGAATACCAATGGCTTGTTCAATAATTTAGCGGCAGGGCAATATACCGTAAGCTTTAGCGATGCGGCCAATTGTTCATTAAGTAAATCAATTGTATTGAGCTCGCCATCATCAGCAACATGGACTTCCATTCAAACACAGCCGGTTTCTTGTTTTGGAGGATCGGATGGGGGTATACAAGCCTTTGCCACAGGAGGAACAGGAACCTTAAACTTTCAACTTCAACCCGGCAATTTAAATGCTTCGAATGGTCAATTTAATAATTTAAGTCAGGGAGTTTATACCATTACCGCCACCGATGCCAGCAATTGTATTTTAACATCGATTGTAAGCATTACCCAACCCAATGAAATTACTTGGATTGAAAACGGATTTACGCGCAACCCATGTGGTTCTTTACAAATAGGCTATTTAACGGCAAAAGCCCAAGGGGGTACCGGCAATTTCACATACAGTATTTTCCCCGGAGGAATTACCAATTCAACAGGAAATTTTCCAATTCAGGAAGGAGGTAATTATAAAATAGTGGCTAAAGATGCGTCGGGTTGTAGTATTTCGGTTGAAAAGCAAGTACAAGTGCAAGATTGTTGTAGCAGTTTATATATTCCGAATGCCTTTACGCCAAACAAAGATGGTCAAAACGATGAATTCAGGTTGGTGAATTTCTTTGGGGCACGCATTGAAAAATTCCAAGTTTATAATCGTTATGGACAAGCCGTATTCACAGCGCAACACGATGAAGACCGTTGGGACGGCAAATTCAAAGGCATGGATTGTGAAGTAGGTACTTACTTTTACATATTGGAATACACTTGCTTATCGAATGGCAAATTGTATTCGTTCAAAGGCGATATCAGTTTAGTGCGCTAAAGGCATGCCATCTTACAAATAAAGCAAGTGCGCTAATGTGGCTGCAAATTGCTTCACGGTTTCATAAATATCGCCTTCCGGAACATTTCCCCTACGAATTTTTCCATCTTTGAATGTTTTAAATTCGTATATTTTTTCACTGCCTGAAACAATGGCTTCCCCAACAAAATCGTGACGAATATCGTAGAGGCTAATAATATGATATGGCGTACCGGCATCGGGTTTTACTTGTTCCACCGTATATAAACCCACTTCTTCAAAATCTTGACGAATGACATTACCATCTAAATAAATGGGTTGGTCGATGTCGCGGTTTACAATACTATAATTGATTAAAGTTTCTTTGATAGGTTCTTCCACGGGTGATTGTAATTCAACCACTTTCGGGGCCGGCGGAGGAACCGTATTATCGATAGCCGCAATAGCGGTGGTATCGAAGGGGGCTTCGTTGGCTTGATTGTTTAATTTGGTGGACACACTTGGTTCAGCAATTTCAGTTACTTTTTTAGGTGTATTATCCGAAACTGTTGTTTTTATTTCATTGCTTGTAACGTTTTTTTCATTCACAGCCTGAATCCGATTGGTTTCGAAATACCCGGGATATTGCTTGCAGAATAAGTCCACATTTTTCTCGCTTAATTCGCCTTTTTGAATCATATTATAGGCCACCAAGGAACGCATCATTTTACGGCGAAATTGAAGAGAAACGGGCATGAAGGCCTTTTTCTCGGGGTATGCCGTAAACATAAAACGCATCAAAGCATTGCCTTCAGCATCGCGCAGTTGCGATTGATCGATCAGAATGAGCGGATCGCCACTGAGGTTTTTAATGGAATACATTTGTTTGGTTACCGTACCCAACGATTGAAAAACCGCATAGGGGGAATCATCCACCAATACCGTATCACGATATAATCGGATGTCTTGCGCTTGAAGGGTATTCAACGATAAAAATCCAATTATACCAAGGAGAGAAATGCGTTTAACCATAAATACAAATTCTTGAAGTAAAAAAAACAGGGATTGTAAATGTACGTGTTTACAATCCCTGTCGGGTGATAAAAAAATGTAAAAATTAATGGTGGTGGTGGTGCAAAGAAGGCAATTTGCTGAAGTCTTCCAAGCTAATTTCCTTTTCAGACAATTTCACCATCGATTCCAATTGATTAAACAATTTATCGGTGATGATACGATCTTGAAGTTCGTTGCGGAACTTATTATCTTGTAATTGTTTTTTCACTAAAGGTTCCATCCATTCAGTATCGCTTAAGGAAATACCGCCCATTTGTCCAAAGTAACTCATAATTTGAGCACGAGCTCCTTGTTCTAATTCTTCTTGTTCTACCGACAATTTATGTTCTTCCATAATACGGTCGGTAATTAATTGCCAACGCAATTGGTGTTCGAATGAAGACCATTCGCGTTCAACTTCTTCCATCGATTTGAATTTCTCGCCACCTTCGCTCATCCATTTTTTCAAGAACGTTTCTGGCAATTCAATGGATGTTTCGTGCACCAAGCGTTCGAATAAATCGTTGTGTAATTTTTGACGACCTTGATGGGCGAAATACGATTCCATTTCGTTGCGTAATTCGCTCATAAAATCTTCTTCGCTTTCGATATTACGACCGGGATAAACTTTATCGAACAAGGTTTTGTCCATAGGAACTTTTTCAACCAAAGCCACTTTATCGATGGTCATACGGTAAGAAGCGTTACCGGCATTTTCATCGGCCGGATTCATACCTAAGTCTTTTAAAATAGCCGGTAAAATTTTCGAATCAATGGCATCCTTCAATACGATGTCGAGGGTATCGCCTTTTTGTTTACCCATCAATTGGGTTTGAACAGCCGGGGTGAAATAACGCACCAACAAGGAATTATCGAAATTCTGATTGTCTTCGCTTACGTTTCCGTTAGCATCAATGGCGTTGAAATGAATATTGATTACATTATGTTCGCTAGTAATGGCATCGGGTTCTGTCATTTCCCCCGATTTCAATTGCAAACGTTCGGCTTCTTCGCGAAGCATATCGTCGGTAATTGTAATTTTATAAACGTCGAACGCTGTGTTTCCATCCAACAAATTCAAGGTAAATGCTGGACGAGTTCCGATTTCGAATTCGAAGGTATAATCGCCGGGATTATTCATATCGATGCTCAAATCGTTGTTGGACATAGCGGGCAATGGACGAGCAAAGATTTCAGCTTTAGTAGAAATTAAATGCTTTTCCAATTCATTGCCGGCTACACGCATTACTTCGTCGGCGAAAATTGAAGGACCATATTGTTTCTTCACCAAACCTGCAGGCACCATACCCTTGCGGAAGCCGGGAATATTGGCATTTTTGGCATAAGATTTCAATGATTTTTCGAAAGTGGGTAAATAATCTTCTTTCGAAATCACTACGGAAATTTTCTCGTGGTATTTTCCAATGTTTTGTTGTTGTACGTTGGCCATAAAGATGAACGAGCGTTTGAGTACTTTAAAAATTTAAGAATGGGCGCAAAGGTACAACAATATTAAGATATCGTGGTTTTGAAGTTTAGTTCATTGAGTGACTTTAACAAGGAATAATCCTATAAAACGGCGTAATTGAATAATTCGAGGGAATAAAAAAGATAATTATCCCCGATGTTGAAAGATTTTTGCTTGTTATTTAATTACTATTCTCTTATATTTACTTTTCTAAATCATTTTACTCGATGAAAAAAATCGCTACACTATTATCCATTTTGGTTGGATCTGTGATGAGTTTGCAAGCGCAGTACTATCACATTCCTTATCCGAATGCCAACACCAATCCCGGCTCAATCAACAACGATGCCGAATATCCTTCAGGCGGTGGTTTGCCAGCCGGATGGGTTACTTTTGGAAACCCTTCAGCGGCACCGGCATGGTCGGCTAACCAAAGTATTCCATTTGCTTTCAACTTTAACGGCGCTGCCGCAACAAGTTACAAAGTATCGAACAGTGGTGTATTAACCTTCGATGTGGCTACAGCCCTGGCAGCGCCTTCGTTCACTCGTGCCGCATTACCGAACGCCGCTATTCCCGATAAATCGGTTTGTATTTGGGGTTTAGGCGGAATTGGTTCCAACGATTATATCATTTCAAAAACCTTTGGAACAGCTCCTAACCGTCAACATTGGATTCAATTTAGCTCCTATGGTTATGGTACCACAGCATCCGATGGTTCAAACTTCTGTTATTGGAGTATTGTATTAGAAGAAACCAGCAACCGCATCTATGTAGTTGATAACCGCTCCGGTGGTTATTCAGGTACTAATAAAGTATCGATTGGTGTTCAAATTAACAGTGGTTCTGCCGTAAGCGTGGCCGGTTCTCCCGACGTTACCGCGTTAGCCACAACCGATCCAACACCGGCTGATAATACGTATTATACTTTCATTTATGGTACACAACCCGCTTACGATTTAGCGTGTACACAAATCACCACCAATCCTTATTTAGTGGCCGGTAACGTAAACGTAGCCGGAACCTTACGCAACTTAGGTTCAACTACCATTACTTCTTTAACCATGAATTATAAAATTGATGGTGGTGCGGCTGTTTCTTCGGTAATTTCGGGTTTAAACATTACCCCATTGGGAACTTACAATTTCACTCACCCTACCCCTTGGAACGCCACTATCGGTTCACATACAGTAGAATGTTATGCTACTTTATTGAATGGTTCAAACCCCGATGCTAATCCGGCCGATGATAGCAAAATCAAAAGTGTATCGGTGATGAGCGAATTAGTGCAACGCTTGCCTTTGTACGAAATTTTCTCTAGCTCTACTTGCGGTCCTTGCAAACCGGGTAATGAAAACTTCGCTGCCATAGTTGCACCAAAACCCAAAAGCGACTATGTAAAAGTGAAATTCCAACAAGATTTCCCAGGTACAGGTGATCCGTATTGCACTACCGAAGCCGTGAATCGTCGTGGATACTATGCCATCAATTCAATTCCTCGTATGGAAATTGACGGTGGTTGGGATGGTAATGCCTCTTCGTTTACTTCGGCTTTGTACGATGCCTCACGCGCTGTTCCGGCCAATTACAAATTAACCGGTGAATATAATGTAGTGAACAAAACCATTACTGCTAAAGCCCGTTTCTCGCCTTTATTTAATGCCGCCGGCGCTAAATTGTATGTAGCCGTATTGGAAAACAAAACCGTGAATAATGTTAAATCGAACGGTGAAGTTGAATTCCATGATGTGATGAAGAAAATGATTCCAAACGAAACCGGAACATCATTACCGAACGTAAGCATTGGAAACTGGGATTCATTATCGTTCTCGTATACCTTCAATGGTAACTACAAATTGCCCACAGATGGTTCTGCTGCCAATCGCATCAACCACGCTTCGGAACATAGCATTGAAGAATTCACCGATTTATATGTAATTGCTTGGATTCAAGGTGCCGATAAACAAGTTTATCAAGCCGCCAATTTAACTTCATTAACTCCGGTTGGTACCAACGATTTATCGAATGCCATCCAAACAGTTAACGTTTATCCTAATCCGGCTTCTGAATTCTTCCAAGTGGATATTAATATGCAAATGGGAGAAAATGTATTGGCCACTTTAGTAGATGCGAATGGTCGTGTTATTGAAAGCCGTCGTCTTCAAACGCAAGTAGGTAATAATACCATGCGTTTCGAAACGTCCAGTTTAGCCAATGGCATTTATCACTTAATGATTTTTGATTCGAAAAAGAATGCTTCAGTGCATGAAGTGTTAGTTCGTCACTAATTCATTGATATAACTTTAAAAAAGACCGTCTTTTGGACGGTCTTTTTATTTTTATCCGATTTTACCCGTTTAATAACAGGGTAATTCGGGAAGTAAACATGAAATTGCTTGCGAGTAACCTATATTTGCATTCTCATTTTTTTTTGAAACCATGTTTAATTTAGTCCTTTTTGGACCTCCCGGTAGTGGGAAAGGTACCCAATCATCTCGTTTAATCGACCAGTATCAATTCATTCATGTCTCCACCGGCGATATCTTACGCGCCGAAGTGAGTCAAGAAACACCCTTGGGTGTTGAAGCCAAAAAATACATGGACCAAGGCATGTTGGTGCCCGATGAAGTGGTGATTGGTATGATTAGTTCTAAATTAGAAGCCAATCCAAACGCCAAAGGATTTATTTTCGACGGTTTCCCACGCACCGTGGCCCAAGCAGAAGCCCTCGATAATTTATTGTCGTTCAAACAACATCCTATCAACTTGGTATTGAGTTTAATGGTTTCGGAAGAAGAATTGAAGAAACGTTTGATTTCTCGTGGTGAATCTTCAGGCCGTAGCGACGATAACGAAGAAGTTATTGTGAAACGCATCAAAGAATACCATGCCAAAACAGCGCCTGTAGCCGAACATTACAAACAACACGATAAGTTGGTTGAAGTTCCCGGAGAAGGCAGTATGGACACAATTTTTAATTCCCTTTGTGCTGAAATCGATCAACACCTTTAATACATATACAGCCGGTGCAAGTCGATAACTTTATAGATTATATCCGCATTTTTTGCCATTCCGGAAAAGGCGGAGCCGGCGCAGTGCATTTCCTTCGCGAGAAATTTCGTCCAAATGGCGGTCCCGATGGCGGAAATGGTGGACGCGGTGGCCATATTATTTTACGTGGAAACAAAAACATGTGGACCCTCCTGCATTTGCGTTACCACAAAAATTTAATTGCGGAAGACGGCGAACGTGGAAGTAAAAACAATTCCAGTGGTCGCTCGGGACAAGACATCATCATTGAAGTGCCTTTGGGGACAGTGGGTAAAGATGAAGAAACCGGCGAAGTGGAAATTGAAATTCTAGAGCATGGTCAAGAAGCCATTTGGATTCCCGGTGGCCGTGGTGGTTTAGGCAATGGCAATTTTGCTACACCAACCCATCAAGCCCCCGATTACGCCCAACCCGGTGAAGAAGGTTATGAAGGATGGAAAATTCTTGAATTAAAAATATTAGCCGATGTAGGCTTGGTGGGCTTCCCGAACGCCGGTAAATCAACCTTGCTTTCGGTGGTGAGTGCCGCTAAACCCAAAATTGCCGATTATGCGTTTACCACCATAACCCCTAACTTGGGTATTGTGGAATACCGCGATGGCAAATCGTTCTGCATGGCCGATTTACCGGGTATTTTAGAAGGCGCTCATGAAGGTCGTGGTTTAGGCCATCGTTTTTTACGGCATATTGAACGCAATCCGGTGCTTATGCTGTTAATTCCCGCCGATAGTGCCGATCACCGAAAAGAATATCAAATTCTGATGAACGAATTGGAGCAATACAACGAAGAATTGCTCGATAAACGTATGTTGGTGGCCATCAGTAAAGCCGATATGTTAGATGAGGAATTGAAACAAGCCATTCGTGCAGAAATGCCGACCAACGTGCCTATTTTGTTTTTCTCATCCATGACCGGCGAAGGCATTCAGTCTATTAAAGACCATTTGTGGAAGTTCTTGAATGAAGATACTTCTTCACATTAAATTACAAAACCAAGTTGACGGAGATTAAGCCCTAAGCTTATCTTTACGCTCCATGCCAGTAACATTCTCCATTCCACCACTTTGGGTACTTTGTTGTGCGCTTTTGGCCCTGCTTGCCGCGTATGGTTTGTATCGAAAAAAAACCAAACGTTTCGATTCCCCCCGCATGGTTTATGGCTTGGCCATTTTACGCGGACTTAGCACCTTCCTTATTTTATTGCTTTTGTTTAATCCGTTGGTTCGTCGTGAAACCCATGAAACCATCAAACCCTTGTTGGTCTTCATGCAAGATCATTCGGCCTCTTTACCATTTGCTTTCAAACGGATTGATAGTGTTCAATATCGGAAAGAGGTGGAGGATATGCTCAATCGCTTATCGACGAAGTATACTGTAAAAAAAGTGCAATTCGGTTCCGAAAAACGCGATACCCTTTCGTGGCAGTTCAATCAATCGAGTACCAATATTTCGCAAGCACTTCAAGAAGTAATTCAAGGGAATGAAGCAGAAAATTTACACAGTATAATTTTAGCCAGCGACGGTATTTATAATGAAGGGGCTTCCCCTTTGCAAATGGACATAGCCTTCAATGGACCGATACATACCATTGCCTTGGGCGATACTTCCTTGCAACGCGATGCCGCCGTAAACCGTGTGTTTGCGAATAAGATGGTTTATTTGAACGATAAAATTGCCGTTAAAAGCGATATCAGTGCGCTTTCGGCCATTGGCGAAAATTTGCAAGTCAAATTGCTGCATGTCAATTCCAACCAAACCCTACAAACGCAATCCATTACGGCCAATACAGCCCGTTTTACCCGTTCCATCGATTGGTTGATTCCAGCCAATAGCAAAGGGCTACAGCATTATCGCGTGCTGGTTTCGCCCCTTTCCAACGAAAAAAACACCTTAAATAATCAAAGCGATTTTTTTGTGGACGTGATGGATGGCAAAGAAAAAATTCTGGTTTTATACCAAGCCCCCCACCCCGACATTCAAGCCTTGAAAGAAGCACTAAGTGCTCAAAAAAATTACGATATCACCTTATTGCCGGCCTCACAAGCACCGGCCCAAGCCAAGGGCTATCAATTGGTGATACTACATAACTTACCGGCTTCGAATTTCCCCTTGAGTAATTTGATGCAAAGCATCAAACAACAAGGGTGTGGTACTTGGTTTATACTTGGCTTGAATAACAATATCAATGCCTTCAATAACCAACAGAACGCTGTTCAAGTTCAAAGTGCCGGCACACAATCCACCGATTTACAAGCTATTCCCAATGCCGGCTTCAGCTATTTTAATTTGCCCAACATGAATGGCGTAGAAGCCCTGCCACCTTTAGTTGCGCCCTTAGGTTCTTACAAAACCGGACCCAATGCCCAAAGTTTATTCAAACAACAAATAGGTCAAGTTAAAACCGAATTCCCGCTTTGGGTTTGCCAACAAGAAGGCGGTCGACGCATTGCAGTAACCTGCGGCGAAGGCCTTTGGCGTTGGCGTTTGGAACAGTATCGTTTACGGAAGAATACCGAATGGGTGGATGCCCTTATTGCCAATACCGCTCGTTTTGCTGCTACACGTCAAGACAATCGCCCCTTCCGCGTGGTTTTACCGAAAAATGTATTCCTTGAAACCGATTTTATTCAGTTGGATGCCGAGCTGTATAATGAAAATCGGGAAGCGGTGAATACGCCGGATGTCGACATCGATATTTTCGACGAAGAAAATAAAGTGTTGCATTATACCCTGAATCGGAATGGGAATGCCTATTCCTTACCGCTTGGCCGATTAGCCCCGGGGCATTATCGGTACGAAGCCAAAACAAATTTCAATGGACAATCGCATACGGCCACCGGCAGTTTCGATGTACAAGCCGGTAATTTGGAATTGAGTAATTTAAGTGCCGATTGGTCCTTATTGAATCAATTATCGAAACAATACCAAGGCCGCATGGAGCCTGCTGAGCGAGTTAAAGCCTTGAGCGATTCTTTAATGACAAAGGAAATTCCGGCAATACTAAAACAACAAGTATCGGCTAAACCCCTCATCGATTACAAGGTTTTATTCGCTTTACTCTTGCTTTGCCTATCGGCTGAATGGTTTTTGCGCAAACGAAACGGGCAATACTAAATACCCCGTAAACATTTGTTATGGAATCTGCCGATTTCAACGTCGCAATTTGCCCCGAATAGAATAAATTTGTCAACGAAATATACGCTATGAGTCAATACCCCTATGTTCCTTACGGAACAACCGTTCACGGCCAAGAAGAAATCGATGCCGTTGTGAATGTACTGAAAACCAGTACTCAAATGAGCAAGAATGTGCGTGAATTGGAAGAAAAAGTAGCCGCCTTGTATCAGAAAAAATATGGCATTGGGGTTAATTCCGGTTCCAGTGCCTTGTATTTGGCCGCCGATTTATTGAATTACGAGGAAGGTGCTGAAATTATTACACCGGCCTTGACCTTCTCTACCACTGTAGCCCCTATTGTAAAAAAGAAATGGATACCCGCCTTTGTGGATGTGGAAGAAGGAACCTACAATATTGATGCTGACCAAGTTGAAGCCATGATTACGCCTAAAACTAAGGCGATGATTATTCCAAACTTGATTGGTAATTTACCCGATTGGAAGAAATTACGGGCCATTGCCGACAAGCATAACTTGTTTGTATTGGAAGATAGCGCCGACACCATTGGTGCTGAAATTGAAGGCGGAAGCAGTGGTCGTTTTACCGATATGAGCACCACTAGTTTTTATGGTTCGCACATTATGAACTGCGGTGGCAATGGCGGTATGTTGTGTGTGAACGACGATGAACATTTACGTCGCGGTAAATTATTACGTAGTTGGGGCCGTTCTTCTTCCCTTTTCGTGGAAAGCGAATTGATTGAAAATCGTTTCAATGTGGAAGTGGATGGTATTCCTTACGATGCCAAATTCGTATTCGAAGAACCCGGCTACAATATTGAACCCTCAGAAATGGGCGCCGCCTTTGGTTTGGTGCAATTAGGTAAATTACCCACCAATATCGATTTACGTACCGCCCATTATACCCGGATTCGTAAGTTCTTTGAACAATATGAAGAGCATTTCATTTTGCCGAAACAATTACCGAATTCACGTACCGGTTGGTTGGCCTTCGCCGTTACCATCCGCGACACGGCCCCTTTCATTCGCCGCGATTTACAAATCTTCTTGGAAAAACGCAATATTCAAACCCGTACTGTATTCACCGGCAATATTTTACGTCAACCCGGTTTCAAAAACGTAGCACATAAAGCCTCGGCTAATGGTTACCCTGAATCGGACAAAGTAATGCGTGGCGGCATGTTGATGGCTTGTCATCATGGTTTGAACGATACCCAAATTCAACACATGATGGATAGTGTTGATGCCTTCATGAAAACGATTTAAAAATTATGACAACCTTAAACCGCATCGTGCTTGTATTCATATTAGCAGGATGCGGTTTTTTATTTTCTTGTCAACGCCCACCCACCGACCGCTTCATATTGGGCGAATCGTTGAACTTGCCCCCCGAACCTTACAATTACGCGAATCCGCCTCTGCCGGCATTTTTCAAGGATTCTTTCATCACCCGTACCGATAATACCCCGGCCGATAATCCAATCAACGATTGGGGGGCCACATTAGGTCGAGTGCTTTTTTACGATAAAGAATTGAGTCTTTCGCGCACCAAGAATTGCGCCTCCTGCCATAATCAAAACCATGGTTTTTCCGATACGGCCCAATTGAGCGTTGGACATACAGGCGGAAAAACGCATCGGCATAGTATGTCGTTAATTAATGCCCGCTATTACGAAAACAAACGTTTTTTTTGGGATGAACGGGCCGCTACGCTTGAAGAACAAGTATTACAGCCCATCCAAGATTCCATCGAAATGGGCATGACCCTCGATTTATTGGTGAATCGCTTAAAACAGAAACCCTATTACCCCATCTTATTCCGAAAAGCCTTTGGAACAGAAAACATCACGGCCGATTTAACCGCCAAAGCCTTGTCCCAATTTGTTCGTTCCATTGTGTCCTATCGTTCCAAATACGATCGAGCCCGTTCGGAAGTGAATAAGCCCAACGATTATTTTCCGGCGTTTACATCCGAGGAAAACTTAGGCAAGTCCATTTTCATGAACAATGTTGTAGTGAATTGCTTTGGCTGTCACCATACCGATTTATTCCTTGGCGATCAACCGCGAAATAATGGCGTACAAATGGATAATTTAGATGCCGGCATTTATGCGCACACACGCCAAAACGGCGACCAAGGCAAATTCAAAACACCCAGTTTGAAAAGCGTGATGCTTCGTTCGCGTTACATGCATAACGGCACCCTCAAAGGCATTGATGCGGTCATTGAACATTATAACTTGGGCATATTACCCAATCCGAATTTAGACAATCACTTGGTGGATGTAAATACCAAGCTCCCTAAAATAATGAATTTAACGCCCAACGAAATTCAAGCATTAAAAGCCTTTTTGGCCACCTTGAGCGATTGGGAATTAAGTAAAGACGAGGCTTTTGCCAACCCCTTTCGCTGATGTTTATCACCTTGAATTAGCCGTTCAAAATGTATAAAAATCACCGCCCCTTTATTACCTTTGCGCCCTAAACTAAACAACGTATGAGTTTTATTACCCATGTTCATGCCCGTCAAATTCTTGATTCGCGTGGCAACCCGACTGTTGAAGCTGAAGTGTTTACCGATTCCGGGGCTATGGGCCGCGCCGCTGTTCCTTCAGGAGCTAGTACCGGCATTCACGAAGCCGCTGAATTGCGCGATAACGATAAAAAAAGTTATTTAGGCAAAGGCGTTTTGAAAGCGGTTAAAAATATCAATACAACCATTCATAACGAATTGTTGGGCATGGATGTGTACGATCAACAAGCCATCGACCGGGCTATGATTGAACTCGATAATACCCCTAACAAAAGCAAATTGGGCGCCAATGCCATCTTAGCCGTCAGCTTAGCCGCGGCCAAAGCAGCGGCCGAAGAATCGGGCATGAGTTTATTCCGCTATGTAGGTGGTACCAATGCCAAAACCTTACCCGTTCCCATGATGAATATCTTGAACGGTGGGGCCCATGCCGATAATAAAATTGATTTCCAAGAATTCATGGTGATGCCGGTTGGTGCCAAATCGTTCAGCGAAGGTTTACGTTGGGGCACTGAAATCTTCCACAGCTTAAAAACCGTATTGAAGAAAAAAGGCTACTCAACCAATGTAGGCGATGAAGGTGGTTTTGCCCCCAATATCCAAAGCAACGAAGAAGCCATTGAAACCGTATTGGCCGCCATTCAAGGGGCCGGATACAAAGCCGGTTCGCAAGTATTAATTGCTATGGATGCCGCCAATTCGGAATTGTGGGATGCCAAGCAAAAAGCGTACATCTTCAAAAAGTCGAGCGGCAAGAAAATGAAAAGCGAAGAATTGGTAAAATTCTGGGAAAACTGGGTGAAGCAATACCCCATCTGCTCCATCGAAGACGGCTTGGCCGAAGACGATTGGCGCGGTTGGAAAATGTTGACCGAAGCCATTGGCAGTAAAGTACAATTGGTGGGCGACGATTTATTTGTTACCAATGTAAAACGCTTAGAAAAAGGCATCGACGAACAAATTGCCAACGGTTTATTGGTGAAAGTAAACCAAATTGGTTCTTTAACCGAAACCATCAATGCCGTAACCATGGCCCAACATGCCGGTTATAACACCATCATGAGTCACCGCAGTGGCGAAACCGAAGATTCAACCATCGCCGATTTAGCCGTGGCCTTGAATTGCGGACAAATCAAAACCGGTTCGGCTTCACGCAGCGACCGTATGGCCAAATACAACCAATTAATTCGTATTGAAGAAGAATTGGGCGAAAACGCCTACTACCCCGGTAAGAAATTGAAGTTCGGAAAATAATCCATACAACAACTCAACCAAAAGCCTTTGTGTCGCACCCGATACAAAGGCTTTTTCTTTTAGGTTGGTTTTCTTTTGGTCATCGCCGCCGCTACCAATTCCGAGCGCAATTGCGTCGCACTCTTCGGCTCCATCGCCTACATCTTCGCTGCTAAACCATGATATTTCGACGATCAAACAGACGTACTTCTCCTCTTGCATCAACCAATTTTCCTTTAAATTTTCACTATCTATTCGTCCATGATGCCATTCAAATAAACACACGTTAAGACCATTATAAATTTTAGAACAAGCATCAATTTTATTCCCCTTCAAATGAAATAATACTTATCTTTAACCTAGTTCTTTTCGTTTACCACAAAACCCTATTTTTATGAACACTAAGATTCAAACTCATCGCTTTGAAGCCGACAAAAAATTGTTAGACCATGTACAAGAAAAAGTAGCTAAACTCAAAACTTACCACGATAGCATTATTGATGTGGAAGTTTATTTAAAAGTAGACAATGTGGTTCATCAAATTAAAGACAAGATAGCCGAAATTAAAGTGCATATTCCAAAACATACCTTCTTTGTAAAATACGAATCTAAATTATTTGAAGAATCCTTCGATTTAGCCCTCAAAGCTATGATTGACCAAATTAAACAATACAAAGAAAAACAAGCCGCCAACGTTTTTTAATTTTTCATGTTATTATTTCCGAATGCCAAAATCAATTTAGGCTTATCGATTGTTCGAAAACGAAACGATGGCTTCCACGACCTTGAAACGGTTTTTGCGCCGGTAGCATGGTGCGATGCCCTTGAATTTATTCCTTCCGAAGAAAGTCGTTTACACGTTGAAGGCATTTCGGTAACTCAAGAACCCGAATCGAATATTGTTTGGAAAGCGTACCGGCTAATGCTGGAACGCTTTCCTTTTTTACCGCCCTTGGCACTTCACTTGTTAAAAAATATTCCACACGGGGCCGGCTTAGGCGGTGGTTCTGCCGATGCGGCGTTTCTTTTAAAAGGACTTAAGCAATACTTTAATTTAGATATTAGCGAAGAAGAACTAAGGCATATGGCTTTGCAATTAGGCAGCGATTGTCCTTTCTTCCTCTATAATCGCCCCTGTTATGCCGAAGGCCGCGGGGAAGTAATTAGTCCAATTACACTCAACTTAAGCAATTGGAATATAGTCCTCATCAAACCGCCCTTCCCGATTCCCACCGCGAAAGCCTTTCAAGGTATTGTGCCCAAGGAACCTGCATTCAAGGTACGCGATGTGGTACAAGACCCTGTAGAGACCTGGCGTGACCGTTTAGTGAACGATTTTGAAGCGCCTTTGATTCCGGCATTCCCTCAAATTCAATGGCTTCGCGATGCCTTATACGATGCGGGTTGTACCTATGCTTCATTGAGTGGCAGCGGCAGTACCGTATTCGGTTTGTTTCGCGAAGCAAACCGTAACGACATTGCATTAAACGTGACAGCAATGCATAAAAAAATCCGTGACCTGCGGGTGCAAATCACGGATTTCAATATTCGTTAATTCAAATTACAAGCTCCAATAAGCCAATTGCTTGAATTGGTTGCGGTAAATGCCTTTCAAATCGACTAATAAACCACCGGCGTTCATTTTCGATAAGAAATAGTTTTCATCTAAACCAACATACTCCTTATGGTTTACAGCCACCACAATGGCATCGTAACCCTCGCCAACGTTTTCGGCTAAACGGTAGCCATATTCGTGGTCGAGTTCATCGCTATCCGCATGCGGATCAATTACATCCACGTGCACGCTGTAATCTTTCAATTCATGAATCAAATCGGCCACTTTGGAATTGCGGATATCCGATACATTTTCTTTAAAGGTGGTACCCATTACCAATACTTTGGCTTTCGATACATCCTTACCCGATTTAAGAATCGATTGCACGGTTTTCTTGGCTACATAAGACGCCATTTCATCGTTGATGGTACGACCCGATAAAATTACGCGACTTTTATACCCTAATTGTTCCGACTTATACGTGAGGTAGTAAGGATCTACGCCAATGCAATGTCCACCCACTAAACCGGGGAAGAATTTCAAGAAATTCCATTTGGTACCTGCCGCTTCGAGCACTTCGTAAGTATTAATGCCTAAGCGATCGAAGATCACCGACAATTCATTCATTAAGGCGATGTTCAAATCGCGTTGGGTGTTTTCAATAATCTTGGCGGCTTCGGCTACTTTAATGGAAGAAGCACGATGAACGCCGGCATGCACCACCAATTCGTAGGTTTTAGCAATTTCTTCCAACGATTCAGCATCGCAACCGGAAACTACTTTCACTACATTTTGAAGAGTATGTTCTTTATCTCCCGGATTAATACGCTCGGGTGAATAACCCAATTTGAAATCGACCATGCCTTTTAAGCCTGATGTTTTTTCAATTACGGGTAAGCAATCTTCTTCGGTACAACCGGGGTATACTGTTGATTCAAACACCACATAATCGCCCATTTTTACCACTTTACCAATGGTTTCGGAGGCTTTTAATACGGGGGTTAAATCGGGAACATTATGTTTATCGACCGGTGTAGGTACAGCCACTACATAAAAAGAGGCTTCTTTCAATTTTTCAATAGAATCGGTAAATTCAATGGAACAACCATCGAACGCACTTGAATCCAATTCATTACTTGGGTCAATTTTATTTTTCATCATATCAACGCGTTTGGCATTGATATCGAAACCAATCACATTAATTTTTCGGGCAAACTCCAAGGCAATTGGCAACCCCACATAGCCTAACCCAATAACCGCCAATTTTTTTTCTTTGTTCAATAACTGATCGAAAATCATGTTGTTTTTTTTTAAAGGTGCAAAGTTAATCATTCAACAGGTTATTGTTTGCTTTTTTGCGCCAACTCTCGGCGTGAAAAATAAAAATAAAAGAGAGAATAGCATAAAACAAAGCAAATAGACACTACGAATAACACAAACATGTTATTGTAATATATAACAGCGATGGTGTTGATGAAGGCAACCACCGGATAAATAATTAAAGTTGTGAGTGGATTATTACGACGGGTGATGTTTCTAAAAATTAATTGATGCACATGTTTCGAGTCCGGATAAAACGGCGATAATCGATGCACTACCGTTCGGCGGGTAAACGAGAAGATCACCTCCCAAACCGGATAAATTAAAGAAACCAACGCGAACCAAGGGGAAATGGCGGCATTGCGTTTTACAATCAAAATAGAAACCAAGGCTAGCAAGAAGCCTAATAAATAGGCTCCCCCATCGCCTAAAAAGATTTTACCGAAGGGGAAATTAAAAATCAAAAAGCCTAAAATGGCCGCCATAATAACCAAGCAGATATAGGCCATCGACATATCGCCAACACGCCAAGCCATAATGAAGTAAGTAGAAAAAATGATTAAACTAACCCCCGATGACAAACCATTAAAGCCATCAATCATGTTGGTGCCGTTAATGAGTCCTAAAATGGCCACCATGGTAATTAAAATACCCAACCATTCGGGGACTTGTATAAACCCAAAATCGGTAACGACGGCCCTGAGGAGATAAATAGCCATAACTCCTGAAACACTCATGATGAGTAAGCGACGGGCCGGTGAAATTTTAGCCAACAAATCTTCCAAAAAACCGGCTAAAAAGGCGGGAAGTAAACACAACAAAAGGTATAAGCCCAACGATTGTTCGCGTGAAATGAACAAAACCGCAACAAAAATTCCCAAACCTCCAATACGGGGGGTTGGTGCCAAATGCATTTTTTGGGGAAGGTCGCTCTTGTTATCGTCGATAAAGATGCCACGTTTGTGCGACAAATCAATAACTAAATATTGTGTCACGAGCGATACTAAGAATGCGCCAATTACATATATCAGTGTTTTGTGCTCCACTATTCGGGCAAATATAAGGTATCCGTAGAATAAATGACATGGAATAAAGTCGACATTGGTATGAAAATATAGGTTTAGATCGAAATAAAAAAAAGCAATGAAAAGCCAAAAATCACCGCTACCTTTGCCGAAATTTTTAACACGATGAATTTACACGAATATCAGGCCAAAGAACTGTTGACGCGTTTTCAGGTTCCTGTTCAAGCGGGTGTTGCCTGCACGAGCATTGAAGAAGCCAAAGCCGCTTACCGCGACATAAGCACCCGAACCAATTCTCGCTTTGTAGTCATTAAGGCTCAAATTCATGCCGGAGGCCGTGGTAAAGGAACGTTCAAAGAAGTACCTGAGCAACATGGTGTACAAGTAGTAAAATCGGAAGAAATGGCCGAACAAGTAGCTACCAACATGTTGGGTAATACCTTGGTTACCCTCCAAACGGGCGAAGCCGGTAAGGTGGTGAATAAAATCTTCTTGGCGGAAGATGCTTATTACGAAGGACCTAACCCACAAAAAGAATTTTATCTTTCTATCTTACTCGATCGTACGCAAAAGAAATACGTTATTATGTACAGTACCGAAGGTGGTATGAACATTGAAGACGTAGCCCACGATACTCCGGAAAAAATCTTCAAAGAGTGGATTAAACCCGGAAGTCCTATACAAGGTTACCAAGCCCGCAAAATTGCCTTTAATTTAGGGTTGAGCGGTGAAGCCATGAAAAACTGCGTGAAGTTTGTGACTAATTTATACAAAGCCTTCACAGCATTGGATTGCGATATGTTGGAAATCAATCCATTATTCAAAACCAGCGACGACAAGATGATTGCCGTAGACTGCAAAATGAATTTGGAAGACAATGCCTTGATTCGCCATGCCGATTTAGCGGCCTTACGCGACAAATCGGAAGAAGATCCAACCGAAGTAGAAGCCAGCGAAAGCAACTTAAACTATGTAAAACTCGACGGTAACGTGGGTTGTATGGTGAACGGAGCCGGTTTGGCCATGGCCACCATGGATATGATTAAATTAAGTGGTGGTGAACCCGCCAACTTCTTGGATGTAGGCGGTGGAGCGAATGCCACAACCGTTGAAGCCGGATTCCGCCTTATTTTAAAAGACCCGAATGTAAAAGCCATTTTGGTGAACATTTTTGGTGGTATTGTTCGTTGCGACCGTGTAGCCCAAGGGGTGGTTGATGCCTACAATGCCATTGGTGAAATTAAAGTACCGGTTATTGTTCGTTTACAAGGAACCAATGCTGAAGCCGCCAAAGAATTGATTGAAAATTCGGGATTGAAAGTACAAAGCGCCA